>CAZLWX010000273.1:0-2521 GCA_964563295.1 uncultured Roseivirgaceae bacterium | reverse complement strand
GCGGGAATTGAACGAGAACAATTACGTGATGGAGCCGGAGTCCTACGCCCGCTTCGACGCCCTGCTCGACACGTTGCTGGCGGTGGACGTGGACCGCGCGATGGAAATCTACGCCGGCATCAAACCGCTCCTGCAGGAGGCCTATGCGGAAATCGGTTATCCCGGGCGCGACTTCGACCAAGTGCTGGCGCGCGCCATCGACCAGGTGCTGAGCGCCGAACTGCCCGAGGGACCCTTCCTGCTGAACCGGCCGTCGGTGATGTACCGCTTCGCCGACGAGGACGTCGAGAACCTGAGCGCGGTGGAAAAGCAGTTGCTGCGCCTGGGCCCGGAAAACGTCGAGCGCCTGCGGGACAAGCTGCGAGAGTTCCGCGAGCGCCTGCCTGCGTAATGAACGTGATCTTATCAGCGTTTCGGTCGCCTGCAGGCAGGCTCCTCCTATGAAGCCTACTCGTGTCAACCTCTGTTGTTGAACTGCTTACTGCATTGTCCTTCCCTAGGTAAAGGGTTCGGTGTTGGATGGACCGGGGAGTGATGTCCTCGAGGCAAGTCGGGACCACCTCCTATCCGTGCCGCCTTCGCGGGGCGGTCACCTAATGCTGCTTGCGCTTATCGCTTGTCTAACCCGATTTAAGAAAATGCCCCATCTACAAAAGCGGTTTTGGCTAAGCCTACCCGGAGCCTGCACGGGCATTTTCTCCATGAACACCGTTTACCTTTACTCGTCTCTGCTCTTGTCTGAACCTCTTGATAACGGCCGAACTGCTGGCTCAGGCCACTTGTGCACCCTCAGGAATAAGTCCGTGTTCCAGATAGCGCCATAAGGCCACCAACAGCTTGCGTGCCAAGGCGACAATGCCAATGCGTCGCATCCGCTTACCGCCCCCGGCAAAGCGGCGCCGGTACCACTGGCTCAGTCCACTGTCCGGCTGATGCCGCAGCCAGAGCCAGGACAGCTCGACCAGCAGGGCGCGCAGGCGGCGGTTTCCCGCCTTGCTGATCCCCTGTTCACGCTCACTCTCGCCGCTGCTATAGGGCGTCGGCGTCAACCCCACCAACGCGGCCAGTTCACGCCGATTGCGGAACTCGCGCCAGGCGAACAGTTCCATCACCAGCGGCCACGCGCCCTGCCAGCCCACGCCCTTCAGGCGCATGAGTTGCTCGATCTGGACCAGCGGCCCTTCCTGGGCAGTCTTCACGCGCTCCTTCTGCAGCTTCTCCAGGGCCTTGATCTGACCGGCCACCTGTTCATGGCGCGCCCACTCCCGCTCGATCTCCCGGCGCAGCTCCAAGGGCAACTCCTGCCCATCCCAGCAACGCAGGGCGGCCAGGTGCCCCAGGAAGCCCGCTTTCTTCTCCACCCGCAGCCCCTGTGCACGCAGCAGGCTCTTAATCCGCACCCAGTGGCGGCTGCACTCCTTCACCAGCACCTGGCGTTCCCGGTGCAGCCGGCGATTGTCTTCCTCCTCCCGTGTCGGAACCCGCACGACCCGCAGCGCCTTTTTCTCCCCCGCCAGGTAGCGCAGCAGCAAGACCAGGAGCTTCTCCCCGTCCACCCGGTCGGTCTTCACTTGGCGCTTCTTCCGGTTGACCTCAATAGCGGAGGAATCCAAGACGCGATTCGTGACCCCTTGCGCGGTTAACCAATGGTGCAGCCAGAAGCCCTCCCAGCCCGCTTCATAACAACTCATCACCGCGCAGTCAGCGGGTAGTCCGAAACGCTTCCTGGCCTGGGATATCTCTTCCAATACCGCAAAGGTTGAACACGCTTCCACGGTCTTGCTGCGCCGCTTGCTCCCATCGCTGGAGGTGATCCGCCAGGTCTTGTCGCTGAGCTCAAAAGCCATGTACAGCGTGGGCTGGGCGGTATAATCTGTGGCGTGAAGGGTCGTTAACATGTTGCCTCCTGTTTTCTTTGGTCGGAAAATTCAGAGGTTAATGTTTTCGGCCCTTCATAGCATCTACAGATTCCGATTGGTGATCTGTAGGAGCCTGCTTGCAGGCGACCACGATCGTGCAGGCAACCCTGCATCCTGACTCCGCGAATTAGCGTTAAGGGTGGAGCTGAAGTAGAATGGCCCGTGTTTTTTCGGACTGAAACGGCAACCGATGAATTACCAGGACAGAGTGAAACAGCATTTCACGGCCAGCATCGACACCAAGATGCAGTCGATGGAAATCCTGAGCCCCTTTATCACGGAGGCGGCCGGCGCCATGGTGCAGGCCCTGCTCGACGAGAAGAAGATCCTTTGCTGCGGCAACGGCGGCTCGGCGGGCGACTCCCAGCATTTTTCCTCGGAGCTGCTCAACCGCTTCGAGCGCGAGCGTCCCTCGCTTCCGGCGGTCGCCCTCACCACCGACACCTCCACCCTCACCTCCATCGCCAACGACTACAGCTATGCGGAGGTGTTTTCCAAGCAGGTCAAGGCGCTCGGCCAGGCAGGCGACATCCTCCTGGCGATCTCCACCAGCGGCAATTCCGCCAATGTGGTGGAGGCCATCAAGGCGGCGCATGCGCGCG
>CAZLWX010000272.1:0-2535 GCA_964563295.1 uncultured Roseivirgaceae bacterium | reverse complement strand
CGTTGTGCTCGCAGATCCAAACGCGATTCGTTTTGGGATCATAGTTTTCATAAAATTCGTGCAGCCCCTGGGCAACATAGGCTTCGAATTCGATGCCGTAGTCGTATTCCTGTTTGTACAATACGCCGTGGAGATAGGTGATGTATCCGATGTCTCCGGGGCGGAGGTCTGTCCGGATTACGATGTCGTTAAGAGTGACTGCGCGGGGCATAGGTAAAAATACGTTCCTAATTCCTAATTCCTATCACGGCCTAACCCGAATTGCACCGCATGAATGCATACGTGTCAGCGCAGCGTTACCGCTCTTCGGGCCCACGCCCTTTTATTCCGGTATAACTCAAGGGAGCAACCGCACGTTGAGCAAACCATAGCACACTATGACGAAATTCTCGACAAAGGGCCGGAAAACAATTTGAAAACCACCACTACAGCTTTCCGTCAGGTTTCGAAGCAGGGTGGGCGAGATTAATTTTGTTTTAAACTAATTCATGGGCTATGAAGTACGTTAACTACCGACCTGTCGGTTTCCAGGAGACGGCAGATGAAGTGGTCGAGGTCAAGGTTTGGGAAGTCTTCCTGCTCTACAACAGACACAACATCTATCGGACGCTCTCGACCTATTCGCTGGACAACGGTCCGGTCGACAATGACGCCACTGACCTCGCAACTGTCACGTTCCGATTTACCGCGTATGATTGGTTCAACACATTAAAGAAGCTTCTCCGCGATCATAACATTCCGGTAATCCGTGAATCAAACGTGGCTCTGGAATTCTGAAACGAGAATCGCAGTTAAAGGCCAGATTGGCCATCGAACAACTTATTGAGGTTAGAGAGTACCGATCGCCAGTTCTCTTCCGCCTGCTTTTTCTGATTTTCATCGCGAATATTTTCCTGCCGGACAGTCAGCATGGTCTTGCCACCTTCCTCCTCCTCGAGCTCGTAGGTGATGTTTGAGTAATTTTCAGGCAGGTCTTCAGCACCTGACATCGGACTAAAGTAAGTAAATTGAACAAGCTGTCCGGGTACGACCTGTTGAATTATGCCTTTGTCGATATACTCCTTCCCCTTCCATTGCCCCTTGAATTGGAGTTCGCTTCCAACTTTCCAGTCGGATATGGCTTCCGTTCCGAAGAAATAGCGTCGGATGAGTTCAGGAGTGGTGAGTGCTTTCCAAACTTCTTTAGGCGCCGCATTAATGGTGGCGCTGACTTTTGCGATTATGTTTGCTGACATCGTATTTGAATTTATCATTCTATGACTGCTTGTTGACTGGCGCCGGCCATCTCCCTTGTCATGAGCATCTTTATCCCCCGTAAGGGAATTATTACCCAATCCGGCCGATTGTTGAGTTCGTAGCTCATCTCGTAGATCGCTTTTTCCATCAGGAACGTCCTCATGAGGATCTGAAGGTCTTTCTTTTTGCCTGGGACAAACGATGCGTCGCCGGCTGTTTCAAGATAGGCTTTCATGAAAAATTGACTGATGTAGTGATACCATTGCTCGACAAAGGGAATCAACCGTGGATAATCCTCTTTCCGCACCTGGTTGTCCAGGAAAAGACTTCCATAGGCGGCATAATGAAATGACCTGATCATCCCCGCGACATCGCGTATCGGCGAGCGCTTCAGTCTTCTTTCGCTGAAACTGCGGGCGGGTTCTCCTTCAAAGTCGGTAAAAATGAAGTCCCTACCAGTGAACAGGACCTGCCCAAGGTGAAAGTCGCCGTGGATGCGGATCTTGGTGACATCGATTTTCCTTTTGTAAATATCACGAAGGACTTCAAGGATGTCGGATTTCATTCTCAGAACTTCGGTCGCTTCCGGGCGCACCTCTTCCGGCAATTGGTCGAGGACTTTTTCCTGCATAGCAAACGTACCACGTACCAGGGATTGCAGGCCGGCGAACAACGACCGCTGGTAATGGAGGGAGTATGGCTCGGGCCGAAATTCCGCAGGAGCATTCGGCAACGCCAACGCCTTGTGCATTTCCGCCGTGCGAACGCCAAGCAAGTGAATGCGTTCCGCGGACGAGGCCTCAATGAGCTCGCGGACAGTTTCGGGCACTTCTTCGTATGATAACGGGTTGATCAGGTCACCAATCCACGGCGACGGGGGCGTCGAAAAATTATTAGCGAGAATTCGTTCGTTGTGGTCATCAAGACGGTCGAGTACATTGGACCAGGCATCGCCGTTGCTTTCGATTAATTCCTGCATCATGCCCAGGACCATCGTGCCCCTTTGGTCGGTAAGTTCTACCGCGCCCAGGAAGGCCGGAATATTTCTGAAGTCGGAATACTCGGTCAGGTACTGTGTGATCTCCAGATCCGGATTGATACCACGGTCGACTTTTCTGAACATCTTCACAAAAAGTTTGTTGCCATAGGTAATGGACGTGTTGCTCTGCTCGCCAGAAAGGACGCGCGGTTTCATTTTTTCCTGGTCGGCGACAAAATCGCGAAGCAGGTCATTGGCCCGGAACGCGACTTTACATCCATGCCCGGTGACAACCTGATTGTTCTGCAGGGCTGACAGGA
>CAZLWX010000271.1:0-2590 GCA_964563295.1 uncultured Roseivirgaceae bacterium | reverse complement strand
CATCATGGTGCTGTTCCTGTTCGTGATCATGCTGCTGAATCTCAACAAAGAAGATGAGGCAAGAAAAAGCAACATCTTGCGCTTTGCCGCCGTGATTACAGCCGGCCTCCTGTTGGTGGTAATGATCGGAGTTCTCCGGGGACTGGAATCGGCGACTATCAGCTTCAACTCGTCGAAAGATACCGGGCTCGTAAAAAACATCGGCGAACTGCTGTTCAACAAGTTCCTGTTGCCGTTTGAGATCGTGTCGATCCTGTTACTTGCCGCAATGGTGGGTGCCGTCATGCTCGGCAAAACCCACATGAAACGAATTGATAGTCCGGTTGCGGAAACATCCGGCGACAGGGATATCGTCAACAAGAAAAAACAAACGGCAAAATGAATGACAACATAGCCCAGGCTGTACAAGGTGTTCCGTTGACCTACTACGTTTGGTTGAGTACCGCATTGTTTGTGATCGGCGTCATGGGTGTGCTTTACCGCCGAAATGCCATCATCATTTTTATGTGCATTGAGTTGATGCTTAATGCGGTTAACGTCCTCCTGGTCGCATTTTCGAGCTATCACGGCGAGGGCTCTGGACAAGTCTTTGTTTTCTTCATCATGGCCGTCGCTGCTGCGGAGGTAGCCGTCGGCCTGGCCATACTCGTCGTGATCTATCACAATACCCGTACAACCGATATCAACGTGCTCAATAAACTGAAATGGTAATGACGGATCTGATTGGACTTATACCGCTTGCGCCACTCCTCAGTTTCCTTTTCATAGGTATTGTGAACAAGGACCTCACAAGGGGTTGGGTGTCTTTTATTGCCTGCGGATCGGTCTTCGTTTCATTTGCACTGTCAGCGGTACTCTACGTCGGTCTGCTCAACGACCAGGGGCCATTTACCTTTACTGCATTTGAGTGGATTGCTGCCGGCAACTTCTCGGCATCCATTTCCTTCCTGGTGGATCCGCTCAGCGCCATTATGATGCTGATCATCACTGGCGTTGGATTCCTCATTCACGTCTACTCCGTGGGATACATGCATGGCGATGATGGGTATCACCGGTTTTTCATGTACCTGAACCTGTTCATCTTCTTCATGCTGCTCCTCGTGATGGGCTCCAACTACCTGTTGATGTTCGTCGGCTGGGAAGGTGTTGGACTATGCTCTTACCTACTGATCGGATTTTGGTTCAGGAACCAGTCTTATAACGATGCGGCCAAGAAAGCATTCATCATGAATCGCATCGGGGACATGGGGCTGATTCTCGGCGTCATCCTGATCTTTATCCACTTTGACAGCATCGCCTACGCCGATGTTTTTTCAAAGGCCGCGGACTATCCGATGGGGTCGCAGCTTATTACCATTATTACGATCCTGTTGTTCATCGGTGCGATTGGCAAAAGTGCGCAGATTCCATTGTACACGTGGCTGCCCGATGCCATGGCCGGCCCGACACCAGTCTCCGCGCTGATTCACGCTGCAACGATGGTGACGGCAGGTGTTTACATGGTTGCCCGCAATAACATTCTTTATACCCTTGCCCCACTCACGCTTGACATCGTTGTTATTGTCGGCCTTGCTACTTCCCTGTTCGCGGCTACCATCGCCGTGGCTCAAAACGATATCAAGAAGGTGCTCGCCTACTCGACGGTCAGCCAACTCGGTCTCATGTTCGTTGCACTGGGGGTCGGTGCCTTCACTACCGGAATCTTCCACATGACGACACACGCATTCTTCAAGGCGCTGCTATTCCTCGGCGCGGGGAGTGTCATTCATGGAATGGGTGGAGAGCAAGACATTCGAAAGATGGGCGGTCTGCGAAAGGCTCTACCGATAACATTCGCAACCTTCCTCATCGGAACGTTGGCGATCTCGGGTATACCTCCGTTCGCAGGTTTCTTTTCCAAGGACGAGATCCTGGCCAATGCCTTTGCTGATAATATGATCGTGTGGTTCGTCGCGATGGTGGCATCATTGCTCACGGCTTTCTACATGTTCCGCCTGTACTTCCTGACGTTTTCGGGCGAGACCCGCGCACCGAAAGAGGTTGTGGACCACGTTCACGAATCGCCTCGCAGCATGACCGTTCCACTCATCATATTGGCAACACTGTCGATCATCGGCGGATTCATCGGCATCCCCGAAGTTTTCGGAGGCGCACACGCGCTGAACAATTTCCTGTCGCCGGTGTTCGCGGGTTCGAAGGCAATCACCGCCGGACATGAACACCTGAACCACCAGACCGAGTTGGCATTGATGGGCACGATCGTCGCACTCACGCTCATTGTAATCTTTCTGGCGTGGTCGGCCTATGTGAAACGCCGCAGTCTACCGGCTCCGGAAGGCGCGCCCACCAATGCAGCGCACAAGCTCGTGTATAACAAATACTATGTAGACGAGCTTTACGAGAACATCGTGGTGAAGCCGTTGGGCCTCCTGGGTAAGGCGTTTGAAACTGTGATTGAGAAATTAATGATCGACAACCTGGTGAACGCATTCGGCCGCGTGGTGATTTGGGGTTCAAAAACTGTGCGGTTATTACAAACAGGCAATACAGGATTTTATATTTTCGGGATGGTCATCGGTGTGATTATCGT
>CAZLWX010000270.1:0-2632 GCA_964563295.1 uncultured Roseivirgaceae bacterium | reverse complement strand
GCTTTTCGACCCGTCGCATCCCGGTCATAAGGCGGCGAAAGAGAAGCAGACCAAGCTGTTCGGCATCATGTATCCGGAGGGCTGATGGACAACATCGAAATCCGGATGCGCTGCATCGAAGCCGCGGCGCGCAACCCCTACCCGCATCCGGCGGGGGTTGCGCGCGGCGTCTTGGAGTCCGCCGAAGCGTGGTATGAGTGGATAATTTCCGGCCCGCGGGGGCCTGCGGCCAAGGGTAAGCCGAAATCAGGCGCTAACGTGCTATACTGAAAGTAGTAGGAAGTTGCGCGCGGACAAGGGAAACCCCCGCGCTTACGCGCTTCCCAGTGGCCCCCGTAAGGGATAAGCCGGGCAGACTCGCCAGCCTTATCGGTGAGAAAACTTGGTTATAACATCCTTTACGGAGACTACCATGCCTGACAATATCACCGTCGCATCGGTGCAGCAGTATAAGGCAAACGTCGAACTCCTCTTGCAACAAGAGGGCTCCCGATTCCGCAACGCGGTGTCCACCGGCGCTTACGTCGGCAAGGCCGCGAGCGTGGTCGAGCAGTTCGGCGAAACCGCTGCGCAAAAGAAAACCAACCGTCACGCTGACACCCCGCTCCTCGATGTTCCGCAGGAGAAACGCTGGGTGTTCCCCATCGACTACGAGTGGGCGTCGCTGATCGACTCGCAGGACAAGCTGCGTATGGTCATCGAGCCGACCAGCCCGTATGCGCGCGCTGGCGCCGCGGCCATGAGCCGTGCGATGGACGACGAGATCGTGACCGCCTTCTTCGGCACGAACTTCAAGGGCGAGAACGGCACCACGTCCGAAACTTTCGACACGTCCAACTATCAAGTTGCCGTGGCGACGGGCGGTGCGGCTTCCAGCCTCAACGTCTCGAAACTCCAAGCGGCCATCCGCATCCTGATCGGTGCCTTCAAGGGTGAGATCAATGAAGCGGTCTACGGGGGCATTTCGTCCTACGAACACGACGCGCTGTTGAAAGAAGTCCAAGTGCATAACAAGGACTACGGCGGCACGGCGGTTCTGGTGGACGGCAAGGTTCGCCGGTTCATGGGCATCGACTTCATTCTCTCGGAGCGTCTCACCGTTGCTTCCGGCAACCGTGAAATCCCGGTGTGGGTGAAAAGCGGTATGCACCTTGGCATCTGGCAAGACCTGATGGCCCGCGTTTCCGAACGCGCCGACAAGTCGCACGCGACCCAAGTTTACCTCTGTGGCACGTTCGGGGCGACCCGCACGCAGCCCGGCAAGGTTCTCAAGGTCCTTTGCGACGACCAAATCTAACCTGACGAGATAGGGAGCTAAACATGGCACATACCACTCAATCTCAGGTTATCCAAGACCAAGACGATACCCCCATCGTCAAGACCAACCAGCTTGAAAAAGGTGGGGTCAAGCGCTCGGCGTTTGGATACCTGACGCTGACGGCTGCGACCGTTGGTCAAACCTCAGCGTTCGCTCGCATTCCGGTGCGGGCGCGCGTGGCGGCGATCAAGCCGTTCATGGCCACGATGGGAAATGGCTCGGTGAAAATCGGCCTGCATCGTCCCAACGACGGCATCGCGGTCAAGTCCGATGCGTTCTCCTCGGCGATGGCCCTCACGGCCAAGACCGGAGCGAATGCGATGGACGCGATCGCTCCGGCTGATCTGGCGAAGTCGATCGAAGACGCATTCGAGACGGAAATCGGCACCGCTGGCGCCACCGGCGATGGCGAACTCGACGTCGTGCTGACCGTCGTGACGGCTTCGACCGGCGCGGCTACGGCCGTTGGCATCGAGGTCGAATACGTCCTTCCGGAATAAGCTGGCAACAAGACCGGCACCACCCCGTGGAGCGTTAGCGCGCTCCACGGGTTTTCTCTTAGGAGACATGAATGGCAAACCGCTACATTTTTTCCGACAGTGAGCGCCCGAGCAACCCGAACGACTTCGCTAGCGTCGCGACCGGGGGCACGATCAACGGCGCCAGCGGAACCGTCCAACTGACGTTTGACGACTCCGTGTATGGCTCTGGCATCGAGGGCAAACAGCGCCTCGTGGCGGCTGTGAAAGCGCTCGCTGACAAGCTGGAATCCGCAAAGGTCTGGCCGCTGACCGCCGCATCGTAACCGGAGGCATAGATGGCAACTGCTTACATTCGGGAATACGCCTCTGCGGCTATGCACGGGTCGCTACAATGCCCGGACGACGGGGACAACGGCTCACTGGCCGATCAGACTGTGACGACCAGTTCTTCGGCTGCGTCCTCGTCTGCGTTCAACGCCAATACCCGCTTCATCTGTATCAGCACGCCGGGCGCGCAAGCCGTCTGTGTGAAGTTCGGGTCGGCTCCTACAGCGACGACCTCGCATCTGCGACTGCCCGCGAACGGCCTTTACTTCTTCGGCGTCAAGCCGGGCGACAAAGTTTCCCTTATCGACGTTGACTAAAGGCGCACGGCTATGAACCTGTTCGGCCAAATGCGCCTTATGAACCGCGGCCCGTCGATCCCACTTGGCGGGACGCCCTCATTCTGGCTGCCCCTGATCGACAAAGGAAGCGGCGAGGTCGATCTAACGCTCGCCTTGGGTAGTGGCTCCGCCACCTTCACCCGCGCAACCGTTGCCACCTGTCGCCT
>CAZLWX010000269.1:0-2645 GCA_964563295.1 uncultured Roseivirgaceae bacterium | reverse complement strand
ACAACGATGGCGACCGGATCCCTTACTCCTTTGAAAGTTCATATACAGTGGAAGGGCAGACCTTGACGGTTCTGCTCCACGAGTACTACCGCGAGATCTACGCGCCCCTTCAACGGTACGAGGACTTCCGGAAGGTAATTAATGCCGCCGCCGATTTTAACAAGGTCACACTCGTGCTCGAAAAGAAGTCATCGGCCAATTGATGGCTGTGAATCCTGCCGATACTTTCATATCTTGACGAACATCACGGCGCTATGAATATCCGGATAACGCGAACGCAACAATCCAAGCTTGGCGAAATCGATTTCTCCAACATTCCTTTTGGGAAGTATACGTCGGACCATATGTTCCTTATGGACTATGCCAACGGAAAGTGGGAGGATTTCAGGATTATTCCTTACCAGGGATTTGTTGTTGACCCGCAATCAAAGGCTATTCAGTATGGGCAGTGCATTTTTGAGGGGATGAAGGTCACCATGGGTGCCGATGGAACACCGCGGCTTCTTCGTCCTGACCTCAACATAAATCGCTTTAATCTTTCCGCAGAACGTATGTGCATGCCCCGCGTGCCGCCGGAAATGTTTTTGCAAGCATTGAAAGCGATTGTTTCTATTGATGCCGACTGGATTCCGAGGGAGGAAGGAAGCGCGCTGTATGTTCGACCCACCATGTTCGCCACCGAGGGGGCGCTTTCTGTGGTGCCGTCTAACACGTACACATTCTACATCTATACTGGTCCGGTTCAACCGTATTTTACGACACCGGTCAGACTCGTCACTGAGCAGAAGTTGATTCGCGCTGTTCCCGGTGGTACCGGAGAAGCAAAGACGGGCGGCAATTACGCCGGTTCGCTCAAGGCGAGCCAACTGGCTAAAGAAAAGGGATACGACCAGATCATCTGGCTTGAAAGTCCTGAATTCAGAAAAATCCAGGAAGCCGGCATGATGAACCTGTTCTTTGTCGTGGGTGATACTGTCTTGACCCCATCGCTTTCCGGCGCCGTGTTGCACGGTACTACACGTCAGTATTTTCTCGACATTCTCCGGGAGAAAAAAATTCCAGTCGAAGTGCGCGATATCTACATTGACGAGATCGTCGCGGCATATGAAAAGGGACTCCTCCAGGAGGCTTTTGGTTCCGGAACGGCAGCGGTGGTTTCGCAAATCGCTGAAATCACCCATGGCAATCTGCGGGTGGTGCTTCCGAAAGTTGAAGACCGCCGCATCAGCAATATGCTCTACGGAGAGATCAACGGCCTCAGATCGGGAAGAATCAAGGACACGCGCGGTTGGCTCGTACCTGTCGAACTGCACTCACAAAAAATAACAGCCTGATGATCGATAGAATTAATTGGGACAAGATCCCCCAGGAGCAGGTCAACCCGAAAATGAAGCGGAAATTCATTCACGGTGACAAAGTCATGATCGCGCGTTTGGAGTTCGTAGACGGTTTCACCGTTCCGTGGCACTCGCATGAGAACGAGCAGATCACGGAAGTAATTGAAGGTACCATGCGCTTCTGGTTCGACAACGACGACAACAACTACATCGAACTTCACGCCGGCGACACCATCGTCATCAAGGGCAACCGGCCGCACAAAGCGCAGATGATCGGCAAAGTGGTGGAGACGGATATTTTTTCGCCTCCGCGACAGGACTGGATCGATGGGTCGGATAGTTATCTGCGAAAGTAGTCGTCTCGTCAGCTGCCATGGACCTTGGACTAAAGGGAAAATCCGCACTCGTGCTCGCGTCGAGCAAAGGGCTTGGAAAAGCGGTCGCCATGGAGTTGGCCCGTGAAGGAGCGAATGTCGTGATCTGCGGGACGGATAAGAAAGCATTGGCAGAAACCGAAGCAGAGATTCGCGACATCGCACCAAAATCTGTAAAAGCATTCCCTTGCGATATCACTGAAGAAAGCCAGCGTCGACAACTCGTCCAGCAAAGCGTCAAGGCGTTCGGCGACATAGAAATTCTTGTCACAAACACCGGTGGTCCTGCGGCAGGACCTTTTGAGAAATTTGAACTGCCCGATTGGACGCATCTCTACAATTTACTATTCCTCAGCGCCGTTGATGTTATCCAGCAAGTGCTCCCAGGAATGAAGGCGAAAGGGTGGGGACGCATCCTCACCATTACTTCGGTGGCTGTGAAGCAACCGGTAGAAAATCTGATTTCATCCAATGCGGTGCGCGCGAGCCTGGTGGGCCTTGTCAAAAGTCTGTCCACTGAGGTTGCGCGCTATGGAATTACAGTCAACAACCTGATGCCAGGATACACGACGACGAATCGGCTGAAGACATTGATCGAAAAGAACCCCAGCGTCAGTAAAGTTCAGGAAGACATTCCGATGAAGCGTTTCGGTACGCCGGAAGAATTTGCCGCCGCCGCCGCGTTCCTGGTCAGCGCAAGAGCGAGCTACATTACAGGCCAGTCGCTGGCGGTGGATGGAGGCTGGATTAGGGGGAGCTAGGTTCTGGTTTGAAGTTGGTGGTTTGTAGTGTTTGTTCGGGTTTACATCTCGAGCTATTGTGTTCACGGTTTCAAAGCAGCTTGCGTAGGTCGCAAGTTACCAGTCACCGGCCGCCAGTCTTTGTGTTATGATGACCGGGAGAGTGGGTGCGCGATCCCAGTTTCGGGTGCGCC
>CAZLWX010000268.1:0-2659 GCA_964563295.1 uncultured Roseivirgaceae bacterium | reverse complement strand
GGAAGCTTATCCATTCGTGTTTGTTTATCAGTACAATTGATCCAACGACATCTTCAGGTATTTCCGGATCGAGTAATAAGTGCTTATCACGGACACGACCATTCCAATTATTAACAAGATCCCGACCAGCATCATAAACTGTTTGGAGTCGTGCAGAAAGACCAGGTCGGAAATTTTCTTCTGGGCATAGTTGGCCAGGCCCCACATCACTGCGGATGCGATCGCTCCACTCAGAAAGCCATAGCCCGCAGCCCGCATGATGAACGGACGCTGAATGAACCAGTTGCGGGCACCGACCAGCTGCATGCTGCGGATCAGAAAACGCTGGGAGAACAAAGCCAACCGCATGGTGTTGTTGATGAGCAGCACGACGGCGATCAACAACACAACAATCAACCCGCTGAGAAAAAGACCGATCTTCATGGTGTTGTCATTCAAAGACTCGATCATATTCTCGACGTAGGAAACCTGGAACACACCGTTCATTTTCTGGATATCGGTCTTGATTTTCTCCATCTGTTCAGGCGTATGAAAAGATGGATCGATGGCCACAAGGAACGCATCTTTCAACGGGTTTTCACCGATCAGGCTGACGAAATCTTCTCCCGTCTCGGCAATCAGCTTTTTTGCGGCCTCATCGCGCGACACAAAGACCACCGCGTTTTCACTTGACCGGAAGGTAAAAGGTTGACTGAGTAGTTTGTTTTCGATCTGCAGGCGCTGTGTTTCGGTCAGGCTGGATTTCAGGTACACTTCCATCTTGATATTTTCGCGCACTTGTAGTTCCAGTTGCCGGGAGTACAGCATGAGCAGCCCGAACAAGCCGATCACGAAAAGCGCCAGAGATATACTGAACACCACACCAACGGCAGGATAGCCTCCAAGCTTCTTCTTGTGACTGTATTTCTCCATCTGACAACTGGCAAAGGTAGATAAAAAACGCTAACGAACGCGCTTTTATTCTCAAACCTGGCGAGCCGTGAAAATAAAAAACCCTTCCCCGGCAGGTAGGGAAAGGGTCACATCGACCAGCGAACAGATCGCCGATCAATTTCTGTATTCGTCGAGCTTTCTGATCAACGTGTCATCCTCAATTGCCCGAAGCGGAGTGAGCTTTTCACTGTTTGTCTTCAGGAAATAGTACTTACCGTCGAGGTAGAGAAACATCGTCCGCCTGTCCTCGCTGAATATTTCAAGGATCTCGTACAGGTCTTTCTCGATCGGGCCGTACAGGAACAGCTTTCCGTCCCGGAATTGATAGTGGAAGTCGTATTTCTTGTTGCTGTTTTCAATCACTACCTCAATTGCCGGATTGTGATTCAATCTCGTCGGATTTTCGACGATCGGCACAGGGCTGTTATCCTCCTCCATTTCTTCGGAAGGATCGAAAACTTCGATTTGAGGCGCAGGTGCCTGTGCCTGCGGAGACGTCTCGTCTACTTGTCTATCCACCGGTTCGGGAACATCGACTGGCTTTTGGCCCGCAGAAGCCGGTTCACGGGGAACATCCGCTGAATTGTCGCTCGGCCTGGTGACGTCGGGTTCTTCCTGAGTATCCGGGCGGGAGTCGATGGATTCGATCACCGGCGTTTCGGTTTTCTCGGGCTGGTCGAGGAAGTAGTACAAGCCTGTGCCGATGACGCCTGCAACAGCCGCAAAGAGGACAACTTTCGCAACCACGCTGGCGCCTGTCGATGCCGGCGGTATGGCGATGTTATTCATGATCGTTTTTAACTCCGCAATGCGCGCGTTTTTGATCCCCTCAATAAACTGCTGCTGCAATTCGAATTCGCTTTTCAGGTTGGGGTCCGTTTTGAGTTTTTCTTCAAAAGCCGCCCGCGCACCTGGATCAAGCTTGTTGGACAAATAATCATCCAATAACTCTATGTCCCTTTCCGAAGCCATGTCTTTAATCTAAAAAATCCTGCTCAGAATACTGAGCCTTAACTAATTCGTCCAACTTCTTTTTGCATTTGTATTTTTTGGTCTTTGCGGTATCTGTATTGGCAAATCCGAGTTTCTCCGCGATATCCTGCATTGACATTTCTTCAAAGTAGTAATACATCAGCACCTTCTTACAGGTTTCGCCCAGTTGGTTCATGCACCGGGCGATGATCTTCTCCTTCTCGGCGGTCTCGGTATCCTGAGAGACGGCGGCGTCTTTTTCCTCACTCGAAAGCCTCTTTTTCCGATCCAGTTCCTTTCGCCACAGGTTCTGACAGATACTATAGATGTAGGTGCTGATCTTCGAGGTCAAAACCAGGTTGCCCGATGTGGCCTTTTGCCAAAATACGATGAGGGCATCCTGGTAAATATCCCGTGCTTCATCCTCTGTACCACTATTGGTAATGACCAGCTTGGTCATCATCCGGTAGTATTTCTTATACAGGAACTCAAGAGCCTTTTCATCACCTCCACGGATCCGGTCAAAGATCTCTTTCTCGTTCATGGATGAGCTCGACTTGTATACCATTTTTCAGTGTCTTTGTAACCGCCTGGGTTACGACTAATTAATCGCTTTATCGACTAAAAATAACGTTCGTCTGAATTATTGGGCCCGTTTCCAGACCTGGGTCCTGAAAAATGGACCCCAATAGCCCCTTACATGCAGGTCGCCGTCCTCTACCCAGAGCCGGCACCTGTAAATACGGCCGATCTT
>CAZLWX010000267.1:0-2699 GCA_964563295.1 uncultured Roseivirgaceae bacterium | reverse complement strand
GTCGTGATGGGGGAAGTGGATCGCTAATGGTCGTCTGTCAAAAACAGGCGCCGATCACAAAAACAGAATCTTTAATTCCCTAATTTCAGGCTCGTTCCTTCGCCATGATTCGTATTCTGAATATCAGGCAAATCCGGGAATTGGACGCCCACACGATCAGCAAGGAGCCGATCGCCTCCATCGACTTGATGGAACGGGCCTGTCGTGCCTTCGCGGCATGGTTTTCCCGAAAGTTTGACGCTGAAAGCCGTGTGGGTATCGTATGCGGGACAGGTAACAATGGCGGCGATGGCTTGGGTATCGCGCGGCTGCTGTCGGAATGGACCTACCCGGTGAAGATATGGATCGTGCGGGGCGGGACTCCGGCGACAGCCGATTTTACTACCAACCTTGATCGGGTTTCCGGCAAGCTCGAGATTAACGAAATCACGACGCCACCCTCGGCTGACATGTTTGCCGGATGCGATGTTCTTGTTGATGCAATTTTTGGGTCCGGTCTCTCGCGACCAGCAGAGGGCCTTTTTGCCGACACAATCAGGACTTTCAACCGCGCATCGGCAGTCAAAGTCGCTGTTGACATTCCTTCGGGGCTGTCTGCCGATGGACCGTCGTCGGGAGAGATAATCAAAGCCGACTGGACTGTCACGTTCCAGCTCCCCAAGCTTGCTTTCCTGTTGCCGGCCTCTTACGTATACACTGGCGAATGGGAGGTTGTTGACATTGGTCTCGACAAACAGTTCATAAAACAATCTGATACTCCTTACTACGTCGTTCGTGAGAAGGATGTGCGTCGTTTGATGAGACAGCGCTCCCGCTTTGATCACAAGGGACATTACGGTCATGCATTGATCATTGCGGGTGGGTTCGGAAAGATGGGCGCTGCGGTGTTAGTGTCCCGGTCGGCATTGCGGTCCGGTGTAGGCTTATTGAATGTACATGTCCCGCGGTGCGGTTACGGAATCATGCAGACCGCCGTTCCCGAGGCGATGTGCGACGTCGACACGGACGAACGGATCTTTACAGGCACCGGCAACCTGGGAAAATACGATGTCGTTGGTGTAGGTCCGGGTATCGGTCAGGATTCAGCGACAAAGGAAGCACTTAGAGGATTGTTGCAAAATTTCAAAAAAGGTATAGTCCTCGATGCCGACGCGCTCAACCTGCTCGCGTCAGATGCATCGCTGTTGAATTCAGTGCCCGCGAGTAGTATTCTGACACCGCATCCGCGGGAGTTCGAAAGACTCGTCGGAGCATGGTCGAATGATTTTGAGCGGGTAAAGAAACAGCAGGACCTGGCGACGAGACTTGGTTCGGTGGTGGTGGTGAAGGGCGCTTTCACAACTGTCGCAACGCCCGAAGGGAAAATATTTTTTAATCCGACTGGCAATCCCGGGATGGCTACTGGTGGCACTGGTGATGTACTAACGGGAATCCTTACCGGGTTGTACGCCCAGGGCTATTCGGCCCAGGATACCGCAATATTGGGGGTATACCTGCATGGACTTGCCGGCGATCTGGCAATAGTGGAAACAGGGATGGATTCCATGATTGCCTCTGACATCGTGGATTTTCTGCCACAGGCGTTCAGGCGGGTGTCGGCGGGATCCAGCTAGTTGGGAGCAGCAATTCAGAAAAACAATCCATAGCGGCTGTTTTAGGTCAAGTAGCCCAAAAAACAGGCAAATTCACCGAACTTTGGTGCAGATTTTGTCGTATATTGGAAAATAACTTAGCAGTAAATGCGTTTAATCAGGTTGGTTTTTACCCTTGTTCTGGCCACCGCTTACTACAGCGGCTGGTCCCAACAAAACCCGACTGATGACTTCCCGATCAGCCAGGAAGTTGACATCGCGAAATCTGTCCATATTTTTCCCAACCCCGCCACCGAGTATGTCCATATTCGTTTGGAAGAACTTCCCGCCGATCAGGTTGAAATAACGCTGCACAACATTATTGGAAACCCGATCGAAGTCGAGAAGCAGGTGTTGAACGATCACGAAGTCCGGTTGACCGTGAAGGATCTGGCATCGGGCTACTACCTCATCGCTCTCAAAGACGACGACTCCAAGTTCAGGCGGATCTACAAGTTCGTGAAGCGCTAGCTTAACTCACGGACACGCACGGCAAATCCCTTTACATCTTCTTCCGTGGTGGCGAATGAGCACATTATTCTGACCTCCGATTTCTTCTCGTTCCAGACGTAGACAAAAAACGATTCCTGTAGTTCTGGAATCATGTTCGGGGGTAGCGAAGCGAAGATACCGTTTGCCTGTACGGGCTGGGTGATTTTGATTGCTGGCAATTTTTTCAACTCCTGCTCGAGTTTTTTTGCCATCTCATTCGCATGACCTGCATTTCTTTTCCAGAGGTCGTTTGTCAGCAACGCTTCGAACTGAGCGCTGATAAATCGCATTTTTGAATGGAGCTGCATGCCTTGCTTGCGTAGGAACTTGAGATCCTTTGCCAGCGATGGGTTGAAGACCACGACGGCTTCACCGAACATCAGACCATTTTTGGTTCCGCCAAAGGAGAGCACATCCACTCCGGCGTCACGAGTGAAAGATGCAAATGTGGCGTTCAAACCGACTGCCGCATTGGCAATTCGCGATCCATCCATGTGCAGGAACAGGTTGTATTTCTTAGCCACCTTTGATAAAGCCCGGACCTCATCGATGCTGTAAACGGTACCATACTCGGTT
>CAZLWX010000266.1:0-2723 GCA_964563295.1 uncultured Roseivirgaceae bacterium | reverse complement strand
GGTTTTTCGGCGCCATCGATGATGAAAGTGCCGTTAAAGATCTTGTGGCGGCAGTGTTCTGAGTTTACCTGCGAGAACCCAAACACCTCACTATCCGTGAGCGGGCGGCCCAGCTCGCGACTGACGTTGTTGAGGTAGTCGATCTCTTCCATGCTCAGCGCGAGACCCTCTTTCTCGTTGTAGGCGGCGATATCGTTCACTTCGCGGATAGGTTCCGGTTTATGGTCGATCGTGAAGAGGTTTTGGTCCAGCGTGGTGTATACGACCTGTAGCATTCTGTCGTGCGGAGCGTCTGCCGAAGTGGCGATTTTGAACTCTTCGATGCGTTGGATGCCGCGCAAACCCATGATTTGGGTCATTTCGACGGCACAGGTACTCCAGGGGGTGATCATTTCGCGGCGTGGTCCCACGAAGAAGCCCGTGAGCTTCTTGTCGGACAGTGCCTTTGCGCCGCTAAACAGCCACGTAAGGCTTTCAAGGTCCGTTTTTGAAAAAGGCTGCGCCGAGCCGACAGCGTAAATGGTGTCAGCCTGGGAACGAAAGAATGAAATCATTAAGGGAGCTTGTGTTGAGCCGCAAATTTAGTGGTTTTTCGATGCCTGCGCGCGTAATCCGGCGCTTTTAGTTCCTGGTTCCGCGTTCCGGGTTCCTGGTTCCGGGTTGGGTGTTGCGATTGGGTTCGGAGCTTGCCAGGCTGTTGGCGGTTGGGTATTGGGTGTTGGGTGTTGGCCGTTGGCGGTTGGTCCCGATGGCTATCGGGATTGGGTGTTGGCTTGATAAGGCCTGGCTATGAAATGCTGACGTCCACCGTCGTTCGGAGCATGCATAGCAAACAATCCAAACATCGTGTCCTTTGTGGCTCATGGTGCGCTTTGTGCTACTGCATTTTGAGACTCTTCTAGCAACAAGCGCCGAAATTCGGAGATGCGAAGACGATTGGGCTTCATCACCCTTCCCGGGTCTAATTGGAGACTGAGTACATACCGCTGAGTCGCCCACCTACGTTGCCATGCTCATGCCATCGCAAAACTACGGGGGGCAGGCTCCGGCGCAGGGGATCGCGTACGCCATGGTCACTCGATAGTATACCGCCCAAATTTTCCCGCGCGAAAATTCTCCTTGTCCTCCTGACTATATGGTCTCAACAGCTCGTCCAATTGTTCCTTTAGTTCTTTGTTGGTCCGCCAGAATTCCCCCTCGACTCGCATCACGCCTTGCAACAAATCACCATGGTAGAAGTCGGTATCGATGAAGAGGTCTTCCTTCAAAATTTCCAGTGCCATTGGAACCAGGAACCTCAATCCGACATTTTGACCAATCAAAAGCCGTATGTCTTTTGGTTCAAGATTTTCAATGTGCACAGTCCTGAGCCCGTGAACTTTCGCGACCAGGTCAGTGGAATTTTCCGGTGGGGGTCCCCAAAAGTCTTTCTCCAGGTTTTCGATTGACTTTTGACGCCAGTTGTTTTCGAGTTTGTTAATTTTCTTGTCCGGTTGGCGCATTTGTATCAAAATTCATTTGCCGTTCTCCAATGTAAATTCGAACTACCCTCTAAATCGTAACCATACCCCGCCGTGTACGCCGTGTACCGCCGTGCCCGCTGTGACCTTGCATTTTGAGACTCTCCAATTTGACATCACTCTGAGGGGGTTAACTACGCTTGCCGCAAACACGCCAAACATTGTGCCCTTCGTGGTTCGTCGTGCACTTCGTGTTACTGCATTTTGAGACTCTCCCCGTCAACAAGCGCCGAAATTCGGAGATGCGAAGACGACTGGGCTTCACCAAACTTCCCGAGTTCAGAATGAGACTGGGTATTCACCGCAAAGACGCTAAAGCGCTAAGGGCCGCAAAGTGAATGCTTCACGCTACTCAATCGCCGACCGAAGTTCCTTAACTCTTTCACTCGCAACATCAAGCGTTGGATGTTTCTCCAATACGAGCACCTGTCCGTCGGTTGTCTTCACCGTCAAGCAATAATATCTCTTATCGTTCTGCACCAGGCTGGTCTCCGCTGCCGCTCCATAAGTTTTGACGTTAAACTTCCATGGCCCGAGCTTGTAAAACGTTGCGATTTCTCCGCCCGCACTTTTCCCGATCACTTGTTCGAAATCAATAAGTACCAAGGCGCACGCTGACGCCGTTGCGATAAGTGAAATTATCAGAGTTACGTAGAGATTTTATTTCATCTCCAGCTAATGATAAATAGAAGCCGATTATCAACACGTCTACCGCGATGACCACCAGCCCCAGGAAAATCGATTTGATTCGAGTGTTTCGAAGACGGTTGTAGTGGAAGTCTGCCATTAAGAAATGTTGGATAGACTTACTTTTTCTTGATCACCCCATCCAGCCAATAGCTTGACCCGATGAGATTGTCTTCAACGAGGAGATTCTTCATTGGAACTTTGTCAAAGTATATACACCCCGAACAAACTGAGACCAGGTCGTCTGACCGTTTTACTTTTTCGATCAGCTCCTTCTCGTCGTCGGTCAACACATACTGCCCATTTTCAGCAAGTCGCTGAAGGGAGATCACTGCCAAATATTTTTCGCCGCTGTTCCCGGAAGTCAGTAATCTGGAAATGGCCTCATACCTCTTTCTCTTCAAAAGCTTAGTCACCTTTTCAACTGTCTTTGTTGCCCGTCCTTTGTAGTAGCAAGCGAACCCGACCATTTGCCTGGGGTCGACGTTGTCCTGGGCGAGGGTGGGGAGGGAGAGG
>CAZLWX010000265.1:0-2748 GCA_964563295.1 uncultured Roseivirgaceae bacterium | reverse complement strand
GGGCGTAAAAACCATCAGTATCACCGAAAAAACTGGCAAACTTGTTGCGATCAAGGAAGTGACCGACGATGACGAACTTATGATCATCAATCGGTCAGGCATAACGATACGGATCGAAGTCAAAGAACTGCGGGTTATGGGTCGTGCTACACAAGGCGTTCGGCTTATCAAGCTGAATGAGGACGACCACATTTCTTCCGTCGAAAAGATCCAAAAGATCGATCAAACACAACTTGACCAATCCGACAAACAATAAAAACCTAAAATCATCGAAATGAAACGAGTATTTCTTGGAATCTTAATGATGGTCTGTGTTGCCGCCGTTGGGCAAAAGCAACCGAAGCCCAACCTGAGCAAGGCGTTGAAGGCCTGGACCGATGGCAATCTTGCCGAAGCCAAGGACATCATTGACGCAGCCACGACCTACGAGAAGACAATGGACGATGGCAAGACGTGGTATTACCGCGGCCTGATCTACACTTCGCTTGATACGACTAAGAACGAGTCATATGCAGGCCTGGCTGATGAGCCGCTCAAGACGGCCGTCGAGGCGTTCACAAAAGCAGACAAGATGGGAAAGGCAGGGAGTGAGTACTTTGTCACCAGCCCGACCCAGGGGCTGATCACGAAGTCAACGCAGTTGGAATTGCTTGCCAACTACTACCTGGACAAGGGCATTAAGGAATTCCAGGAGGAAGATGATCACATCGCGAGCCTCGAAAATCTGGAGAAGACCAAATTGATCTTCGAGAAAGGCGGATTGCAACCATACCCTAACGATACCCTGACTTATTACGTAGAGGGGCTTGTTGCTTCGCAAATCGATAGTGTGGATTTGGCGGTCGAAAATATCAACAAGTATTATGACGCCGGTGGCAAGTCGAGGGACGGCTACATTATCCTGTATCAGATCTACAGCAATGGTCCGCACATGGACCAGGAAAAAGCCCTGGAGGTTGCTCGCCGCGGCAGAGCCGCTTTGCCGAACGACCCTGACTTCCCTAAGTTGGAGATAGGCCTGCTCATCGACCTGGATAGAATAGACGAGGCTAAAGCCGGACTGGAAGAAGCGATCCAAAAAGAACCCGACAACAAACTTCTGCATTTCTTCCTTGGATACGCAAACGTTCAAACTGGCAACATCGCAGATGCCCGTAAGAATTTTGAAGCGGCACTTAAGATTGACCCGGAGTATTTTGATGCCCAGTATCACCTCGCCAACACTTACCTTGTCGATGTACAAAAAACTACCGATGAGATCGGCACTACTGGAAATTCACCCGCAGACGCTAAGAAACGCCAGGCGCTGGTTCAACGACGCGTGAAAGAGAGTGAGACTGCGTTGCCCTATCTCGAGCGCGCTGAAAACATAAAGGCACCCGACACGGATGCCCAGATCGACGTACTCCACAAGCTTGGCCTGCTCTATTACTACATTGCCGACGACAAGAATTCCGAGCGTGTCGCTAAGAAACTTAAAGCGCTCGGTGCCGAGGAATAACAGATATTCAAGTGCCAAAAAGCCAGTTGCTCAGTCTACTGGCTTTTTTTATTTTGAGTGAATTCAATAGGTCTCATGGACGAACGACCGATCAGGACTGCTCTGTTGTCATACGGGATGTCGGGCCAGGTATTTCACGGACCCCTGCTTCGCGCCCATAGCGGATTTGTGATTGACGCTGTCTTCCATCGATCAAAAAAAGACCCGCCACCGCATGCCTATCGGGTGGTGACATCCAGTAATGAGATCTTTGACGATCCGGAAATTGAGCTGGTCATAGTCAACACACCGAATGAAACACATTTTCAATACGCAGAACAGGCCCTGCTTAGTGGAAAGCATGTGATCGTCGAAAAGCCATTTACCGTAACTGTTGTTGAGGCCGACACGCTTATTTCGCTTGCGAAGAAGCACAATCGGATGTTGACGGTCTTTCAAAACCGACGGTGGGACGGCGATTTTCTCACTGTAAAAGAAGTACTGAGCAGCAACGCCCTCGGGAAAGTCGTTGAATTCGAAGCCCACTACGACCGATTTCGCAACGTCGTTGACACACAGAGCTGGAAAGAAGTGTCGATGCCCGGCACCGGCGTGTTGTACAATCTGGGATCTCACATGATCGACCAGGTCTTAATGCTGTTTGGCCTTCCGCAGTTCGTTGATGCCCGAATGGGAATTCATCGCCCTGGCGCCAGGGTATACGACTATTACGATCTGCGACTTTCTTATCCGGGACTACTGGTGATACTCAAATCAAGTTATTTGGTGAAAGAGGCGGGCCCACGTTATATCGTTCACGGCACGGAGGGATCGTTTGTAAAATTTGGGATCGATCCACAGGAAGAGGACCTCAAGACAGGCAGAGATCCTGAATCAAAAGGATGGGGCAAGGAGCCCAAAGAAATGTGGGGCCAGCTGAATACGACTTCCTCGAATGGTCCGGTGATGACGCTTGCCGGCAATTACCAGGCGTTCTATGACAACGTGTTTGATGTGCTCCGTCATGGCGGAAGTGTTGCGGTGAGGCCGGAGGAAGCTCGTGACGTTATACGAGTAATTGAAGCATGTTACAGGAGCAATGACTCGAGGTGTGCTGTACTTCTGTAACAGGATGACTCCGAAGTGTCTTTTTATTTATATATTGAAAGCTCCCAATTATTACCTAAGCGCATGTCCAGATTGCTTTTTTTTGTGATGTTGGTTGCTGTTTCTCCTGCCATCGCACAGGATCCAGCAACATGGGTTGA
>CAZLWX010000264.1:0-2837 GCA_964563295.1 uncultured Roseivirgaceae bacterium | reverse complement strand
TGCCGGCACCAGGTAAAGCATTAAGCGAGAAGAACCACAATTTACGTCGTCAGGTTCTGGCGCTGCAACTTCAAATGTCCGGAGACGCTACACGCTCGTCGCGGGAGTTTGAGACTGAGCCTTCCATTAATGAACGCGTTTCGTCCATTGGGGGAGCGTTGTCGTCGAGTACAAGTCAGGTGCCTGGCATGTACAAAGAGTCGTTTGAAATTGCCTCGAAGCAATTTTCAGCGTTGCTCACTGCGATGAGAAAGCTGGATAGCGATATACTTGAGGTGGAAAATGAATTGAATGCGAATGGAGCGCCGTACACGCCGGGGAGGTGGCCGGAGTGGGAGTCAAACTGATCACGGCTCTCACCTTAACAACTACTCACTCTTCAACGTAGTGGCCGGGTTGATTCTTGCCATTGTCAGCGTGAGGTAGCCTAACGTGATCCATGATAGTAAAATCAAAAACCCTCCTGCGCCAATGAAAATGATCGGATTCAACGTAATACGATAAGCAAAATTCTGGAGCCAGTTTTGCATGATCCAGATTACAACCGGGGTAGCGATTATCACGGCAACCAAAATCAGAATAGTAAAATCCTTAAGCAACAAAACCACGAGATTACCGAACTCAGCACCGAGAACTTTCCTTACGCTGATTTCTTTAGTCTTGTTGCGGAATGTGAGCGCTGCCATTCCAAGCAGTCCAAAGCAGGCAATCAAAATGGCTACTCCTGAGAATGCAATAATAACGCGATTGATATTTTGTTCATTGCGATATTGTTGGTTAAGACTATCAGTCAGGAAAAAGAACTCGAATGTAAACCTGTTGTCGAATTGTTTCCAGGTTCCTTCTATTTCCTGAATCGTTTTGTTGAAATCATGGGTGTTGAGTTTTAGAACGATGTAATTGAAACCATTATTTCCCAATTTGATCAACAATGGTTTTACTGTGTGATGCAGGGATTGAAAATTAAAATCTTTCACGACGCCGATTACAGTCGCCTTTATTTCATCGCCATCTCGTTCCCAGGTAATTTGCTTTCCAACCGGATGATCGAGCTGAAGATTGCGCGCAGCAGTTTCGTTAATAAGAAAGGCATTGTCTGCATCCGCAGGATTCTCCCTTAGGAAATCACGTCCTTCCGCCAGCGGAATGTTTAGTACTTTGAGAAAATCGTGATCAACAACGAGCTCAGACGCATCAATATCATATTCAGGATGAGTCGATTCAAAAATTTCATTTTGATTGAATGATCGACCCGGAATGTTAGATGCTGCTGAAACCTCTTTCACACCGGCAACTTGCCTGAATGCTGTCTCCACGTCCGCGAAGCGATTTCTTAATGCGTCTTGATTTTTTGCTGGTATTACGATCACTTCTTCTTTGCTAAAACCGACAGATCTGCTTTGCACTGACTCAAGCTGATTGAAGATCACCACTGCCGCACAAATCAGTACCATCGATGCACTGAACTGAAAAACAGTAAAGGCCTTGCGTATCGAAGTTCCCTTCGGACTTTGCAGAAATTTGCCTTTCAGCGCCGCGGTTGGTTTTACTGACGACAAGTAAAGTGACGGATAAATTCCGGCAACAAGTCCAACCACGATTCCGATCGCCGCCAAAATCGTGATCAACTTGATCATCGGAAGCCGAACTGTACTTTCCGTCAAAAAGTTGAACATTGGAACCAGTGTCTGGATCATAGCAAGAGACACCAGCATCGCGGCCAAAGCCACCAGCACAGATTCACCGGTGAACTGAATGATGAGTTGCCTTTTCAAAGCGCCAAGTGATTTGCGAATACCAATTTCCTTTGCGCGTTCTGCTGATTGTGCGGTCGTAAGATTAATAAAGTTGATGCACGCGATAACCAGAATTAGAATTGCAGCAGCAATCATCATGTGGACATATTCGATGTTGCCATTGCCCTCCAGTTCCCAGCGAACATTTGATTTGAGGTGAATATCAGTAATGGGTTGAAGTTTCAGTCCATAGTGATTGTCCTCAAAGTATTTGAAATCTTCAGCCGACCAATCCACATAATTCTTGAGCCAGGGCATCAACTGACTTTCAAGTTTTTTTGCATCTGCTCCGGGTTTCAGTCTTACATAATTATAGTGTCCGAAATCTGCCCAGGTGTAGTACTGACTTTGCGGATCTTCGAGTGCTTTTTCAAGAACATAGGAAACGAGGAAGTCGAAATGAAAATGCGAAAGCTCCGGAACATCTTTGAATACCGCTACTACTTCGATTAGTGTTTTGTCGTCATTGATCGAGAGATATTTGCCGATAGGATCTTCATCACCGAAGTATTTGTGCGCGGCTTTTTCTGAGATCAGCAAGCCACCCATTTTTTTCAGTGCCTTGTCGGGATCGCCGTTTACGATCGGAAATGAAAAAACTTTGAAGAATGTGGTGTCGACGGCCAGCACACCGGTTTCATCGTATTGAATATTTTTCTGTGG
Source organism: uncultured Roseivirgaceae bacterium (assembly GCA_964563295.1). Lineage (GTDB taxonomy): Bacteria > Bacteroidota > Bacteroidia > Cytophagales > Cyclobacteriaceae > Chryseosolibacter. The sequence goes on along the minus strand of CAZLWX010000264.1, from coordinate 378 downwards.
GTTGCGGATGGAGAACGTTTCGCGTGTAAGGCCAGGGCCCCAGAGAGGAGAAAGACTTACGGCATTTTCTACTTCAGGAAAGTCGCGCACCATCGCCTGTGCGAGGGGATGAGGAGTTCGTGTTTGTGGATTATCGTTTTCCCAGATAACGCGATAGATATTTTCTGACCCTTCATGAAATCTATCGTACGCAAGTTCTCTGCTAAGATATTGGTTGATGAGGAACACGCATGTGATACCCAAGGCAAGCCCCAGAATGTTGATGAGACTGTAATATTTGTTCTTGAGCAGATTGCGAAGCGAGATCTTTAAATAATTGATGATCATAAGTCAGGGTAAGGGTTCCGATGCCTTTGCCATTTTCGGGCCAGTGTGTAA
>CAZLWX010000263.1:0-2841 GCA_964563295.1 uncultured Roseivirgaceae bacterium | reverse complement strand
ATCAGCACCCGTGCCTGTATCTTACCCTGACGAACCAGGCGAAAGATGATATCCTTGCCGCCTGATGTCCCCGCCATAGACGTGACTATCGCGGACTGCAGGACAGGAGGGGGATTTCCAATTTTTTCCAGGACAGCATTCGCTCTGGAACCGGGGAACTCTCCCAAAACCTCAGCGATCTCAGCGCGAAACTCAACTGGCTCTTTGTCGTTAAGCAATACTTCAGCTGCAAGATCGACGTAGTCGTCCGATAACTCTACAAGCGACCTGAATGCTGTGACCCGGAGTCGTTGACCATTCACGCCCTCAAAAGGATGCCTCATCAACGACACCAGCTTGTCTTTAAGTGCTGTGATCCGATAAGCACCAGCCAACTCGGTAGCAAATTCCATGTTAGCCAAATCCTCGTCAGATTGCGCCGAGTCACCTGGAACCAACGACTCAAAAATGCCCTGGCCAATCTTAACCGCATGTGACTTCATAAAGGCGGTGGAGATCTTTTCAGTCCGCTGATCGAGACCCCGCTGAACAGCCTTGAAGATCGGTATCGTTCTTGATAGGTCTGATTCATCCTTGTTCATCGCCGCCCTGACAGCCTCCTCAACCATTGGTCCAGGCAGGTAGCCTATCATCTGGCGGTAAGCCAAATGGGCCTTCTTTTCCGCAAATTCATGCTTTGACAAAAAGCGCGAGAGGAATACGGCCGCCTGGGAGGAATTCACTTCGAGCATCGCTTCAGCCATTACGCGCTGTTCATTATCCGTCCAATCGCTTGCAAGCGCTCCTTCAATTACTGGCTCCTCACGTAACAGGTTGCGAACGGTCAGTTTGATGGTGTATACCAGGTGACTATCCGAATCCGGAACTTTTCCGATCAACGCCAATGCCGACCGCAGGGAGTTCACCGTCGGGTATTTTGTCAGCAACTCTACAGCGGCACGCTGGACGTGCGGGTCTGGATCATTAATGGCGCGAAGGACAATGGCCTGATCAACATGCGAAGCATCCATCTCCCTTGCAATTCGCAAGGAATGGAGTCTGATCAGCGCAGAATCGTGAACCGTAGATTTCTGAAAAATATCAGGGGTCATTCCACCCAACCGGAAGAGGGCCCACAAGGCGTGGATGTATTGCCTTGGAGTAGTTTCTTGCTGGTCAAGGAATTCCCTCAACGATGGTACGGCTGAATCACCGATACGATCGGTGATCTGGTTGGTAGCCTCCATACGCATAGAAAGATTGTCATGATCAAGCAACTTGAGGAGCTCCTGGATGCTGGCGACAGAAAGATCGACTGGTTGATGTTGCTTGCCGGAATACGTAATACGCCAGATGCGGCCACGAGTCTTGTCGCGCTTAGGGTGTCCCAATGGAACCTCATAGTGACCAATGATCGCATTGTAGAAATCGGCGACGTACAGCGCGCCATCGGGGCCGAGTTTGATATTCACTGGCCTGAACCATGGGTCCTCGCTCAGCACAAAATCTTCCTCACTCTTGCCTACGGGCGATGAGCCTTTGAATACAAAGGAGTATCGATGAACCATCGATTTAACTGCGTCACCAATAAAAAAGTTGCCCTGAAATTCTTCGGGAAATTCTACGTCCGCGTATTGGGTTATACCGCAAAGCGCGGTGGCCTCATTTTCCAATGATTTCATGTCCGGGCCAAAAGCCATCAACTCTTCTTTTCCAAAGTGCGGATAATTCCCTCCGCGGATCAATTGGTAAAGCGGCGAACTGTGACTGTCGGTCGAATAGATATATCCAAGGGCGTCAAATACGAGACCGAAAGGGTTCACCTGTCCGAACGTAGTCTGCTCCACATGCCGGGCGTCCATGGTGAACCTGAAGGTGTTGCCCGAGATCAATGTGATGGAATCTCCATCGCTTCCGGCAATTGTGGACTTGTTGGTAAAGCCATGACAGGCATGGATCCAGCCATCATATCCCCGCATAAAATTACTGACCATTCCGTGTGTGTCAACATACCCAAACTTGCCAATCACGGGCATCGCATCGTCAGCCTTTCCATCAGTATTTTTATCGGAAAACCGATAGGTATTAGGGATCGAAAACGCCATCGCTCCGAACTCTGTCGGTAACACTCCGATCGGGACGTTCAGGGTATCTATGAAATCGGTGAATTTGTCGGCCCGGCCATCGTTGTCAGTATCCTCCAGTATGGTGATCTTGTCTGCGGCCGAGCCCGGCTCGGAAGGGATAGGATAGGACGACGATTGCGTCACCCAAAGGCGGCCACGGGCATCGAAGGCGAGATTGATCGGTTTACCAATTTGCGGCTCTGAAGCAAACAATTCGATTTCAAATCCCTCCGGCAGCTTAAACCCGTCTCGTTCTCCCTCAGGGGTGCGTGCTTCAGTAGACCGGATTGTCTCATTGAATTCGTACTTACTTCTATCGTCATCATCATCACCGGAGCACGAAATGCAACCCACAACAATTATGAAAAGAGTTGCTTTACGTAACTGGTGTACAAGATTTTTCACGAGTTCATCTTTCATATACTTTCCTCCTTGCACAGTTTCCGAAAGATCGGTTGTGGTATATAAATAATCTTAACATTTGTCGATCTAAACTTATCCGATTTGTGAAGGGTCATGTTCGCCAACCTATTTTTGTCTATTATTCATTTATCCTTCTAAAAATAATTCGATGAAACGCGCAATCCTTCTGATAGCTTTCTTTCAGGCATATTTTAGTATAGCCCAACCGTTGTATATAGACATGAAAGGTTCGTTCACGAGCTTTAAATTCAGGACCGTGGGTCCCTCTCGAGGCTGGCTTGTTACCGCAGTGACTGGCGTACAATCACAGCGC
>CAZLWX010000262.1:0-2910 GCA_964563295.1 uncultured Roseivirgaceae bacterium | reverse complement strand
CGGCATTCAGGCACAGCGCGTTATACGAGCCCTTTTTCAGGTAGTCAACCACTTGCATTTTCAGATGATGTTCTTCCGAGTCCAGGGGGAAGGTCAGATTCCGAAGGTAGGTAAGGACCGTCAATGGTTTTCCCTCCAGGGTCGTGTTAAATACGTATTCGACGTCTACCCCGACATCGATGATGAGGTATTTTACGATATCGATCTTTTCGCCTCGAAAAGCATAAATGAGGGCACTTTGAATCGTCTCACCAACGATGTTGCCGCGTTTGCTGCGGTAAATATAATTGGGGTCGGCGCCGGCCGCGATCAGCAATTTCACGTTGTCGAGGCTCTTGAATGCGGCGGCCATCAAGGGTGTGCGCAGATCTTGCGGCTCAGCGATATCTGCGATTGTGCTGGGATTGCCGCCAGCCTCGAGGATTAACCTGAGGTAATCCGATTCCACCTTATCCGCAGCATGGATGATCGCAGAGGTGCTGTCACTGCCCTTGATATCAGGGTCCGCTCCCAGTTCGACCAAGACCGTCGCCGAATTGAGATCATCGCGATATACCGCCCAGTTCAGTAAGGTCTGCCCAAAATGCTTTTCCTGAAAATCGATTTTGGACTTTGATCTTCCCTCAAGCAGTTTCCGCAATTTGGCTGTGTCGTTATCTCGAATCGCGACAGCCGCCTCCCACACGGGCGTGTCTCTGAAGATCCGCACATCACGGCCTGTCAAATTCTCTTGATCCACGGCGCCACAATTCGATACGAGGAGTATTGTTATCAGACATTTGAGATTCATACGGGTAAATATCCTAATTCCGGGGCTAGCCTGAAAACTGCGTGTTGGCTTGTGCTCTTGTTAATTCGGAATTCGTGATTAGGCCCGGTGGCTCCCAGGGCGTGCGGGAGAAATGAGTTCGCTTGGTTCCGCGTTCCCGGTTCCGGGTTCGGTGGCACTGACGTTGGGTTCCGCGTCGACCGTGGACTTCGCCACAAGCCGATACTCGCAGCAATCACTCTCCTCACAACACCACTCTGCCGTGGACCATGGACTATGGACCATGGACTTTTCCCACCATCCATTAACTCGCAGCAACCACTCTCCTCGCAACAACGCCCCACCTGTAACTTGTAACATGCAACCTGCAACTTTCACGGACTGTCGACAGTGGACGGTGGACTTCTTTACGAGCCATTCCCTCACAGCAGTGACTCTCCTCGCAACTCCACTCTGCCGTGGACCGTCGACCGTGGACTGTGGACTTTCCCCACCAGCCATTAACTCGCAGCAATGAGTCTCCTCGCAACACGACTCTTACCGTGGACTCTCCACGCAACCTCACGCCCGGCAAGAAAGGACCTGACCTACAAGATCTCTCTGACTATCATCCTAAACTCATTCAGCATCATCGCCGTCGCGCCCCACACCACTTCTCCACCGACTTCAAAATGAGGGGCAACCATACGGTAACGACCTGCCGCGAGAATTTCCTTTTGCTTCACGGCTTCATCGCCGATTATGGAGTGCAGGTCGGACTCCAGCACGCGGTTCACCTCAAGAGGGTCCGGTTTGTAAATGGGCACGTCATCGAGATATGCCACCACCGGCGTCACCATGTAGTTGCTGGGCATCACAAAGAACTCGCTCAGAGTGCCGATCACGTTGATTTTCTTGCGATCAACACCGATCTCCTCTTCACATTCACGGAGCGCCGCCTGGACAGAGTCTTCTCCGGATTCGGTCTTCCCGCCGGGCAGGCTCACCTGACCGCTGTGCGCACCGAGATATTCATTTCGTTTGATCAGCGGAAAGCAAATCCGGCCGTCGCGTTCAAACAAGAGGATAAGAACGCCCCCTGGTTTTGGAGGAAGCTTGTGATCGAACAACGGCCGTACGTCGCCGACGGGTTGGGCGCGAAAAAATTCGTGTGCATCACCACCGGGAAGCGGCAGTTGTAACCGCTTCCGAAGCTGCGCCAACAGACTGTGAAGATTGTTCGTCATACGCCCGGCGCTAAAATAGGCAAATTGGTGGCAGTCGAAAAAAGAATTGCAGCCGCCAGAATCACATTGAGAGATGACGCTCTATTTTTACGTCATGAAAATCACGGCCGGAAAGACGGCTAAATTGGCTTAACCGAAATACTGATGGACTACAAACGTGTTTTTGAAGACGAAGGATTTATCTACGAGTTGACTGTCAAACCTACCGCCGACGCAAGCCTCCAGCATCAAGCCTCGAAGGAAGAATTGTACCGCTGCGCCTGGGCGATCACCGGCAAGGAGACACACCTAACGCGGGAGGTCAACGTCACCGACGACGAATGTGAAGTGATCTACTACCACTCCGTTGAGGCCGCGGTCAGGGGAGCAAAGGAATTTCTCAACATTTAATAAGATTTTCGATTTCCAATACTTCCAAAATCAAAAATCAACAATCGTCAATCGTCAGTTCTTCGAAATTGCCTCAGTGGTGGCGAACGAGGTGATGAAACGAAGCCAATTTCGCTGCTGGCCCTCCACGCTCTCTCTGCGCACCCCACGCTAAACTTCGGAAGTTTGCAACCCAGACACTGAATCCAAACTCCACAAAACCGGTTAGCCACAAGACGCCGGTAAACCCGAACTGACCGGTGACTGGTGACCGGTGACCTGCATGCACTTGTTGGAACTTGCAACCTCCACACCGTCGACCGTGGACTTTTCCCCACCAGCCGTTAACTCGCAGCAATCACTCTCCTCGCAACTCTACTCTACCATGGACTATGAATACTCCCCACCAGCCGTGAACTCGCAGCAATCACTCTCCTCACAACACTACTCTGCCGTGGACCGTCGACCGTGGACTTTTCCCTACCACCCTCTCCCTCGCAGCAATCACTCTCCTCGCAACTCCACTCTGCCATGGACCATGGACTA
>CAZLWX010000261.1:0-2928 GCA_964563295.1 uncultured Roseivirgaceae bacterium | reverse complement strand
TTGCCGGCTCGATTTACCCAGCAAGGTGGCCGGCGGTTGGGGTACACCCCCAGACGCGGAGAACTGAGGATCGGTCGCCCATCTTCCAATCCTTCGGCGCGACGTCTCTATGCAGTCCGCAAACTAAAGAAGCTTGGCCATAGCGAGCCGCTCGTATTTACGGGTGAAGCCAAGCGCGAAGCCCTCTCGAACCCTACAAAAGTTCGTGCAACGCGCGATAAATTTATCATCCCTTTGCCGCGCAAACTTAACCTCAGCAACCCCAAGAGTAAAGTTCGCATGGCTGATGAAGTCCGGCGAGTGACGAAGCGGGAACTATCTGCCCTGACGAAATTCATGGTCGCGCAAATCGAATATGAGTTGGCATTGGTTGCTGGCTCAACTCGTTTCCGTCGCGTCGAATCAGCCACTATCACCGGAGTATAAGATCCATGCGTTTCTCTACCGACTCGTTTCAGATTAACAACGATGGCATGGACGCGCCGGTTTCCTTGAAGAATATCGGCAGCGCTTCGCATAACCTCGGCTTGAACGTAGTGAGCCCCGAGAGCGGCAACATCTACGACGAAGTTTCGTTTGTTACGGCGATGGCGCCAGAGTTTAGCTTATCCACAATTGCCCTGGAGCAGATTTTAAGCCTTGCAAGCATCCATACGGGTCTCTGCATCAGTAACACCGCTAAGACGGGAATGCATCTCTTCGGCCAAGGGCATGATCCCTGTGGCACGAATGGCCGGGTCACCGGCGCCAACAACATGCAGGTGTCTATCGGGGACGGCCACTTGCTTGTAACGGGCATCGAGGCGTCGGCCGGATCTGATGCGGTAGCGACTCTGCGGGCGATCGCGCTCTCGGATGGAGGGGCTGCACCCATTGCGGCAGTCTACAATGCTACGCTCCCATCCACAGTAATTAACAACGAAGCCTTTACCCTTGGGCCGTCAAAGGTAGGCGGCATTGACTTAGGCAATGACACAGTTCGATCAACTAACTTGCAGTCCAATATCGAGGTACAGGTTTTAACTGACGTTGGATCGATTTATCCTGGCAGTGTGTTAATTCTCAAGTCTCGCCCCGAAATTCGCATTGTGACGGACAATCCAGCACTGCTTGCCAGCGGCTCAATACCGACCGCAGGCAAGGCATGTGTACATGGCGATTCGTTTATTTCGTACATCAAACGCAAACCTAACTCGAGTTTCGAGGCGTTGACGTCAGAGGAACATATCAAAATCACGTTTACAGGCCATGCGACTATCAACCAGCATTTTGATGCTTCGGGAAGTGCTGTCGGCACCTGCGAAATTGTTGTCCGTTGTATCCAGCCCAGCGGATCGACTCCCCTTGTTGTAGCTACTAACGCAAAATTACAGACGAGTTAACAGCATGAGTGAAGAACTATTGAGCCGTGAACAGAGTGCAATTCTCGCCCTCGCGCACCGAGCCAAACCTAAGCGCACCTTGGAACGAATGACCGAAACCGAAGTCGACGCATTGGCTGCAATTTGGGACGAATACGGCCAATCCTTGGGGGCGGACTTCGCAGCTGCGTTTGATGAGTTTTGGGAGACACACCGAGTGAGGTATCAGGAGTGGCTTGAGGCTCAGAAAGCGAGCGATGCAGTCGCGGAAGATGAAGACGAGGACGAGGACGAATCTTGAGCAGTTTCCTTTATTTCTGTGACCGAGCTAGCCAGCCGATCACGCTGGAGCAAACGCAAGAGTGGGGGTTAGGGTACGCCTTCGACTCTAAGCCGGCGAGCTGTCCCATCGAAGGCCGCACGCCTTCGGGTGCTCCGGGATGGCTTTTCTTTGATCACGCCCGGTTAGGCAATGCGTTTCCCGGGTATAACTCGGCACTGCAAGAATGGCGTAAGATTCCCAGTTCGGATTTGTGGGTAGGATTTGATAAAGGCAATCGACCCGGGCCAGAGACACTGATGCGCAGCAAGGTCATAGACGGTGAACTTGTCGCGTTGGCTGACGATCAGCAATGGCTAATCCCGCGCCTCAGAATCTTTGCCGGTGCCCGCGGCTTCCAGTCCGTCTTAACTGTGCTAGCCGATTTGGACGACGAGGGGAACTGGGTGGCCGGCAAGGTGGTGGATGGCGAGAAGTTTGACGCATTAGCCGATCGCTTAATTGAGGGGATGATTTATTCGATTGACAATAGTGAGATTGCGCCGCTCACCACTTCCGAAATGCTTAATATTTCTACATCGCTTCTGCAGGCTAATTATTACGTTGACAAAATTGAAGTCGCGATGCTGGGGTTATTAACCAATGATGACCTGCTCGAAAGAGTCGGAGATGCTGCGGTTGAAGTCCTGACAGCGCTGGAATGGGCAGAAAAAAAAAACGCGGGCAGCAGCTTACCAGCAGGCGATTCTTGACATGCCTTGCGTGGTCTCGGGGGCTGTTGCCTAATTACGTTCCGACGCCTGTGGACGCTTACGCCCTGATGCAAGGTTGGTGCGATGCCTGATTTAGTATTTGCGACAAAAGGCCAGGCGGCTGTCCTCCGTGCTCAGGAGGACATGAAGCGCCGCGCGCAAGAACTCAATCAGGAGATGCGAGCAACGAGCCGCGAATCGGACAAGGCCCGTGCTGCGATCATGCGCATCTACGAGTCGACAAAAACACCCCAGGAGCAGATGAAGCAGCGCATCGACACGCTGCGCAAGGCGATCAAAGACGGCACGGCTCCGCCGGAAGCGCTCACCGCCCTGGAGCGGCTCAAGGCTAAGTACCATGAGACCTATTCTGAGGCTCGTAAGGAAGTTTCCAAAAGCACTCTCTCTGTAAAGGAGCTGGAGAACGCACACCGCAATGCGTTTGACAGCAGCCTCGTAAGCCAATGGACGAAGGCGCTGGCGGCAGCGACTCTACGACGCGCTGGGGGACTTCGAGGCGCTCGCGAACGCCGAC
>CAZLWX010000260.1:0-2928 GCA_964563295.1 uncultured Roseivirgaceae bacterium | reverse complement strand
AGCTCTATGGTGTGAAGGCAATACGGCTAAGGGAGCAGGTAAAGCGTAACCAGGAGCGTTTTCCTGAGAACTTCATGTTCCAACTCACTGAAAAAGAGGTCGAGAACATGGTATCGCAAAATGCGATACCATCAAAGCAGCACTTGGGTGGATCATTGCCATATGCTTTTACAGAGCACGGCGTCCTTATGCTGGCAAACGTCTTGAAAAGCGAGCAGGCTATTACGATGAGCATACGGATCATCGAAATCTTTGTGAAGCTTCGAGAGACGTTACTGATGCATAAAGACGTATTATTAAAGCTCGAGCAACTGGAGAAAAGAGTTGTTAGTCATGATGACGACATTAAACTAATCTTTAAATACCTGCGAGAACTACTCAACCCGAAAACAGAGCCGATGCGCAAAGTGGGATTTAAACCCTCCTACGTGCCATCCGCACAGGCCAACCCTAAACTTCAGAGGGCCGGCACGAAGGGCACGATCTTGCGTCGTTTACTTCAGGGTCGATTAGCACCGATAGCTTGTCGTTAAATTGAAGAGTCTTAAAATCCAATGTCCCTCCTACGCGGCCTTTCCGCACAAGCTAATGGTATTCAGGACACAACAACCAGGAACCCGGAACCCGGAACCAAGCAAACTCATTCTTCCGCACACCCAGGGAACCACCGCGCTTACTCACGAAATCACAAATTACGAAATGACAACAGTACATCAGCACCCCAACACCTGAACACTTGAACACCTCAACACTAAAGGACAATAGCACAATAGGACAATAGCACAATAGCACCTCAGCACAATAGCACCTCAGCACAATAGCACCTCAGCACAAACGCACACACGTTCGGACCTTCGAAACTAGTTTCTCTCATCAAGCGCGAACGCCACGTACGAATCCCCCGACCGCGTTCCCAACTTCCCACCACCACAGGCGATGACAACAAATTGCTTTCCGTCGATCTCGTAGGTTGCGGGGGTTGCGAAGCCTGATGCTGGCAGCGTCGTCTCCCAAAGAAGCTCGCCCGTTCTCTTGTTGTAGGCCCGAAACTTTGAGTCCTTGGTTGCCGCAATGAAAAGCACTCCCCCACGCGTCACCACCGGACCGCCATAATTTTCCGTGCCGGTAATTTCCGCTCCCAACGATTTCATCTTCTCATCAACGCCGAGAACCGTTTTCCAGACATGGTCTCCCGAGTTCAGATCAATCGCGGTGAGTGATCCCCATGGAGGCGAGATTGTAGGCAATCCTTCGCGACTGAGAAACTTGTTGTAGCCGGAAATATTATAGGGCAGCTTCCGAAAGAGCTCCTCTTCAGAAAGGTGGCGCTGAAATCTCTTTTTCTTTTCAGCGGTAAGGTTCAGTAAATAAACAGCAATGGCATCCTTCTCCTCCTGAGCAAGGTGTTGAAATCCTGGCATCATTCTTCTGCCCGTATTAATAAAGTCCACCAATGATTGGCGGTTGTAATTTCTCTTCACGTCCAAAAGCGAGGGATTGGAGCCACCGCCCTTCCTCTCGGCACCATGACATACCATACAGTGCTGACGATACAAGCGCAGTCCAGCCTGACCGTAGTCCTCCACTTTTTCCGACGCTGCGGCGTCCCACATTTCCAGTATCCACGGTACTTCATTCGCATTGACATAGAGAATTCCTGTGGTCGGGTCCACGGCCGGACCACCCCATTCGGCGCCGCCATCAAAGCCTGGAAAGATGATAGTCCCTTCCCGCGACTGCGGCATAAACATACGGCCCGTCCGGATCTTGCTCAGGCGGTCCAGGACTTCATTCCTGGAGTCCTCCGGCAAATAAGGATTTACATCGGCAGCCGTAAAAGTCTGGCGCACGAACGGCGCGGGCTTTTGCGGGATGGGTTGTGTTGGATAAAGCTTTTCGTTGACAAGTTCAGTGACTGTATCCACCGGCGTCTCTACAACGGGAAAGAGTGGTTCACCAGTCTCGCGATTGAAAACAAACACAAACCCGGTCTTCGTCGTCTGCACCACGGCATCGACTTTCGCGCCATCACGATTTAGCGTGACGAGCACCGGATACGATGACGGATCCCAATCCCACGTATTGTGATGAATGTATTGAAAATGCCAGATCAGGCGGCCAGTGTTCGCATCCAATGCCAGGAGGCAGTCGGCATACAGATTTGCGCCGCGCCGTTTTCCACCATAGAAATCCATCGACGCGGATCCGGTAGGAACGTAAGCGATTCCCCGCTCCTGGTCGATGGTCATGCCCATCCAATTGTTGGCGCCGCCGGTGAGCTTCAACGCGTCCTGATCCTCCCACGTCTCTGAGCCCGGACCACCCGGCTCCGGGATGGTGCGGAACATCCATTTGAGCTCGCCGGTTCGCACATCAAATGCGCGAATGTGTCCCGGCGCGGCGTCCATGCCCTCTGACACGCGCGTACCGGTAATCAACAAGTCCTTATAAATCGAGGGAGCGGAGGTGTGTGTGACAAAAAGATTTTGAAACGGGTCACCTAATCCGGTTCGCAGATCAACTTTCCCATCGTTCCCAAATGTTGGAATGCGCTTTCCCGTTCGCGCATCGACTGCGTGCATGTCGGAGCCCACGGCGTAAAAAATCCGCGCGTCGCCTTTCCCGTCGGTCCAATAGGCAACGCCCCGATTGTTGTTGAGCACAAAGTGACCAACCCTGTTGCCTGTAATCGTGTCGATGGGCGAGTAACTCCATTTCCCGGCGCCGGATGCCGCATCAAGCGCGAAGAGCTTCAGCTGGGGTGACGTGCCATAAAGGATGCCGTCTACGACAATCGGGTTACATTGGATTTGCGAGTGGGCCACGGTGTCGGCATCACCCGTATGGTATTGCCACGCCACGGTTAACTGATCGACATTCGACGTATCGATCTGACTCAGAGCAGAGTATTTATTACCCGTCGCGTTA
>CAZLWX010000259.1:1391-2964 GCA_964563295.1 uncultured Roseivirgaceae bacterium | reverse complement strand
CCTGGTTGATGTCGCTAGCGCGTTTGCAGGCACCGCCCTCCGAAGCCGACGGAAGGGAAACGGGAGGCGGCGTAGGAGGGTCGCCGGGCTGCCGGCTACTAGCCAGAATCTTCGAACCAGACCAGATGCCGACCTACGAGTTCCTGATTTTATACGCAAGCTCAATCGACGGCCGCGCATCTTCCACTCCAAACCCCTCGCCCGCCAGAATCTTCGCATAGCTGGTCGTGTGTAGCTCGGTGAAGCCCTCGCTGAACTCCAGCTCCTCCCCCTTGATCCGCAGCGTGCGAAAGGTCCGCTTGCCTTCTTTTTTCACCGCTTCCGGAACGTCGTTGTAATCAATGCTGAGAAACCAGTTGACATTCGCTCGTTCGAGGGTGAGGTGTCCCTGGGCACGCTGCGGAGAAGATTCCGTCACGCGAACATCCTTCACTTTCCCGAATACCCAGATGAGCATGTCGAAGAAATGGATGCCGATATTGGTGGCAATGCCGCCGGACTTGGAAACATCACCTTTCCAACTGGACTGATACCAATTACCGCGCGAGGTGATGTAACGCAGGTCGACATCATGAGTCGTGTTGCCGCCGTTCGCTATTTTCTTGCGAAGGCCTTCGATTGCCGGGTGAAGCCTGAGTTGCAGGATCGTGTTGATCTTCTTTCCGGTTTCCCGTTCGATCTCTTCCAGTCCATCGAGGTTCCAGGGATTCAGAACCAGCGGTTTTTCACAAATTGCATCAGCCCCGCTTCGAAGTGCAAAACGCGCGTGCGAGTCGTGCAGGTAGTTCGGTGAACATATCGACACATAATCGACCGGCTGGCCCTTGCGTTTAAGCTTGTCCAGGTGGCGGTCGAACCGTTCGAACTCGGTGAAAAAGTCCGCCTCCGGAAAATACGAGTCCAGTATGCCGACGTTGTCGTGCTTATCGAGCGCGGCGATGAGACGGTTACCGGTGTCCTTGATGGCTTTCAGGTGCCGGTTGGCGATAAATCCTGCAGCGCCTATGAGGGCAAAGTTCTTCATGCTCGAAGTTATTGGGTGGACAAATTACTATTATTTCCAGGAATCGAACGGGATTCAAGTTTCGGGTTCCGGGTTCCTGGTTCCTGGTTCCGGGTTCCTGGTTCCGGTTTCTTGGTTCTGGTTTCTTGGTTCTGGTTTCTTGGTTCTGGGTTTCTGAACTAGGCTGGTGCCATGAAAAATAATCAGGTTAATTGGACACCGTTTGCAAACTCGTGATAAGCTGAACGCAAGAACTCGCAACCGGAACGTGGAACCCGGAACGCGGAACCTAAACAATCTGCTTCGAGCAACAGGTCCCTCCTACGACAACTGCTCGTACCAGGAATACACCCGTTGCAGGTCCTCACGAAATTTGACACGAGGCACGTAGGTAGAGTCGTGTTTGGATGGAGACTGGGATTCGAGTTCCGGGTTCCGGGTTCCTGGTTCCGGGTTCAGGGTTCAGTTCCGGGTTCCTGGTTCTGGGCTTCTGAACTAGGCTGGTACCATGAAAGATAATCAGGTTAATTGGACACCGTTTGCAAACTCGTGATAAGCTGAACGCAAGAA
>CAZLWX010000259.1:0-1291 GCA_964563295.1 uncultured Roseivirgaceae bacterium | reverse complement strand
AACACTCTGCTTCGAGCAACAGATCGCTCCTACGACAACTGCTCGTACCAGGAATAGACCCGTTGCAGCCCCTCGCGGAACTTTACACGCGGTACATAACCGAGCAGCCGACTGACTTTCGAGATATCCGCCCTGGAATGGCGAATGTCTCCTTCGCGCTCGGGGGCGCAGATGGGGTCGATTTTCTTTCCGGAGATCTCTTTTAGGGCAGCCACCATCTCGATCAGGGTCGTCTGTTCTCCACAGGCGACATTGTAGACCTGGTTGATCGCCGCTTCAGAATCGGTGAACATGGCCAGGAGATTGGCTTCGATAGCGTTGTCGATGTACGTGAAGTCGCGACTGGTTTCTCCATCGCCGAAGATCGTCGGCTGTCGTCCGTTGAGAAAGGCATCACAGAACAAAGGTATCACCGCGGCGTAGGGGTTGTCGGGACTCTGTTTCGGACCGAAGACATTGAAATAACGCAGTCCGATGTATTCAAGCCGATACGCGCGACAAAAAACATCGGCGAACAATTCGACCGTATACTTCGTCACGGCATAGGGACTCAACGGCTTACCTATACGCTCCTCCACTTTGGGAAGTCCGGGGCTATCGCCGTAAGTGCTGGAGGAACACGCCAGAACAACACGACGGATGCCATTTTGCACAGCGGCAAAAAGGACGTTCACGGTTCCATCAATATTGACCTGTGTTGTTCTGATCGGATCTTTAATGGACCGCGGCACCGAACCCAGCGCTGCCTGGTGAGAGACCAGGTCAAACCCTTCGGTTGCCTCCAGCATCACCTGGTAGTCGCAGATGTCGGCCTTGATAAAATCGAATTTCTGATTGCCCTCGAACTCTTCGATGTTGGAGTAGTACCCGTTAGACAGGTCGTCGATGACGCGGACCTTCCCGACTCGTGGATCGTGTAACAGGGCAGCCACCAGGTTCGAGCCGATGAAGCCCGCTCCACCCGTGACAATGATTCGCTTACCTGACATTCAAGCCGCCTTCGTTTGTTTGCGGGCAAAGATATGGAAACATTCCGTGCGGCCCTATCCCTTACATCACCAGGAAGTATGGATTAAGCAGATCTGCCTTGTTGTAACGCAGCTCCTCATCAGAGCCGAACTGCGTCACCCTTGCTCCGGTTTCTTTCACAACGGCGTGCGCCGCGGCGGTATCCCACTCCATCGTCGGCGCATAACGCGGATAGACATCGGCCTTCCCTTCGGCGACAAGAAGAAACTTCAGACTGCTTCCCTTTGATACCAGCACCGGATCTTTCAGTCGCTCGATAAAG
>CAZLWX010000258.1:0-2987 GCA_964563295.1 uncultured Roseivirgaceae bacterium | reverse complement strand
ACGTACAATAGAGAAGAACCCAGGTACAAAATCACAAACGCCTGCGAGGTAACCGGAATGTGCAACCACAATGCTGTATTGAAAATCATGACTAGTATAAGGCTGTACAGAAGAAAGAATCCAAAGAAGTTCAAGGCGAAGATCAGGTGGTCGGAGAAAAAGACATTTTTCCTTTTAAGATACATCAGTGCAATGAACAGTGCGAAGAAGGGAACATTAATGATGACCATGATCTTTGACAGGCTGTTCGACTTGGTGTCATACGTTTCTGCATAGTCTCCGAAAGACACGTCCCTGCTTTCGAGGCGGCTGTCGATCATCGATTGCGCGATGGTCCCGTAGAACTGCTGCGGCTGATCTTGCAGCTCCAAACTCAAGTCGGTCAACGGGCTGAAGAGGAAGTAGAGGATGTTGATGACGGCGAAGACAGCGAAAGGCGACATATGTCGCTTGCGCCGGCCTTCAATGTATTCACGGACGATAAATCCAGGTCGCACGAGGAGTTTCCAAAAATTGCCAAGAATATTGTGTTCAACATGAAATGAGGCGTGGATGAATTCCCAAAAAAAGTGTTTTAACGTGCGTTCCTTGTCGTCAATTTTTTTCTGCCCGCAGTTGTAACAGTATTTTCCAAGGAGTTCGTAGCCGCAGTTCGGACAAGTTCCGGCATGTGAGGTTTGCATCGCACTAAATTTAATGCGATTTTCCGTAAAATATGCACGCAGGGTAGGGCCTTCCCTCCAGGAAAGATCAGTTGTAGTGGATAGTAGCGGGCATATTGATGCGACTGTTCAGGTTGGAAGGGCATGAAACTTGTTCTTGCCTCGACTTGAACACCTCAACACTTCAACACCTGAACAATCGAACATCCATGAGAAAAATAACAGTTTTATCGATGATCAGCCTGGATGGCGTTATGCAGGCACCGGGGGGACCGGCGGAAGACAAATCCGGCGGATTTAAATATGGCGGCTGGACGATGCCCTTTTCCGACGATGCGTTAAATGATGTTTTGGAGAAAGAGATGCTTCCCGCCGACTACCTGTTGGGAAGAAAAACATTTGACATCTGGGTAGACTACTGGCCGAAGCATCACGACGTTTGGCCCGGCATTAACGAGGGAACAAAATATGTGCTTTCAAAAAGGCTGAAAAAGACCGACCCTCGGGTAGTCGGATGGAAGAATACGGTGGTCATCAGAACAGTGTCTGAAATCAGAAAGCTAAAGGCGTCAGAAGGAGCGGACATTCACGTTTGGGGCAGCAGTGAAGTTGTGCAACTGTTGCTCAAAAACAATCTGGTCGACGAACTCCGGCTAAAGATCTACCCCATAACACTCGGCAAGGGCAAGAAGCTTTTTGGAAACGGAGTCATCCCCGCCGCATTTGCGTTGACCGAAAGCGCTGTGACACCCAGTGGCGTCATCATCGCGGCCTACAAGCGCAATGGAGACGTTAAGACCGGAACGGTTGTAATTTAAGGCCAAAGGCCACGAGCCAAGGGCTAAAGGCCAAGGGCCAAATGCCAACAACTGCACAACCCGGACACCTGAACACTTCAACACCTCACCACTTCTGATCTATGCGAAAAATAGTTGCAGGCATCAACGTCTCAATTGACGGCTTTTGCGATCACACCGGAATGATCGCCGATGAGGAATTGCATGACCACTACACGAACCTTTTGCGCAACGCGGGCACCATGCTGTACGGCCGTATTACCTATCAACTCATGGAAAGTTACTGGCCTAATGTGATCAAGAATCCCACGGGCGACAAATCAACCGATGATTTCGCGGCCGCGATACAAGACATCCCTAAAGTTGTCTTTTCGCGCACGATGAAGGCGATCGACCCCGCCGCGGGCTGGACAAACGCACGGCTTGCAAAGGGGGACCTGAAACAAGAGGTGCTGAAACTCCGTGAACAGCCCGGCAAGGACATACTTGTTGGTTGCCGCAGCCTGATTGTTGAATTAGCCAACCTTAACTTGATTGACGAGTATCAACTCTGCATTCACCCGGTCATCCTGGGACGGGGCTTGCCTTTGTTCGACAAGATCCAGGAGAGAACGGTCCTCAAGCTGCTGAAAACAAAAACGTTCCTGTCGGGGACAATTCTATGCTACTATGAACAGCTCAGGTCTTGAAGTGTTCGAGTGTCGAAGTGTTGAGGTTGTGCTTATGCTTGAGAATTCCCAATTCGTAATTGAGCGCGTTGACTCCCTTTCGGGATCTTCAACGCCACAACTTATCGTCAGCACTCCAACCCGGAACGCGGAACCAGAAACTCCGAAGCGCCCCGTTTGGGCGAGAGTCTTTCCTAATCCCGCCCGCGCCCTTCTGTTCCCTTAAAGGGGCCCTCGCGCAGGCGCTCTTTCATCTTTTCCAGAACCAACTCCAAACAACTCCAAACTACAAACTCCAAACTACAAACTTCAAACTACAAACTTCAAACTACAAACTTCAAACTACAAACTACAAACTACAAACTTCAAACTAGCGCCTCCTTTCCTTGACCTTGAACACCGTCTCGTATGTGTTGATCCACTCCTTCGCGCTCATTTTTTTCATCAACTCGCCGATGAGCTTGTAGGGAATATCATCGAACTTCTTGAAGCGGATGCAGCTTTTTCCCATATCAAGTTTTTGCTTCGAGTGTTTCGGGTACTCGGTCACAAACCACTTCATCAATTTGGGATCAGCATAGATTCCCATATGATAAAAGTTAATGGAGTGTTTTTGTGAAGCAATCCCTGCAAATGGCAACGGCTCGCTAGGTTTACAATGGTAGCCGGCAGGATAAAGCTTGTGTGGAATGACATAACCGAGTCCGCCATAACTGATTGCGGGCTCAAAACCCTTTGGGAGGTTTTTTACGATAACATCATGCAGTTTGTTGAAAGGTTCCGCCCGGTCAGCAGGAAGACTGGTAAGAATTTCCTTGACGGTGCTTCCGTTGGCTTTCATAGTCGTTTAAAAACTCAAT
>CAZLWX010000257.1:0-3009 GCA_964563295.1 uncultured Roseivirgaceae bacterium | reverse complement strand
CTTCTCGCAACACGAAGCGGCCATCGACTATCCGCCTTCGTTGGCTCGCTCAAACCCAACTCTAAACTTCAGCGGACAGGTGGGCTATGGACCATGGACTAAAGCTTCAACTTCTTAAAAACCCCTTCCGGAATATTACGAATCACCTTCATGATCACTCCCCACACCGGCAGCACATAAATAACATTTGTTCGCTTTCTCACCGCCTCGAAGATCTGGTTCGCGACTTGTTTCGGAGCAGCCGTTACGGGTCCGGGCGTGCGGATGTTTTCGATCATCCTGGTCCTGACAAACCCGGGCTTGACGGTGAGCACGTGAACACCACTTTTGAACAGCCGGTTACGAAGTCCTGAGAGGTAGGCCGTGAACCCCGCCTTTGCACTGCCGTAGAGGTAGTTGCTTTGCCGGCCTCGCTCACCAGCTACCGAGCTGATGCCGACAATCGTGCCACGTCGTCGTTGCTCAAAATCATTGGCGACGATGTTGAGTATCGAAACAGCGCCAACATAATTACTGGTCAATATGCGTTCGCACTCCTGCCAGTCGGACTGTGCGTATAGTTGGTCTCCCAACACGCCAAAGACGCAAACCACAATATCAGGCTTCTCTGGTAGAGCATGATAAAAGGCTGAATGCCCTTGAAAATGAAGGGCGTCAAACGCCGCGGAGTTGACGTGGCCCCCGTATCGGATCTTTAAATCGCCTTCGATAGCTCGCAGTCGATCGAGATTTCGTCCGGCCAGCGTTATGGAGAAACCCTCTGATGCAAACTTTCGCGCGAGGGCTACCGCAATATCTGAAGTAGCACCAAGGATCAAGACATTCTCTTCCATCACGACTTCAGCATTAATCGGTCCGACAGGCGCGATCTGAACCTGTTACCGGGGTCGTATTTTTTCAGAATGTCCTGAAACTCCAAGGCATGCGGATAGGTTCTCCAGAATATTCCTTTTTTCATCCTCGCGTCCTTTGACAAGTAAATCCGGCCACCGTAGTCCGCAACCATGGCATCAAGCTCGTCGAGGAAATCAAACAACCCTCGGCGAATCGGGAAATCCAGCGCAAGTGTATATCCCTTCATGGGAAATGAGATCAGGTCGTCCTGGTCGCCGAACAGCTTCAGCACCGCAAGGAAAGAACCCATTCCGGATTTGTTGATTCGACCAAGTACCTCAGTGAGCCCCTCGGCGCTCGCGGCAATCGGAAGCACAAATTGATACTGGACAAACCCTTGTCGTCCATAAATGCGGTTCCAGCGGAGGATCGAATCCAGCGGATAGAAGAAACTGTCATAATGAACGACACTTTCCAGTTCACGTTTGTAATTTTTTGCGTAGTAAAAGGTATTAAACAGCCTGACGGAATATTCATTGAGCACAAACGACGGAAAATGAAACGGAACCGTCAGCAGCGACTTTTCCCTGGCGACAAGCTTATTGTTGGATGGTCCTTCATCGGTGCCTGCATGTTCTCCGAGCATGAGAATACTCCTACCGAAGTTTTTCCCGGTCTTGAGACAATCGATCCAGGCAACGGAATAGGTAGACGCGTGGTTCTGGTTGAAGAGATCCATCACCGAAACAAGGTTGCGAGCCTTGACTTGGCGCTGGCGGATGTAGGAGCTGCAAATGCGCTTGAGCCTGAACCGTACTTCGAGTATCACCCCGGTCAGTCCCATGCCGCCGCATGTCGCCCTGAAAAGGTCCTGGTTCTCATCGTGGTCGCACCGGAGGATTTCTCCAGTGCCCGTAAGGATACTTAGTTCCTCCACGTGCCTGCAGAACGAGCCATCGATGTGATGGTTTTTTCCATGGACATCAGACGCGACAGCGCCCCCTACAGTGATGAACTTTGTACCCGGCGTAACTGGCAAAAACCACCCGCGAGGAACGATGACCTGCAGCAAGTCCGATAGCAACACCCCACTTTGGCACGTAATTATTCCGTGAGTCTCATCAAACGCGAGGAGCTTATCATAGCGCAGCGTATTGACGACATCGGAGTATAATGAAGCATCACCGTAACATCGACCATTGCCATGCGGAATTGCCGTGCGGTCCAGTTTTGATATCAGATCTTGCTGATAGTCGAATGAAATCTCGCGGCCCTCAACAACAGGATAATTGTTCCAGTTGGTAATCGGTTTTTTCATATCCCTATGGCAGTAAAAATTACGCACCAACCTGCGGAAAACACGGTAAACGATTTGACGACGCAACCGTTCGAGCTAAAAAAAATACTCTGGAAGTCACTCACAGCCAGGCAATTACTGGTTATCGAGCTCGTCATTGCCTGCCTTTTTTGCTTTGCGCCCCTCACATTTAATAACCCGTACCGGATCAATATTTTCCTGTCGTGGGAAGGAGCCTACCGGATGTATCTGGGACAAATGCCGTTCCGGGACTTCTCTTTGCCGATGGGATACGCCTATTGGGTGATACCTGCCCTGTTTTTTAAGGTGTTTGGCCCCACGTTCTACAGCCTCATCAAGGCACAGGTATTCATCAACCTGGTGTCGATACTGACTTTCAGGTCGATACTGCGAATGCTCAACGTTCAGCCCGCGGTCATTTTTCTATCGGTCGTCGTACTCTGCTTCTCCTACGTGTCCTTCAACTTCTGGCCCTGGTACAACCACACGGTTTTTGTCTACGAGATTATTGCCTGTTATTTTGTGCTTCGCGCAATTCTAATAAACACTGATTGGAAACGTTGGCTCAACGTGGCGCTGGGAGCGTTCTTCATCTTCTGGTCGATTTTTACTAAACAGGACGCCGGCGGAATGGGACTAATGATCATCTACGGACTGCTGACCTACAATGCGTGGATTGATCGCTCGTTCAGGATGTGGCTCTCGTTCACCGGTTTCTTCCTGCTCTTTGCAGCAATATTTATCCTGCCGTTGTTGCAGTATGATTTTCTGTATTGGTTCAACTATGGACAGCCACCGCATGAATCGCGACTAGTATTGGCGGATTTTCTGGGCGCTATCCTCGGTTGGGCGTACTG
>CAZLWX010000256.1:0-3025 GCA_964563295.1 uncultured Roseivirgaceae bacterium | reverse complement strand
CCACCCCGCTTCTCCTTAACCCCTTCCTCCGGCCGATAGGAACTCTTGTACTTGACAACATAGGTGTACGTTCCGGCAGGCAACAACTGAGATGCGTTGTTGTTGTAGCCGCCGTTCCAGCGGAAGTCGCGGGCGTTCGACTGGAACACCATCTCGCCCCAGCGGTTGAAGATGAAGATGTTGAAATCGGTGTCGTCGATAAAGAATGTAAAAAGGAAAAACTCGTTGTTGACGCCGCCGGGTCTGAATGCATTGGGACCTGTGATTCGCGGGTCGCACTCTTCTATGACTTCGGTGAAATCAGAGCTGGCGCACCCGTAGGAGTTGATCAGATCGACCGTGTATTCTCCCGGTGCCAGGGCGGTGAAGATCCTTGTTGTTTCGCCCGTGGGCGAGCCATTTTCAAACCAGTTGTAGGAGAAGAAGTCGCCCGGGTCGAGTTCCACCTCACGCGTGGTAGGGTCTGGGTTGGCGGGATCCGGACAGATGATGTACGAGTCATTGAGCAGACCCGCCGTGACAGGTGACAGCACCAAATTAATTTGATCGCTGACTGTGCAGCCGGACTGAGTCACACTGACTTCGTATTGGCCGCCGCGCGTTTCTGTCAGCGTGGAAGAAGTTTCCGACAGGGCGGCGCCATCGAGTTTCCATGCAAAGGTTGTGATCGTTGCAGGAATGGCGTTCGCTGTGAGCGTGAATGGTGATCCTTCGCACGCCAGCGTTGACGCCAACGTGACATCAACATTCCCGGCGACGTTGACGGGTTTTGCTGTCGACGAGAAGATGCAACCTGACACGGTGTTGACAAGTTCCACGCGGTATTGAATCTGATTTTCGGCAACGCCGACCACGATGTTCTGGCCACCGCCACCTGCGATCAGGGCGCCATTACGATACCAACGGTAGGTGTAGGTGCCAGTGGGTGTGGCCGAAAGGGTGACTTGGTCTGCACAGGGATCGGACTGTGTAAAATCGGCTGAGACATTGTTGTTTACGTTGACAGTGACGGCGGTGTCGAGGTCGCACAGGCCCGCCTGCTTGATCAAGACGTTATATATCTGGGGACCCTGTGGTGGTGAATGTGTGAAGGTCTGGCCGTTTCCGGTTGCACCGTCGGGGGCTGTCCAGGCCCAGCTCGTGCCACCATTCGCCGTGATGCTGATGGGATCCGAACAGGCATCCACAGTAAAAGTGACGGGCACTGTTGGGTCTTCATCAATCGTAATGGCAGGACTGGAAACCGTGCAGCTGCCGGAAGTAACTTCCACCGTGTACTGTTGGTTGTTGCTCGGCAGTGGAGTTGTCGTTAAAAAATTGAGAGCCGTCTCTGCGGTTGCCGGTTGCACGACCGCGAGAGTCGTGTTGTTGATCACACGATATGTGAAGTTGGGACCAAACGGCCCCGGTGTAGGATCAACGGTTACATCGATAAAAATCGGGTCACAGGTCGTGTTCGGAACGCCTGAAACAGTAAAACCAGGATCATTGATGTTGACCGTGTTGATTGTCGCGCATCCAGAAACCTGGTCGATGACGGTGATGCCGTAGGTGCCTGCATCCAGGGTCGATGGCGTGGAAATGAGTACACCAGCATTTTCATCTGTACTGGAAAACGAGCCCGAAGGTCCGGAGATGAAATAAGTAAACAACGTTCCGGTAGGTGAGTTGATGGTCAAATCGACCCGTCCATCAGCAGCGTTACAAGTGCTGGGATTGACCGGAGTGGCGGTCCAGTCTGGAGATTCGTTGACTGTGATGATGATCGACTCCTCGCGGAAGCAAGTCGTGATGGGGTCTGTAACAACAACCTTGTATTCCACGGTATCGGGCACGGATGTGTCGACCGATTGTGTTTGTGCGGTTCCCCCGGTGGCGACGCCGTCAACAGTCCACGCATAGGTTGCTCCGGGATTCTGCGCATCCAGTGGCGCCATGGGCGTATTCTGACAAACGGTCAGGTCAGGACCAAAGTCCACCTGCGGTCTGTTATCAACTGCTTGCAAGGTTGCATCCGTTGAACAGCCCAGGTTGTCTGATATCGTTACGTTATAGAATGCCTGCTGGGTGACCGTGATCGTCTCAGTCGTTTCTCCCGTTGACCACTGGTACGTGAGGTTTGGCAAGTCTTGCGGGTTTGCATCCAGCACCGCATCACCGGTACACATCACCACCGATGCAGTGGGATCGGGTGGTCTTGGCGTAATCACGATGGTGATTGGGAAGGTCCCAATTACCTCGCATTTGTTATAGATTCTAACGTTAGCCGTGTAGGTCCCCGCCGCATCGTAAACATGCCCGATTTGAGCGCCGCCGTCAAACTGTCCATCGCCATCTCCAAATGTCCAGTCAAACTTGTCAATCGCGGGATCCTTACCGGTTGCACTAAAAATTGTAGAATCACCCAGACAGAGACTCATGGCCGTAACACCCGGTGTTTGCAACGGGTTGTTGATGATCTGGGTGAAGTTCGGAAGCCCGAGCTCGCTATTGGTTCCTCCTACCAGGCCGAAATCGGTCAGCGCCAGATTGGAAACGTTGGTTGTATCTTCATTCGCCGTGAATGTCCCCAACGTAGTAGAGCCATCCCGCGCGACATAAATCTGTCCATCAGGCCCGATCTGCATGGCGCCCAGTGTCTCTGTAAAACTTGCGCGCTGCTGGAAATGCGGATTGCCCAGGCTATCGATAAAGAATTCTACGATCTCGGAAGGCGGCCCCTTCAGCGTTGCAAACAATTTGTTGCCCCCTGGCGAAATCTCGAGTCCGTAAACTTCTCCCGCGGTAGACCCCAGGTCAGCGACGCGGAAGTTGGTGACAACCCCTGTGGAATCAATGAAATCAAAAAGCTCAACAACGTTCGAAACACCCGGAGTCGAAAGAGCTACAGCAAGCCTGCTCCCCGCACCGAGCTCCATGTATCCTTGGGCGTGTTGTACAATTGGAAGAGTGTGGTCTGATCCAATGGCTGAAACCACCGGGTTGCCAATACCCTGTGGGCTGATCGGATAGGCGCGGAATGAGT
>CAZLWX010000255.1:0-3068 GCA_964563295.1 uncultured Roseivirgaceae bacterium | reverse complement strand
CATATCCTCCTGGCCCGCCAGGTAGGTGTTCCCGCCCTTGTGGTTTTCATGAATAAAGTTGACCTCGTCGACGATCCTGAATTGCTCGACCTGGTCGAGATGGAAGTTCGTGAACTTCTTTCTTCTTACAACTTCCCTGGCGATTCGATCCCCGTTATTCGCGGATCGGCACTGGGTGGTCTCAACGGTGAACCGAAATGGGTTGAGAAGATCGAGGAACTGATGAAGGCAGTTGATGAATACATTCCGCTCCCTGTGCGCCTGATCGATAAGGATTTCCTTATGCCGGTTGAAGACGTGTTCTCGATCACTGGTCGTGGAACCGTGGCTACTGGTCGTATCGAGCGCGGTGTGATCAAGACGGGCGATCCGGTTCAAATCCTTGGAATGGGTGCAGAGAACCTGAGCTCGACTATCACTGGTGTGGAAATGTTCCGCAAGATCCTCGATCGCGGTGAAGCTGGCGACAATGTTGGTCTCCTGCTTCGTGGAATCGAAAAGGAACAAATCCGCCGTGGGATGGTTATCTGCAAGCCGAACTCCGTAACGCCGCACGCCAAGTTCAAGGCAGAGGTTTACGTATTGTCGAAGGAAGAGGGTGGACGCCACACGCCGTTCTTCAACAAATACCGGCCGCAGTTTTACTTCCGCACAACCGACGTTACCGGTGAGATCATGCTGCCGTCTGGCGTTGAGATGGTCATGCCTGGCGACAACATCTCCATTGAAGTGCAGTTGATCAACAAGATTGCCATGGAGAAAGGGCTCCGTTTCGCTATCCGCGAAGGCGGTCGCACGGTTGGATCCGGTCAGGTTACTGAAATCCTGGACTAAACAGGAAAATAGCAAATAGTAAAAAGGCAGAAAGGATGAGCACTTTCTGCTTTTTTCATTATAAAGAACTGATAATTAATACTTTGGACTAGTCAAGATATCGCCATGAAATTCTTGATAGCTTTTTAGTTTGGACGTTTTACTTTTGTCCATTTTCTCCTACCTTTGCAGTCCTTTTGGGCTGAGTATGCGGGTACGGCTCAGGAGATTGAGTGATACTCCCTAAAGCAAAGGCAAAAGGCTTGAAAGAACGGTGGGCAGAAACGCCGGCGTATCGCCCAGTGAGCAGGGATTTTTCAAATCGGGCCAAAAAGCGCAGGTTCTTGTAAACGGGTGTAGCTCAATTGGTAGAGTAGCGGTCTCCAAAACCGTTGGCTGGGAGTTCGAGTCTCTCCACCCGTGCTAAACATTAGAAAACGGTGCCGCGTGGCGGTCCAGGTATAACACAGTTTTGGGGCCTTCAGTCATGAAGAGATTAACAACCTATATCACCGAATCATGGGAAGAGATCAAGAACAAAGTTACTTGGTCGAAACTCAGCGAGTTGCAGAGTAGTGCGGTCCTGGTATTGGTGGCTTCCACCATTTTTGCATTGATAATCGGTGCCATCGACTGGATCTTCAAGTCCGGGTTGCAATGGTATTATATAACCTTTTAACTGACCACGGGGCATGGGCGAACTGAAATGGTACGTACTCAGGGTGGTTAGTGGCCAGGAAAAGAAAGTGAAGGCTTACCTGGAAACGGAGATCGAACGGTCAAAGCTGGTTGATTTTATTCCGCAGGTGCTGATTCCTTCAGAGAAGGTTTATGAAATGCGGGGCGGAAAAAAGCGGGTGCGGGAAAGAAACTTCTTTCCAGGATATGTGCTCGTGTCGGCCGACCTGTCGAATGGTGAAGCGTACCACACGGTGAACAACATCCCCGGCGTCATTGGCTTCCTGGGTGGAAATGGCACGGGTCAATCCAAGGATCCTGTTCCGCTACGGCAGTCGGAAGTGAACCGGATCCTGGGTAAGGTTGACGAGATTGACGAATTCGAGGTGAAGCTCGAAACACCTTTTATTAAAGGTGAATCCGTCAAGGTGATGGATGGACCATTCAGTGGTTTCACCGGCACTGTGGAGGAGATTTTTGAAGACAAGAAGAAACTCAATGTGATGGTAAAGATCTTCGGGCGCAACACGCCCGTCGAGTTGAGTTACATGCAAGTTGAAAAATTAGAATAGTTTTTGAGCTAAGCGAATATGGCAAAAGAAGTTACAGGTTACCTGAAGTTACAGGTAAAGGGCGGGGCAGCCAATCCGGCACCTCCTATCGGGCCGGCTCTCGGTTCCAAGGGTCTGAATATTATGGACTTTTGCAAGCAGTTTAATGCTCGCACCCAGGATAAACCGGGGCAAGTCCTTCCTGTTTTGATCACGATCTACAACGACAAATCGTTCGATTTTGTCATTAAGACACCCCCTGCCGCCGTGTTGATCCTCGATGCCGCAAAAAAGCAAAAAGGATCGGCTGAGCCTAACCGCACCAAGGTAGGCTCGATCACGTGGGACCAGGTGAAAACAATTGCTGAAACCAAGATGCCGGACCTGAACGCATTCAAAGTTGAATCGGCAATGAAAATGGTTGCCGGCACCGCTAGAAGTATGGGCATAACTGTCTCCGGAACTGCTCCGTGGGAAAAATAACCGATTGAACAATGGCACGAATTTCAAAGAACAGAAAAACTGTTTTGGCAAAATATAGTCCCGACAAGGTCTACACGCTCGAGGACGCTGCAAAACTTCTCAAGGACATCACGTTCACCAAGTTCGACTCTTCGGTGGACCTCGACATCCGGTTGGGTGTAGATCCCAAGAAATCGGATCAAATGGTGCGCGGCGTGGTCGCATTGCCACATGGCATCGGCAAGACCGTGCGGGTGCTCGTTCTGTCAACGCCTGACAAACAACAGGAGGCTAAAGAGGCCGGTGCTGATCACGTTGGACTGGACGACTATATTCAAAAAATTGAACAAGGCTGGACAGATATAGATGTCATTATTTGTACGCCTACGGTGATGGCCAAGGTCGGTAAACTCGGAAAGGTTCTGGGTCCCCGCGGCTTGATGCCAAACCCCAAGTCAGGAACTGTTACGCTCGAAGTCGGGAAAGCTGTCAAAGAAGTGAAAGCCGGCAAGATCGACTTCAAAATTGATAAACAAGGTATCATCCATGTAGGCATTGGAAAAG
>CAZLWX010000254.1:0-3132 GCA_964563295.1 uncultured Roseivirgaceae bacterium | reverse complement strand
GTGGCCGCATCCAAGGCAAAGAGCCTTAACTGTGGCGACGTGCCATAAAGAATGTCGTCCACAATTATCGGGGTGCACTGAATCTGTGAGTGAGCCGCAGTGTCGGCGTCACCTGTATGATACTCCCAGGCAACAGTTAATTGATCAACGTTCGACGTGTCTATCTGGGTCAATGAGGAGAACTTATTACCTGAAGGATTACCCCCAACGACGTGCCACCCGCTATAGTCATCGCGACTATCGCTGACGCATGAACTTATTGTGATGGCGACTACTATGATTACAAAGGAGCCGAGGGATGTGGATGGTCTCATGGAAATATCGTTCATTACAAAGGGCCATAAATTGGTTATAATTTTCCGCCGCTCTATAAAAAAAGCCGCGCAACGGCTCGGCTAACTCACTTACCCAAATCCAAACCTATTCTCTTCTATTATTTTACCGGGCCACCACAATCATCCACAGCCCTACGACAAACAATATCAGCATCGTGGTCAGGATGGCGTTGGTGCCGCGTGGTGAAACTTTGAATTCTTTCCAGATAAAAATACCCCACAGCGCAGCAATTACCGTTGCGCCCTGGCCAAGACCGTATGAGATTGCCGGACCTGCCTCACCTGACGCGATGATGCTGAACGACATGCCGAGGCACCAGATCATCCCGCCAAGGACACCCATCAAATGATCCCGCGAAGACCCACTAAAATATTGCCCATAGCCGACCGGCTCACCAGTAAACGGAAAACGCATCAGCAATGTGTTGAACACAAAGTTGCTCAACAGTATGCCGAGCGAGAAGAAGAACACAGCTGTGTACGGGCTTAATTTCCCCGCGATCGGACTATTGAAATCCGGAAACATCGACGCGGCCACGTACTTGTAAAACAAACCCATCAGGGCGCCGGCAACGATGGACAACAAAAGGCCTTTCGTTGATAACCCCGCCGAACTGCCCGCCATTTTTCTTCGATAGGCATAGGCGTTGAGCACAATGGCAACAACGATCAAGCCGACACCTCCGAAAAGAAGTACTTCATTTCCCAACGGGGCCTGGATGTAATTGACAAGCACGCCGATCACCAAAGCCAGACCAATCCCGACAGGAAAGGCGACCGACATTCCGGCTATCGCGATAGCGGCCACGAGCAGGATGTTGGCAGCGTTGAAGATGATACCACCGAGCCCCGCCGAGAAGATACTTCCGCCGTCAGCCTGGCTGATGTCGTCCATGAACGAACGTCCTCCAGTGCCTGAACTCCCCAGTGTAACACCGAGCAGCAGTGAGAACAAAACAATTCCAATAACATAATCCCAGTAAAACAACTCAAAGCGCCAGGAGCCCGCCGCGAGTTTTTGAGTATTGGCCCACGAACCCCAGCAAAGCATGGTGACCACGCAAAAGACAACCGCCAGCGAATAGTTTTCTACGATGAACATCTTCCAGTGGTTTATAGTTATTGTCCAATAAATTCTCCCGTAACGCCCTTGCTGGGCTGCAGCCAGGGTTCCTTGCCCGGAACGTAATTGGGATTCGGAGGCATCATCCGGGCGTTTACATTGCGTCGCCAGTTGTGCAGCATCTCCCTGAGCTCCTCGACGACTTCCGGTTTTTCTTTCGAGAGGTCGTGCTTCTCTCCGATGTCGTCTTTCAGGTTGAATAGCTCCACGGTGTTGTTTTCAAAATACTCGATCAGTTTATAATCGCCGCGCCGGATAGCACCGCCAGGGCTTTGCATACCGTGATTGCTGTAGTGCGGAAAGTGCCAGTAGATGGCATCGCGGTCGAGCTTCGTTTCGCCTTTAAGCAGCGGCACAAAGCTTACTCCATCAACATGCTGCGACGGCATCAGCGGCAACCCCGCCATCTCCAGTATCGAAGGGTAGAAGTCCGTGCTCGTCACCGGCACGCTGCAGGTCTCACCCGGAGACTTGACGCCCTTCCACTTCACGATCATGGGTACACGTATTCCACCCTCATACAACCAACCCTTGGCTCCTCGCAATGGCAAGTTCGATGTGGAGAATGCGCGATCCAGTTTGGCCGGGTCGATGTCGCGCTGGGGATTTCCAAAGTTCGCCGCCGCCATGCCTCCGTTGTCGGAAGCAAAAATGACGATGGTATTCTCATCAAGACCAAGTTCATCGAGTTTGGCCAGCACACGACCCATGCTTTCATCCATGGCCTCTACCATGGCTGCGAAATTCGTGTTATCCTGGTGTTGCTTTATCTTGACCGCGCCGCCGGGTAACTTGCTGTAGCCGGCATACGCGGGGTCATCAAGTTTGGCGTTCAACTCCTCCCGTGACAATGCGCCCTCGGCATCGGGATTAGCTTCCAGCCCATATGCTGGCTCCGGACCAAAGGAAGTCGCGGCAAGCTTCCTATTGTATTTTTCCACGAGATCTTTTCTTCCATCAATAGGATCATGTACGGCAAAATGGGCAAGGTACAGGAAGAACGGCTTCTCCTTGTTGCCTTCAATAAACTTCAGCGCCTCATCGGTGACTCTGTCTGTCAAGTATTGGTCGTCGTCGCCGTCAAATCCGGCCATGCGATATGGAGGATAGTATCCGAGTGGCCACCCTTTATTCCATCCTTTGATGAAATGCGTGTCGAATCCGTGCTTCAGCGGGCCCGCCGAGGAATCCGGGCTGAGGTGCCATTTACCAAAGATACCGGTTGCATACCCGTGTTCTTTTAATGCCTCCGCCAACGTAACCTCTTCCATGGGCAGCTCCTGGTTTACCTCCGCATTCAGGTACCGCTGAAAAGGATGGTTCTTCCTACCGGGAAGCCAGTCTGTCAGGTTCACCCGCGCCGGATATTTACCCGTCATGAGTGCAGCCCGACTGGGTGAGCACACATGGCAGGCCGCGTAGGCGTCAGTAAACCGGATGCCCTCCTCTGCCAGTTGATCAATGTTGGGTGTCTCGTAGAATTCACTACCATAACACCCGATGTCCATCCAGCCCAGGTCGTCGACCAGGAACAAAATCACATTCGGTTTCTTTTCTTCCTTTTGACACTGGACCAGTCCCAGCGACAGGAAAGTAATCATTAATACCAGGTAGCTTGTGCGTTTCATTGGAATAGGCAATAGTTCAAAACTAATTTTTAGGTAATTAAATTTT
>CAZLWX010000253.1:0-3149 GCA_964563295.1 uncultured Roseivirgaceae bacterium | reverse complement strand
CTCCACTTTTTAGGGCAAACCTTCGTAGTAGCTACGAAGGTTTCAGCCTGCGTCACCCTGTTTTTTTGCCCGTCTCCAAAACCTTCATCGTCTCCCTGACCGCAATAGCTGGAAGTTCTGCCTTGTATTCAGAGATAAATTGACTAATCCTCTGCTTATGATGCTTCACCGCACTCCTCAACACCCACGAAATCGCTTTCGTAATCAGGATATGTTTTTCAGCACGCAGCCGATACGCATTTTTCAAGGCCATATCAACCAATCGCTCGTCGTCGATATTCCGCAGCGGCGAACAGAGCAACACCAATGATGCCCGCCGTTTGTGAATATTCTTGTCCCGGGAGAAACGCTTCAGCAACGGCTCCCATGTTTTCCAATCCAGCGGAAGCTGTTTGACGGTATACTTGTTCGTGCACACCGCGTCCACCTCGGCCCAACCCTCGAGATCATCGAGCCAGCGATCGAAAATATTCGGATCGATAGCGAGTTGATCGCGTGTCGCATAATCCAACAGCATGCCAGCCATCATCTTCTCGGTTGACGATTCACCCTCAATGAGACTAGTCAGCACCCCTTGCAATTTTGAAGCTGACAAATGCTTATTGCTTCTCATCCATTCCTTCGCGATCAGTCTCAACGTCGGCGCCTTGATCGGATAACGTACGTGTGAGGTTCCCAGGTAGTTCGCGAGGAAGGCGTCGCGCTCCGGTGGACCCGAGTTTTCCCGAATCAGGCTGAGTATCTCCCGGTGATGCTGGTTTTTCATTTGGATGAATGCTTATATTTAAAGTTCCATAGTCTGGCGTCAATTTATCAATTTATGCGTCTGCTCCCATGAAAAGCAAAGAAGTCCACATTCTCATCGGCTGTGCCGACGCACGCGATCTCAGCCAGATCCAGATCGATGCGGTTGACCACGTCACCAGGGAATTTCGTGAGAAGCGCCGCATTGAGGTCGAACTTCACGTTATTAGGACAGCGGGATCCTTCGTAACGCCGGATGTGGTCATGGATATCAAACGCACGTTTGAGCAGGCCCAGCGCAATACGGCCGACCGGAGTATCCCGATCAGCTACTATGTGCACATCCAGACACACGGCCACCTGACCGAAGACTCGAACGACAGCTACATCAGTCATGTTCACGATTTAAAAATAGTGGAAGGATCTCCGCTCAATTGTGGTATGACGGGGGCATCCAGTCTCGGCGTTGAGATCGAACGGATGATTGTAGAAGAGAAACCTGAGATCGAGGTCAAGGGCCGCCGCATCCGCATCATCAACGACACCAGAATCAAGACCCTCCTCCGCGAAGTGTATGCGTATGATGGCTACCTCGCCGGCGACTGGATCTCCAGCATCGACCTATTGAGAACCCATCCCCGACATCAGCGCACCATCCTGGAAAAGGCCATTCAACATGATTCCGAGTTAAAGATGCTTGGGATTCAGATTACATCCGGCATCATGGACTACGCGATCCACGGGCTGATCCGCGTTGATGATGGCGAGCCCGCCGTGGATTTTTGGGATTCCGTGCACGACTATGTCCGCCGGCATGTTACCAGCGACCGGAGCGCGAAGGACAAACTGATCGCGCAGTCGCAGACGCAAAAACCATTGGCGGGACTACTCAGCATGAGCGACCCGCGCCTCGGTTCCCGCAGCGATGCGGCAAACTATTACATGACGCTGAAAGGTATTAGTCACACTAACGAATACCTTCCGAACACCGTGTTCAACATGACCGGAACATCGTTCGATATACCACAGACCCCATTCGGACCTTATGTTATCGCAGGTTTCTTCTTCGCCATCAAGCACCTGAATCTTCTCGACCAGATGGTAATGGGCTACGACGCTGGTCAGACCGGCCGGATCATGCAAAAGATCAAGAATGATCCGCTGATGAATATTATGGTGCGGAAGTTTGGGGTGAATCTGATTCCGGTGAACCAGGTTGATATCCGGTCGGAGGTGTCGGTGGGGTCGTGAGGTGGAGTGGTAGTCCCGGGGTTACGAATATCGAACCACTTTATTGAAAAATTGAAGGAATTCAATAACCTGAAGGTTCGATAGGCCCGGGGGTTTATCCTGCTCTTGGCATACATTTACGCGCGTGCTTGCAATCTTCGCGCAATTTTCCTTATTTGATCCTAAAATTAGAAGGAAATGGTACGCGATTTTTTGAATGAATTTGAGGAATTGGTATTGACCAACGTGGCAGTATTGGAAGACAATGCTTATGGCGCTGCTATAACGATTGAATTGGAAAAGTGGCTTGAACGAAAAGTGACCCTAAGCGCAGTTCACGTGGTACTCTATAAATTGGAGGACAAAGGTTATCTCAAATCGAAAGTTGGCGGTGCGACGAATGAACGCGGCGGAAGAAGCAAGAGAATATACACGATCACGAATGCAGGAACGGCCGTTCTAAAAACCATGCGAGAAAAAAGGGTTGAACTCTGGGCTCTGATACCGCAGTTTAAAACCATCTGAGTGCATGAAAGAACTTCCGAGATTAGCCGCACGAATCATCAGAGCAATTTGCCCGGCTCACCTTGTCGATCAAATCGAAGGTGATCTGATCGAGCTTTATCATCATAACATAAAAATCATTGGACCTCGAAAGGCAAAGTTTCGCCTGGTCGTAAGCGCCTTGCGTTTCTTCAGGCCCGGCATTCTCTTAAGGAGGCGATTCGCAAATCATTTATCATCTGCTGATATGCTAACAAACTATACGAAGATAGCCTTTCGGGTAATGGCGCGAAGTAAAACGTTTTCCATGATCAACATTTCCGGGTTGGCATTAGGAAGCACCGCAGCACTTCTGCTTTTCCTTTGGATACAATTCGAGTTTAGCTTCGAGCAGTTCCATGCAAACAAAGGCCGGCTTTACGTTGCCTGGAACCGGGCCTATGAAAACGGACAAGTGAATTGCTGGAGCACTACTCCGCGAGTCCTGGCACTGACACTGGAAAAGGAATTTTCAGGCGTAGATCATGCGGTGAGCTATGCACAATGGGGCAGCACGCAACGCTTTAAAGTAGGTGAAAATAATTTACTGAGAACAACCGGTGTCTACACAGATCCCGCATTCCTGAGCATGCTTTCATTTCCACTAATAAAAGGAAATGCGAAAAGTGCAC
>CAZLWX010000252.1:0-3172 GCA_964563295.1 uncultured Roseivirgaceae bacterium | reverse complement strand
GACGTGTGGCGGTCATCGCCATGCCCCGTTCATGCACACGCCATGTGCGGCGTACAAGGAGCGGCGTTCCTCTTCCCAAAACTCCGGGTCGACCCCATCGGGCAGTGACGAGTAGTGCTGCGCATCGAGCCAGCCGCGGCGCTGGGCCGGTGTGGTGCAGGTGTCCAGGCCCAACTGACACAGGTGGCGCTCTTGACCCAAGAGATATTCGGGGAATGTGTCGGCAAAGGCTGCGACAAGGGCATCGTGAGCAGATGCGGGGCGCTGTGGTAGACTGAGGGCGTTCATGGAAACAATCCCTTCCTTGAACGTGGCCCGGCGGCGTGTGCTAGACGCTGCCGGGCTTTTTCGTTAACGGCGGCAGTGGTAAGATTGCGTCACCGCAAAGCTGACCACACCCATGAGTATAATGCCTACGCTGCATATTGTCAATAGTTTACTAGTGAAAATATTGACTAAACTATTGTTTTGTAGTAGTATAGGGGCGAGAGCATGAGCAAACCGGACGATTCGTTAGGGGGCGTCACCGTGGAATCTAACTTGTTCGCCTTGAAGCGAGAGCTTGAGTTGAAGAAGGGGCGCGCCTACACGTGGGGCGAGATCGCCGAAGCGACGAACCTGAACCCCAACACCGTTTACGGCCTTGCCAACAACAAGAGCAAGGGGATTCGCTACGATACCATGAGCGCGCTGCTCGACTTCTTCCGGCGAGAGGGGCTAGAAGTTACTGCCGGCGATCTGTTCGTGGTCAAAGAGGTGGCGTAGCTGGGGCAAATGAAAAGCGCCCCGGCCATAAGACCGAAGCGCCTTCAGCGCGCCCACTGACCATGCTTGGCGGCCGGCAGTGGGCACAACAGCAGTATAGCATTGGGGAGAGCATGGCACAGAACAACGCGCAGCTGATCAACCAGACATCGGGCAAGGTCGAATACTACACGCCCAGCGCCATCATCGAAGCGGCGCGGCAGACAATGGGCGGCATTGACTTGGACCCGGCCTCTTCGCATACAGCCAACCGCGTAATCAAGGCGGCGGCCATCTTCACCGAGGCCGATGATGGGCTGTGCCAATTCTGGTGGGGCCGGGTATGGATGAACCATCCGTTTGGGCGCGTGACAAACCCGTTATGGATCGGAAAGCTGCTCGAAGAGTACACCGCGGGCCGTGTGGAGCAGGCTTGCTGCATCACATTTGCCTCCACGTCGGAAGCGTGGTTCCAGCCGCTTCTGGCCTGCCCTGTTTGCTTCCTAGCACCGCGCACGAACTACCGGCTGCCGGACGGCTCAATTATGCGTGGCGTGACCAAGGGGTCGGCTGTGGCGTACCTGGGGCCGAATATGACAGCCTTCGTCGAGCATTTCGCCTCACTCGGCAGTGTCATGTTGCCGGCGTCCGTGCTCTCTAGCACCGCGCGGCTGTAGTGTGCGCTTATAGCGCCACACGGCCACATGCACCCGCATGGCGTTGTGCTATCACACAAAGCACACGTACCCCGTACAGGCCCACTGTGGGCCACTAAGGGACATGCCCCCACCATGTGACCGTTTGCCTATCTGTGGCTGCTTGTGGCATCCTGCGGGTATCCTCCCGCATTGTTGGCACATACCCACAACGTACACAGGAAAGCGCCATGCCGGACCTATACACGCCCAAACAGGTGAGCAAGATCCTGGGCATTAGCCCGTCTGCGATTCGGCTTTATTGCGACCGCTACGCCGTCCATCTCAGCACCGAGGCCACAACCACGCCGCGCAAGTTCACCGAATCAGACTTGCGCACCCTGGCGTTTGTGGCCCACAGCACCGCACAGGGGCGCACACACGACGAAATCCTCGACGCTTGGGCTGATACGTTCCCGGCCTTCGAGTGGGAGCCGCCGCAGCGCCAAGAAGAGCCGACGGCCCAGCTTGTGCCCATCGCCGAGGTGTACGCCATGCGTGCGCTGCTCCAGGAGGCACAGCGCCGCGAGCAGGAGGCCAAGCAAGAGGCGCAGCAGCAGGCAGAAAGCCTGCGCGACGAGATCAGACGGTTGGAGCGGGAGCTAGGGCAGCGCGAGGGGGAGTTGAACGCACTCAAGACGCAGCGCCGGGGATGGTGGGCGCGGCTGTTTGGAGCAAGCTAGTAGGACACAAGAGGCTCGCTTCGTATTTGTAGCTTGACAGAAAAAAGGCACTTGGCTAACCTATTGCTATCTAAAGGTAGCAATAATTTGGGGGAGATTATGGCGCTAGAGGTTAACAAGATACACGAGGGGGATGCTAGGGAGCGCTTAAAGCAGATCGAACCCAATTCGATTGCTTTAAGCGTGTGGTCACCACCATACTTCGTTGGCAAAGAGTACGAGAAGTATCTGTCCTACCCCGAGTGGGTAAGACTCATCTCCGAGACAATCGCTCTTCACGAACCCATTCTGAAGCCTGGCGGTTTCTTGGTAGTCAACATCGCCGACATACTATGCTTCCCCGATGATTCGATGCCCAGATTTCAGGCATTGAATTTGTCACAACAGAAGTCTCCAGTTACGCGCGAAGACGTCCTGGCCGCAAAAGCGAAGTATCCGCATTACAGCCGATATCAACTCGCCGAACTGCTCAATTGTAGCGAACAGACCATTGATCGCCGGCTTAACGGAAACAACATTCGTGGCGGCAAGTATGCTACTCAGACCAGGGTACATCTGGTTGGAGACTTGGTTGAACGTGCGGGGTATGATGCTGGACTGTACCTGTACGATAGGAGGATTTGGAAAAAGGACCCTGCATGGGCGAACTCGCAATGGCACTCGTCTTCCTATCGGTCGGTTGACGAGTTCGAATATCTTTTTTTCCTCTGGAAACCGGGTGCGACCGTTGTTGATCGTCGGCGGCTGTCTAAGAAGGAGTGGGCAGACTGGGGATCGCGCGCCGTTTGGGAGTTTCCCTCAGTCCGAGCGAACGATGATCATGAGGCGAAGTTCCCTCTCGAGCTACCCCGCCGGGTCATCCAGTTGCTCACGGATAAGGACGACATGGTTTTAGACTGCTTCATGGGAAGCGGCACGACCGCTGTGGCTGCCATCCAAAGCGGCAGAAAGTTCATCGGGATCGAATTATCCAGTGAATATGTTGATCTTGCACGACAGGCCGTGTCCCGAGCAATGAGCCAAGCAGATCTTGGGCTGGATATCGAAGAA
>CAZLWX010000251.1:0-3234 GCA_964563295.1 uncultured Roseivirgaceae bacterium | reverse complement strand
ACCGATCGAATACGTGAAATTCTTTCCATCCCCATCAGGCGTGAGGCTAGTGGTCAAGAAAAACACTGTTCCGCTCACGCTTGTGCCGACATCGGCAGACGTGAAGTTCACAACCTGCTCGCTGAAAGCCAGATCGAACGAAACGGCATTATCTGTTGTGCCGGCGAAAGAACCCAAGGTAACTGGATTCCTCGTGATGACGACCGTCGGCGCGGTGTTATCGATACCGAACTCGTCTGAAGGACCTTCCGGCGTAATCGGGTTGCCCGCCGGATCCTCGACGTCAGCCACGGTTACCGAAATGGTACCATCGCCGGTGATGTTGGAGATAGTAAACGTAAAGTTCTGATTATCTCCGTCATTGATGATGCTGCCGGCCCCAGGCGCGTCAAAGGAAACCGTCCCTGTTGTGTTGATGGTAACGTCCCCAAAGGCAAAAGTGCCTGTATTAATGACTTCACTGAATGCCAGGTCAAAGGACACGCTGTTGTCTGTGGTTTGATTGAAAGATCCTAGTGTGACCGGGTTGCGCGTGATCACCAGGGTAGGGGCTGTGTTCTCCATCGTGAACGCTGCTGAAACGACGGCCCCGCCCATAGGATTTCCGGCCTGATCGTTAATGCCTGTACCAACGGTGATTGAAATATCTCCATCGCCGGTAATGCCGTTGATCGTGAAGGTGAAGTTCTGGTCATCTCCATCGTTGACCAGATCGACGCCGACAACCGGATCATGGTTGACCGATCCGGTCACGGATACCGTGATGTCCGCGGTAGTGAAAGTTCCCGCTGTGATCGGTTCATCAAATGCGAGATCGAAAGAAACGCTGTTATCGGTAGTTCCCGTGAAACTACCCTTAGTGACTGCGTTACGCGTGATGACCAATCCGGGAGGGTCGTTGTCGATCCCGAAGCTGGGTGAACCTTGTGCTGCAGCCATCGAATTCCCTATCGGATCATCGATGGAAGGACCAACGGTTATGAAGATCGTTCCGTCACCGGATACTCCTGTGATGGTGAAGGTGTAGTTTTGGTCATCGCCATCGTTGGCAAGGTCTCCGGCATCAGGCGCGTCAAATATCACACTTCCGGTTGTACCGACGGTCACGTCGTTGAAGTCAAAGGTGGCATCGTCGATCACTTCATTGAAGGCGAGGTCGAATGAGACCGTGTTGTCAGCTGTCGCGTCGGGGGTTCCCAGGGTTACGCTGTTCCTTGTGATGATTACGGTTGGTCCGGAGTTGTCGATGGTAACGATATCAGACGCGTTCTCGGCGCCGGCCATCGGATTACCAGCGGGGTCGAGGATAGTGGGCCCCACCGAAATATCGATGGTGCCATCGCCGGTGATGCCACTAATAGTAAGCGTATAGTTCTGGTCGTCGCCGTCATTGACAAGGTCAGTGCCAGTTATCGCCGTAAAGGCCACGGACCCGGTAACATTCACAGCGATGTCGGCAATAGTGAATGTTCCATCATCGACGACTTCGTCAAAGGCGAGGTCATAGGAGACTGAATTGTCGGACGTCTGGGCGAAAGATCCCAACGTAACCGCATTCGTCGTTACGGTTAGGCCGGGAGGTGTATTGTCAAAGGTGATCGGGTCGGAATCCTCCTGCGCGAGCATCGCATTGCCTGCGAGGTCCTCGATCGCCGGACCCACATGTATTTCAATGTCGCCATCGCCATCGATGTTGTTGATAGTGAACGTAAAGTTCTGGTCATCGCCGTCGTTCACAAGGTTACCAGCTATCGGTGCGTCGTGACTGATGGTACCGGTTGTCACGATGGCGATATCCGCGATCGTGAACGTGGAAGTGTTTACATCTTCGCTGAAGGCGAGATCGAACGAGACCGAGTTGTCGGTCGTTCCCGCAAACGAACCCAATGTGACCGCATTCCTTGTTATGGTCAGCGTGGGTTCGGTATTGTCAAAGGTGAAGGCGTCGGAAGGGCCCTCAGCTGCCGCCATCACGTTGGTTGCTGGGTCAGCGATGTCGGAGCCGACGGTGATGGTGATCGTTCCATCGCCATCGATGTTGTTGATGGTGAAGGTATAGTTCTGATCATCGCCGTCATTGACCAGGTCTCCTGCCACGGGAGCATCGTGGGTGACGCCCGTCGCGGTGATTAAGATGTCGTCGACCGTAAAGGTTCCGTCATCTATCGGTCCGTCAAACGCAAGGTCAAAGGACACGACATCGTCAGTCGTACCGTCAACTGTTCCCTTGGTGACGGCGTTGCGTGTGATGGTCAGGCCCGGGCCCGTATTATCGATGGTAAACGCCGCGGACGTTGTCCCGGCTGCCATTTCATTCCCGGCGACATTTGCTATTGCCGGTCCAACGGTGATTGAAATGTCTCCGTCGCCAGTGATACCGGTGATGGTGAACGTATAATTCTTGTCATCGCCGTCGTTGACGAGGCTTCCTGCCGCGGGCGCATCGTGAGCAACAGAACCTGTGACGTTGATGGAAACGTCTGTGAATGCGAAGGTTCCATCATCCATTACCTCGCTGAACGCGAGATCAAAGGACACCGAGTTGTCCGGTGTTCCTGAAAAAGACCCTGTCGTAACCGCATTGCGAGTGATGACAACGGTGGGTCTTGCATAAGATACGATCAACAAGCCTTGCGCCCCATCACCACCGTCAGCGCTTTCCCCCGATCCACCGCCCCCGCCGCCGGGGAATTTCCCATTGTTTCCATCAATGCCGGCGAGACCACCACCTCCACCGCCGCCTCCACCGAGAGGCGCAGTACCCCCTCCACCGGCGCCACCACCGCCCCCGTTACCGCCCGTTGCGCCGTCAGCTGCGATTCCAGCGGACGACCCTCCGCCTCCACCTCGACCATCGCTGTTATCTCTTCCATTTCCTCCATTTCCACCTTTAAAAGAAGGGGGAGACAGGTTTGGCGTGCTAGCGGCAACCGTTCCTCCCGGACCACCGCCATTTGTTCCGGTGTCACTTCCATCGCCTCCACCTGAACCACCGGCGGCGACAACCAACGTGCCCCCAAATGTGGTATTATTTCCGCCTGCTCCTCCGTTATTGTCGCCCGTTTTTATTTGAGCCACGACTACTGGAATATCGCCTGTAACAGCTACTGTCGCCTTCGCATAAGCGCCGCCGCCTCCGCCACCCCCGCCGTTTGCGGCCTTTGTATTTCCTCCGCCTGCACCGCCAACGCCCCACGCCTGCACCGTTGCTGAGCTGATACCTGCTGGAGTTGT
>CAZLWX010000250.1:0-3272 GCA_964563295.1 uncultured Roseivirgaceae bacterium | reverse complement strand
GGACGCGGCACCGTCATAACTGCCGGTTGTATCCTGACTTGCGATATCCGGATCGGCGACCATGTCCTGATTAATCTCAACAGTACGATTGGACATGATTCCCATATCGGGGATTTCTGTTCAGTGATGCCAGGCGTGAACATCGCAGGAGAAGTGAGCATTGGCAGTGGCGTCCTGGTTGGGTCCGGATCGAATATCATCAACAGGGTTCGTATTAGGGAGAACGCCCGAATCGGCATGGGCAGCGTCGTCATTCGCGATGTCGAGGCCGGCGCGACGGTTGTAGGCGTACCCGCAAAACCCCTGAGTCGATGAAGGGCATTTCTTTTGGCGAGTTCAAGCCGACGGTGTTGTTCCTGGTGCGGTTCATCGGCCTATATCTGCTTGGAAATTTTCTTTACGGTTTGTATGTGACGGCTTACGAACCCCGGCCTGACCCGGTAACGCAATGGGTCACCCACCAAACCGGTGCTGTGATTTCTGCCTGTGGCTGGCCCGTGGACGTGGAAGATCACCCTACCAAATCGACTACGCGGATCAAATACAACCACCATTCAATACTAGCGGTCTACGAAGGCTGCAATGGCGTGAACACCATGATCATTTTTGCAGCGTTTATTTTCGCGTTTGGACCAATCAGCAAGAGGATGTTGTGGTTCATACCCCTGGGAATTGTGATCATCCACCTCGCTAACCTGGTCCGGATCACGTTGCTTTTTTTCGTAGCGGAATACCGGCCCGATTTCATGTACTTCATTCACAAATACGTCTTCACCGCCAGCCTCTACGCCGTGATCTTCATGCTCTGGGTATGGTGGGTACGCAAATTTGCGACGCGTGAATAAGCAATTGACGATAAGAATTGTGATCGGTATGGTCAGCGTCGCGGGACTGGTGACGGTGTTCATCTTTCAGCAAACCGACGTGGCAAAGATCATGGGATCCGAGGCCACCTCGATTAACCGGTTCATCGTCAACCGCACCATCCGCTTTCTCCTCAACGACCTCTTCGCGATCGGGTTGATCTACGCCCTGTTTGTAGAAAAAAAGTACGTCGTCTTTTCTCTCTGGGTTCAACTCGCAGGCGTCGTGCTCTTCCTGATTCCGTACTTTATTTTGAAAATCAATTTTCCAAGCTATAACGGTCCGTTGATCAACTACCTGCACCGGTTGATACTGAATCCGACGTTGTTGTTGTTGTTGATACCGGCGTTCTACTATCAGAGAGTTCTGCAAGAAGGGGGCAAGAGCCGGGAATAAATTCCAATCACCAGGCACCAATCCCGACAGTCATCGGGTCCAATTAAATTCCAAACAAATCCAAGCAACTGAACCTGCTAACGCTGTGATCGCCGTGGGTCGCCGTGTGCGCTGTGACCTTGCATTTTAATACTCTTCTATTTAACATCTGCCATTGGTATCAATCGCTCTCGTAAGTGACTTCCGCCACATTGTGCGCTTTGTGGTTCGTCGTGTCCTTTGTGTTACTGGATTTTGGGACTCTACGACTGAACCCGCGTCCAAATCCAGGCGAACGCTACTTTGCTGATCATTGAATTTTCGAATTTGGAATTTAATTTGAATTTGGTCCCGATGACTATCGGGATTGG
Organism: uncultured Roseivirgaceae bacterium; assembly: GCA_964563295.1. Classification (GTDB taxonomy): domain Bacteria; phylum Bacteroidota; class Bacteroidia; order Cytophagales; family Cyclobacteriaceae; genus Chryseosolibacter. The sequence continues at coordinate 1,662 of CAZLWX010000250.1, read as the reverse complement.
AATTTGGTACTTCTAAGTGGGGCTTGCTGCTTCGAAAACAATACATTTGTCCCGAATGACTAAAGAAAAAATCTGGCTCTCCCCACCACACATGGGCGGGGAAGAAATGAAGTTCATCCAGGAGGCCTTTGATTCAAACTGGATCTCACCTGTCGGTCCGCATTTGCCGGCATTCGAAAAAGAGCTGGCGGCGTACAACAACATTGAGCACTGCGCGGTGCTGAGTTCGGGAACAGCGGCGATCCATCTCGCACTCATCATCCTTGGTGTGAAGGCGGGAGATGAAGTGATCTGTTCCAGCTTCACCTTCTCCGGGTCGTGTAATCCGGTAATCTATCAGGGCGCAACGCCTGTGTTTGTGGACTCCGAGCCCGAAACCTGGAATATGGATCCCGAACTTTTGGAGAAGGCGATACGCGAACGCTCCGAGAAAGGGCGATTGCCGAAAGCCATTATCCTCGTTCACCTCTATGGCATGCCAGCACGACTCGAGGAAATCCTGGCCATTTCACGCAAGTATGGGATTCCCATCATAGAAGATGCTGCAGAGGCGCTCGGCTCTGAGTTCAAGGGTCAAAAGCTGGGTACATTTGGTGATCTGGGGGTATTCTCCTTTAACGGCAACAAGATCATCACGACAAGTGGCGGAGGGGCTCTGGTGAGCAAAAACGCGGACTGGGTCGCGAAAGCCCGCTTTCTGGCGACCCAGGCGCGGGATCCGGCACCGCACTACGAGCACAGCGAGCTCGGATTCAATTACCGGATGAGTAACATCAGCGCCGCAATTGGTCGCGGGCAGATCAGGGTCCTTGCTGACCGCGTCAGACAGCGCAGAGCGGTGTATGAGCACTATTTCCAGGCGTTATCGACCATTCCCGCAATACGTTTCTATCCTGAGCCAAAGGGCTTTTTCAGCAACAGATGGCTTACGACAGTCACAATCGAGCCTTCCGGGGCCTTTTCGCAGGAGGCGGTCCGGATGGCGCTTGAGAAGGAGAACATCGAAAGCCGGCCATTGTGGAAACCCATGCATTTACAGCCATTTTTCCGGGGTTATCCGGCCTTTGTCAACGGGACCTCCGAAAAGCTGTTCCGGGACGGCCTCTGTCTCCCTTCTGGATCCAGCCTCAAAAAGGAGCAATTGGTACGGGTGACAGATATTCTCAAAAAGGTTACCCTTTCGGCCGCCAGGGCATAAAAACATTGGGTCTATGACGCTGATTTCTTTACTTTTATAGCTTTTTGGCTGGTAAGGAATCCGGCGGATATTTTCTATTTTTGACACTCTAACTTCGTAGTTGGCATGCGCAATCTCTACATCCTGGTCTTTGTCGGTCTTTTCTTCCTTGCCCACTCCGCATTTGGGCAAGTGGCCTCTATCGCCAGTGGGCCGTGGAACGAACCTGACACCTGGGATTGCGGATGTGAGCCGGATCTTAATGAGGGCACGATCACCATTTCAGCGGGCACAATGGTGACTATTCCCGATGGTGCAAGCGTGACAGCGGACGAGATTGTCGTTCAAGGCGAGGGGGTACTGGAGGTTTCCGGTACGCTCATCGTCAGCAATAATTCCGGGACAGACCTGATCATCGAGGAAGCCGACTTTTCAACCACCTTTGCCGATGGGTTCATGACCGTAACAGGCACTGGATTGGTCGA
>CAZLWX010000249.1:0-3275 GCA_964563295.1 uncultured Roseivirgaceae bacterium | reverse complement strand
CGCAGATCGCATTCGACGGAGCCGGTGCAAGCGAGGTCGTGAATGCGGGAGAGGTCCTGCGGTATCCGATCGTCAACAAATCGACCTACGTGGTCGCCAGCCATCCGGTATACGCGGTGCACGTTACTGGTTTTGGCTGTGAGATGGGAATGGCGATCCTGCCCTCCATCACATGCAAAGGGTCAAGCCAGATCGGTTTCTCCAGAACGACTGCGGAGTTCTTTGGCATTAACGTCCTGGTGAGGAAAGAAGGCATTGGCAATTTTACGCTGAATGGCTCTCAGGCCTTAGTGACGGCCTCGGCTTTCACCGCTGTCCCTGGCACCGACGACAAATGGTATACAGCCCAACTGAACTTTTCTGTAAATCAGATCCCGGTCGGGTTCCCAAGCCTGATTAAGAACGACAAGAATTCTTTTCAGATCGGCATCATCAATGGCGATGCTGCAACCACGTGCAGGTATGGCTATTTTTCATCATTCAGCACGCTTTTTATCGGCGACGACATTGCTATTTGCGATGGCGATCAGGCGATGCTCGACGCAGGTCCCGAGAAAGAATCATATTTATGGAGTACAGGACAAAACACCCGATCGATCACCGTTGAAGATCCTGGAGAGTATTGGGTGAAGGTTGTCCGGGAGGAGTGCATCCTGTATGATACCATCTCGGTGAGCGTCAGAACAGGCGCCATTGAGTTGGGACCCGACTTGGCGATCTGCCCTGGTGAGACCACCAAAGTTGATGGCAAAGAGAATTTTAGCTGGCAGTGGTCGAATGGAGATACTGGGCAGTTTCTTGAAACCACCGAACCGGGCAAGTATTGGGTATCGGTCTTTGACTATACCGGCTGTCAGGCATCGGACACGATCATGATTTCGTCGAAGGAGGCCGCTACCGTGAACCTGGGCGCCGACATTTCCAAATGCCCAGCTGACACCGCCGTTTTTGACGTATCATTCCCCGGTGCCTCATACCTGTGGAGCGATGGGTCGACGTCTGCTGACAATCAATTCTATGATGCGGGGGAATATTGGGCAAAAGTGTTTCTGAATGGTTGTGCGGTTAGCGATACCGTTGTAATTAGCAACTTGCCTGCGCCGGAGCAGGACACGCTCTACGGCAGTGCTTCGGTATGTCCGTTCGCGGAAGCAATAGATTACCAGGTTGATGGCGATCCCGACGCCACCTTTTCATGGACGGTCGAGGGGGGAGATATAGCTGATCAGGAGGGAGAACGTATCCGGGTAAATTGGCGTGATACCAGAAATGACGCCAGCGTGTCAGTAGCGATTACAAATGGATTGGGGTGTACAGGAGATCCGATCCATTACGCCGTAAGAATTAATCCCTTACTGACACCGGAGCGGCCCGATGGTCCGGATACAGTGTGCATCAACAACGCTTCTGCGGTGATGTATACGACGCCATTCACGAACGGTTCGGTTTACGACTGGCAGATAACCGGCGGTGAAGTCGCGAGTGGACAGGGAAGCAACGAGATTCTTGTAAACTGGCAGGAGGGACTCAACAGCTTGAAGATCATTGAGACGAGTACCACCATTGACACGGTTTGCCAGGGCGAATCTCCGGTCCTGGAGATCGTCGTGTTTAAGGATTCCACAGCATTGGCTATAAATGTCGTCGGCGTGGACACCACCAATGGCACTGATGTTGTTGTCCAATGGGAATACACTGGCCCATTGAACCAGAAGGGCATCATGTTGAAACGGAATTCCGGTCCCGGTTGGTCAACACTGACGGAAGTTGCCCCGACGCTATTGACTTTCAGCGACATCGACGCGACTCCAGGCGCAGGATCCGTTTCGTATTTACTCACGCTGATCAACGGCTGCGATGAAGAAGTGGTGACCCGTGTGCACGAGACTATGTTCTTAACGGGAGTCGCGGACACTTCCACGAATATCATTTCGCTTAACTGGAACCACTATACAGGCTGGGATATGGGTGTTGGACGCTATGAAATCTGGCGCAAGCTTGACAAGTCGCCCGGCCTGCGCCAGTTGGTGTCGTTATCTCCGGCGGAAAATTCTTATGCCGCGGCTGTCGCTGCGGACGGCTTTCGGCATCGCTATTATGTCAGGGCGGTGGACGCGACCGGGCAATTTGCAAGTTGGTCAAGCCCCATTGATCTTAAATTCGAGCATCCGTTGTTTTTCCCCAACATTATCACGCCGAACGGTGACGGACGGAATGATACGTTCATCATCCGAAACATTCACCTGTACCCTGGCTCGGTGCTGACAATCTTCGACCGCTGGGGCAAGGTGGTCCTGAAGAAGTCGCATTATGCAGGGGATTGGGGCGCTGAAGGGCTCAGCACAGGAGTCTATTACTATACTCTCGCTGTTGACAGCGACACGAGTTACAAGGGATTATTGAGTGTGGTCCGGTAGGGAGTTGTATCCCATGAGGGTTACACCACGATGATCACGGCGTCCATCGCCATTTGGACGGGGCAGGGAGAAATTCCAATCACCAATCCCAATGGTTATTGGAATTTTTTTCGTGGTTCTGTTCTATCTTTGTTAGACTAATGCCATATCATGAAAAGATTACTTCTCATCTTAGTCTTATCTCTGGCCCCCGCTTGTTTCTTGCTGGCTCAGAATAAAAAGTCAGCCAAGGAAGTTAAGCGAGAAGCAAAGAGCGCTTCGAAAACTGTCAAGCACACTGCTAAGCAAATGGGCAAAGAAGGAAAGGCGATGGGAAAATCGGTAAGTAAGGGAGCTAAAAAGGCCGCCCGGAAGGCAAAGAAGAGTGTAAAGAAGGCGTCCAGCGCCGTCAAGCGCGACCTCGACTAGCTGGCATTCCAGTCGCATGGAATCTTGTTTTCCTCATAGATGTCATTTAACCTGAAATTAATTCTCTGAAACTTAAACATCACACGATGCGCTCCCGTTGAGGTAGTGGGGTGATACTTTAAAAATTGCTACCTTCATGGCAAACAGGCCCGCGTGATGAAAGCCATTGTTTTCGCTACAGTTGCCCTTTTTTTATGGCAGGACCTTCCCTATAAGGCCAAGGAAGAGTTTGAGATCAAGCTTGACTATGAGTTTCGCCAGAGAAGCTTCGGTGGCAACTCCACGCTGATTCAGCTCAGTGAGTCGCGCGCGGAATATGAGAGAAGAACTTCTACCGACCCGTTGCCGTATCTCATGCTTGAAATAAAAGTTCTGAAACTTGGTACCAACGAGGCCAGGGTGCGGATCATAAACAGCGCCGGAAATCGGCTTTTGAATAAGAAAGCGGAA
>CAZLWX010000248.1:0-3279 GCA_964563295.1 uncultured Roseivirgaceae bacterium | reverse complement strand
AACGGACCCCTATCTTCCTGCTGAGAAAGACGTGCGAATGACGGAGCGCCTTCTCGCTATAATCCTGGAGCATCGGTTTCCACTGATGGTGATCACAAAATCCGAATTGGTACTGCGCGATCTTGATATCCTCAGGGAGATTGATAGGCAAGCGATGCATGCACTGGATTTACGCGGGAAGTTGACAAGAGGCGCTGTGATATCATTCTCGATGTCAACACTCGACGAGCAGATAGCCTCAACATTGGAGCCGGGGGCACCGTCACCTGCGCGCCGCTTGCAAACAATGAAAGCCTGTAAAGAAGCCGGCTTAATGGTAGGGGTTAACCTGATTCCCGTGCTCCCGTATATTTCTGACACAGACGAACAACTCGATAAAATGATACGGACGGTCAAGTCTCACGGCGCGGATTACGTCTTTGTTGGTGGACTGACACTTTTCGGATCGCGACCTGCCGATAGCAGGACACTGTATTATCGATTTCTGGAGCGACGATTTCCTGAGCTATTGGAGAACTACAGGAACCTGTACCGTGAATATTTTTCGCCCCCGCATTTTTATGCAGCAAAGATTCGGGACAGAGCAACCCGAATCTGCGAAAAATACAGCATGCCGACCACGCTGATACCCTCTGGATAGTGTATCATTTTTAGGTTGTTACCTGTATCGAAAGTGGTACAACATCGTCCTGATATTCAAGATAAATAGCTGATAATCAATAATGTATTATGATGGCAACATTCTTGAGTTCTTCCACTTGACAACTACGATTTATGCTTAGAAATTTTCTTGTGATAGCCTTGCGCAATCTCCGTCGTCAGGCAATGTATTCGGTCATCAATATCTCCGGACTGGCGGTCGGTATGGCCTGCAGTCTGGTAATCTTTCTTTACGTATATGGCGAGTGGAGTCACGACCGGCATTTCGAGAACGGCGATAGAATCTATCGGATTGGTGTTTCTTTCTTCAACATCGGCAATTTCGCCAAAGGCCCCGAACTGCTGGGAAACTTTCTGCCGAATGAATTTGAAGGGATTGAAGCGTTCACCAGGTTCCAGCGACGACCAGAGACTGAAATACGAGTAGGAGGCCAGTTGTTTAAAGACCTCGCCTATGAGGTGGATAGTTTGTTCTTCACGGTGTTCACCTATCCGTTTAAGCTGGGCGATCCGCGGTCGGCCATTAGCGGACATAGTGCCGTGCTGACGGAAAGCATGGCGCTCAAATACTTTCAGCGTACCGAGGTCATCGGTGAGGTCCTCGAAGTCGGAGGGGATAGAACTCCCTATGTAATCACCGGCGTGGTTGAAGACGACCATCGCAATTCTCACCTCAAGGCCTCGCTATGGCTTACGTTGAACTTTGATCCCGGAAAACAATACTACTGGAGTTCGGCAGCCTTCTACAATTATGTATTGCTGAAGGAAAATGTCGGTCGTCCCGATCTCGAACGCGCCCTGGATCGAATCGTCGAGAAATATGTGTACCCCACAACAGGTGTCGCGATGGGAAAAAAATCCCTGGAAGAATATCTGTCCGACCCCAATGCTGTCCGTTTTCATATACATGCGCTGCGGGATATTTATCTCCGGTCGAAGTTGAACCTTGAGCTCTCACCAGGCGGGAATGAGACAAACGTGATCATCTTCGGCGTAATCGCGCTATTTATTTTAGTGCTGGCAGCGGTCAATTTTGTCAACCTCTCGACAGCGCGGGCGGTGCGCCGTGCCAGGGAAGTAGGTGTCCGTAAAACGCTCGGCACCACCCGGACGCGATTGATAGCGCAATTCTTACTCGAGTCAGTCGTGGTCTGTTTATTTTCTATGACAGCGGCCCTCGCGTTGGCGGAGCTCTTTACCTTCGCTTTTTTTTGGATCACTGGCCAACAGCTATCCATCAGCCTTTGGGCTGGCCCCTGGAGCGTGCTTGGAGTCTTGTTGTTTGCTGTCGCAGTGGGCATTGCGGCGGGTGTCTATCCCGCTTTCTACCTGACGTCATTTGACCCCGTCAAGGTTTTGAAATCGGGGCCATCGGTACAACGCTCAGGGTCCTTCCGAAACGCACTTGTGGTATTTCAATTTGCGATTTCAATTACCCTTATTATTTGCACGGCGGTTATTGTGCGTCAACTGAACTACATGTCTGAAAAAGACCTCGGCTTCGATGCCAAAAATACAGTCACCATTGACAATGTCGACCTGCTGGGCAACAACCTGCTACCATTTACCAATGAGTTGCGCAATCGCCCAGACGTGGTAGGTGCCAGCTTGCACACCGGAGAGCCTGGAAGCAAAGCCGTTATGACTTTTTATACCTTTCAGACTACCGAAATGACCAATGCGTTGACCATCAATACATATTTCGGCGACGAGCACTACCTCGACGTAATGGGTTTCCAACTCCTCCAGGGTCGTAATTTTCAGGCCGGCCTGGCCTCGGATACGGCATCGGTCATTCTCAATGAGGCTGCGATTCGCGAATTAGGAATAGCTGACAATCCCATCGGAGCTGTCCTTAATACAAATCAAAAGGTGATCGGAGTCGTGAGGGATTTTCACTGGGAATCATTGCGCAACGACATCAGCCCTACTGCCATATTGGTTAAGAATGAGTACTCCTCTGACAGGGCTTTTGCACAATTGGCCGTGCGGTTGGAATCGCGATCAGCCGCGTCGTTGCTCAAAAGTGCCGGCGAGCGTTGGAAGCAGCTGGTGCCGGAAGAACCTTTCACCTACCATTTCCTCGATGACAACTTTGGTCAGCTTTTGGAAAAGGAAAGAGTGCTTGGCAAAGCCATTGGCATGTTCACGGTGTTGGCCATTGCCATCTCATGCCTGGGATTGTTCGGACTCGCGGCATACACAGCGGAGCAACGCACGCGCGAAATCGGGATAAGGAAAGCTCTTGGAGCCACGGCTGCCGACATCTTGCTCATGCTCAACAAGCAGTTCGGGGTACTCGTATTGTTGTCTATTCTTGTGGCCGTGCCGGTGTCGTTCGTCGCTGCGCGCGAGTGGCTCTCTGAGTTTGCGTATAAAACCAGTCTAAGCCCAATGTTGTTCGTCGCCGGAGCGGCTTCCGGCGCGATCATCAGTGCGGTAACCGTGTTTTTCCAGTCCATGAAGGCGTCACAGTCGAATCCGGCTGAAATTCTCAAGACTGAGTAATCATATGGTTGCCTGTCAAATGATCAGGGTAAGGTCAGTGGCTTCATATTACCGCAAAAAAAAAAAGCGGAGTCCTCGGTCAAGAGACTCCGCTAACCAATTAAGCCACTT
>CAZLWX010000247.1:0-3300 GCA_964563295.1 uncultured Roseivirgaceae bacterium | reverse complement strand
TCAGGCGCGTTGAAGATTTTGACGTACCAGAACGGATCCTCTATCTCGCCCTCCATGACCTTCCGGGCGTATTCGTGGACCTCCCACCCAATGCTGAGCTTGTCCGGGTCGTCGCCGGCGGTGGTGATCACCCACCAAAGGGGCTCCCGCCTGGCAGCGCCAGCGCCGAAGGTCATTACATCCCACAGTTCGCGGTTCGGCTGGGCGTGAAGCTCGTCGAAAATGACCACAGTCGGGTTAATCCCGTGCTTCGTAAACGCTTCTGCCGACAGGACCTTCAGAAATGTGCCGGTTTTTCGGTTGACGATCAGCTTCTTGCTGTCGGTGACCTTAAGTAAATCCTCGAGATCCTCGTCTTGCTCGATCATCTGGATGGCCGCATGGTATACAAGCCCGGCCTGATCTCTGTCGGCGGCACAGCAGTAGATTTGGCCGCCAGGCGGGTCAAGCGCCAGGTGCTTCAGCGCCAAGCCCGCGATGGTTGTTGTCTTGGCATTTTTCTTTGCGATCTCTAAATAGGCGTACCGATATTGCCGGAGTCCCTGCTCGTTGACCGCGCCATAGACGTTCCAAAGGATCTCGTGCTGCCAGTCCTGCAAAACAAACGGCTGGCCGTAAAAATCATCGGTCAGCCGCAACATCTGCATAAATTCGATTGTCTCTAGCGCCCGATCCTTGTTGATGATCGGCATCCTACTTCACCTGTCTTCGCTCCAGGAAGGCGCCCATTTTCGACTTCTGCTCTTTCTCTGGCGTCTTGGGCACCGCCCGGAGCGCCGCCAGAATGGTCATGATGTTTTCCTTCTCGATGGATAGAAGCATTTTCCGCTTATCCATCAAGCGTTTATCGACGGTCATCAGCCGATCCTGGAGGTTGCCTCTCTGTTCGAGGTAGGCCATGGCCTCGATCTCGCCAGCGGCCTTCATATCCCGAAGCTCCTGGATGTCGGCCAACAGTCGAGCGGCGAATCCCTCAAACTGTTTGCACTCTGACAACATGAGGCAGTACCGGTTGATAACCGCCTCGTACAAGGCGTCGTCGTGCTGGATCTTTTTCAGCAGACGGCGCAAGCGGTTGAACTCTTTGTGGGCGGCAGGGTCAGCCTTGACCTCCGGACACTCTCTGAGAGACGTGCCAGTCAGGAGGGCCTTCTCGCCTTTTTCGCGCTGCTCTAATTCGGCCTTTGTCCGATGACTCTTTCCCTCTTTGACGAGTTGCAAATGCGATTTCGGCGGCCTGCCTGGCACGTTCTCACCTCCCAGCCGCTTTGATTTTGGGAAAAAGTCTCACGCCGAGGTACCCGAATGGTCTCCAGAGGAAACCTCCCAAGGATTGGAGGCCCCCCTGGAGTGGGTCCCGCCTGTGGGTCAACTTTTCACGGTGCCGCGTCCAAAGCCGCCGTCTTCCCTCACGGTCTTCTCACCATGGCAGCTTGCGCACATTCCTTGCCCGTTTTCCAATCCCCATCCGCCGCCTCTAGCTAACGGGATGATGTGATCCGCTACGGTAGCTGGCACCAGCCTACCGTTCCTCTCACACACCACGCAGAGTGGGTCGCGATCCAGTATCATCTTCCGCCAGCGTCGGTGCCGTGCGCCGTACCCTCTCTGGCTTGCGCTCCCGCGCTCCTTGTCCTGCGCCTGTCTGACCTGCCGGGTGTGTTGCGTGCAGTACCGCTCACGCGTCAACGCCGCACAGCCTGGATGGTTGCACGGTGTAGGTAGTCGGCTTGGCATCTCATCACCCCCGTAAGGGTCCGGCGTGTGTCCTGCCTGGCGCGTGTGGATCGCCGCTCGACCTGCGGCGGTGTGTCGCGTTCGGCTGTCGTTTGCACGCCGCGAAATGAAAGCGCCAGCCTTTTGGCCAGCGCATCAGTAATCGTTATACGTGTTGCCGGAGGAGCAAGATCCACGCCTCCGCCCCCGCCCGTCCAGTCCCTCATGATACCTATATACACCTTTTCAGCAATGCAAATCGGCACAAAAACGGCACACTTACCATTCCCCAAGCAGATCGGCGATTCGGCTCAACAGCTCTTGTTTCCATTTCGTTGACCCGCGAAGACTGACTCCGGATCGATCTGCGGCTTCCTCAGCGCTCAGTCTTGGCCGGTGGAAATAGCGATATTCAGCCCACCGTCTACGTTCGAGGTCCGCTTCATCCAGCGCGGTAGTTATGGCTCCTGCCTTGCGCCGCATCTCCTGCAACAGCCGATGATCGGCCATGACTGCCACGCCGCGCATGGTGGGGTCGGAGTGTCCGCCCTGCGCTCGGATGTCTGCGTTCTCGTCCCGTGACGCACCGGGCATGGCGATGCTCTGCTCCAACTCTTCGATGGTCCGCAATGTCTCGCGGTAGTCCAATAGTTCCTGCTCGATCATCCGAACTGTCGCCGGACGAAGATAATGCGCCATCACCGCCACCCCCGATTCCCCCTTGCTACTTGCTCATCAGGCGCTTGCTTCATCAATCGCCCATTCTTTGTGTCCAATCTTCTTCACCCAAATGTTATAAAGCCTAACCAGAACTTCCTCGGCATCTGTTGTTTCTCCACGCTTTAATTTTTTAATTGCCAATTCCAACTTGATACCATCGAAATCTTCTTCTAAATCAATCGCGAGCTTAATCTTTTCGCCCATCACGCGCCTCCTTTGGCTTTGGCATAGACCTTCCTCAGTTCATCGCGTGCATCATGCACTTCTATCCCTATCGCCATCTTTGACTCCATTGCGCTGTCAAGCTCCTTGAGTGCGTATTGGATAGCGGCCAGCAACTCCTCGATATCATCCAGTGCGTCGGGCAGGTCTTGGCGGGCGTTGGCGATAAGGTTTTGATCTGTCGCAGGGAATGATCCCCCTGGTGGTTTGGCGTACACCTTATTAAACTTACCCGAGGCAGTAGCCGCTATCACCACATCGACGGCGAACCCGTTATAAGTTTCACTTGATGGCTTAGTAGTCCACGGCCCCTTCGTCGCCTTCTCGCACCGCTCCCGCGCTTCTGCAATCCGCTTCGCGTCAAACTTCATCCCCTCACCCCTCTCAAAATCTCCCGCGCCAGCTTCCACAGCGGTTTCTTGCTCGTGCGGTGCCACGCTCTGGGCCGCTTGAGTTTCTTGGAATGCTGCCTGCGACGGCGTCTGCGACGGGTCATGGCGCAGCCTCATCAATGTGAACTACTCTGCGCTCCATAAGTCCCGTCACCCAAGCGGAACCAAAGTTTTCGTCGCATGCCAGTGCCGCTCCAAGCTGAATCAGGTACCGAATCCTGTCGGGGTTCGGCGTATCCGTCCTGTTGTA
>CAZLWX010000246.1:0-3319 GCA_964563295.1 uncultured Roseivirgaceae bacterium | reverse complement strand
GCCCAATGAGGAAAGGTAAGGAATAATTGGGAATTGGAGTTGATGTCTCAAACACGTTTCTGGTGACAAGAGACGAACAGGGCCGGGTTTGGGGGAGTTTGAAGTTTGTAGTTTGTAGTTTGTAGTTTGTAGTTGTTTGAAGTTTGTAGTTCCAGTCGCCGGCCGGCGACTGGGGCTGCCGGGTTGCTGGCGTCCCACACTGGACTAACTCCGAACAACGAAGGGAACTAAAACTAAGTCACTGATTTTCAAATTTCAATTCTCCTTCCGGAGGACCTGAAGGGGCGGCGTATTGATTACTTCCCGGGAATTATACCAGCCGATCGCCATCGTTAACAAGACCACGCCGACGCCAATGATGCTCAGTTCCACGAGGTCAAAAGCGAATGTTATTTCAAAGAAAAATTTTGTCAGCAGCCATCCGCCACCCAGCGACAGGACGAGACCCGTGAGGGCGGAGAACAGGCCAAGGTAAGCGTATTCGATTAACGTTATCCGGGTGATCTGGCTGGTGCGTGCGCCAATGGTCCGAAGGAGGACATTCTCGCGAATGCGCAGGAACTTGCTGTTGATGACGGCGCCGGCGAGCACCACCATACCCGTGATGATGCTGAACAGGGCAAGGAATCGAACGATCAGCCCGAGTTTATCGAACAGGGCATTGACAGTATCGAGGATCAGCCTGAGGTCGATCACCGACACGTTCGGAAAGCGTATCACCAGTTGCTGCTGAAAACGCGCAGCCTTTTGCTGGTCAGAAACCCGGGTCGCTGTCACCCAAACCTGCGGCGCATTTTCGAGCACCCCTTCCGGAAACACAAAAATAAAGTTCGGCGGATCCTTTTGCCACTCCACTGTCCGCACCCCGGCGATAAACGCCTTGACGGGCAGCCCCTGAATATCGAACAACAGCGAGTCGCCGACAGTGACCTCCAGGTTCTCCTCCATACCTTCCGAAATAGTCACCCACACAGAATCCGCGGACGATTTCTTGCGGTGTATCTCGCCTTTGAGCAGTTCCTCCGAATCATGCAACGAATCGCGATAGGTAACACGGTATTCGCGGGTCAATGCCCAATTAGGAATGTCGTCAGTGGTGTCGGCCTGAATGGCTTCGATGCTCTTCCCCTTCAACTCCAAAAGTGAACATGTAACGATAGGGACAACCTGATTCGCTTTAAGGTCATGCTCCTTCATCAGATCAAGCACCCCATCGATTTGAGAAGGTTGAATGTCAAACAGTATCGTATTGGATTGGTTTTCCTGGCCGGTGAACTCCACCTGGCCGAGCATACTTTGCTCAACGACATTCAGCGTTGAGATGATGAAGGCACCGAGTCCGATCGTGACCATCAATACACGGGTCTGATTGTTGGGCCGGAACAAACTCGAAAGCGAATGTCGCCAAACGAATCCGGCGCGATGCGGGAAGAACTTTCTCACTAACATGAGCAGCAGGATGGCTACAACGGTGAGACAGGCGAGCGCCGCGACGAGTCCGAGGAAAAACATCGTTGCTGTAAGAAGATTTCGTGTCTGAATCCAGGCGAAAGCAATTGGAAAAACGGCGATGAGGATGAGGGCCGCGATCTTCGTTTTTGAAAAAATTCTACCCGGCTGAAAGTCCGTCCTCAACACCGTGAGTGGAGGCACGAATCGGACAGCCACCAATGGGAGAATGGAAAACAATACGGACACCACGGCGCCCAGCATCAGGCCGAGCAATAACGAGTTCCAGGACAACGATGCGGCAATCTCAAATGGAATCACGCCTTCAAGAAGCCAGGGTATCGCCTGCTGGACACCAAGGCCGGCAAACGCTCCAATAATGCTGCCTGCAATTCCGAGGATAAAGATCTGAATAAAGAAAATATTGAAGGCCTGCCACCCGGAAGATCCTACGCAACGCAATACGGCAACCTCTTCCCGTTTCTCGCGAGCGTAAATGTGCACGGAACTGGCCACACCGATACATCCAAGAATCAACGCCACGAACGCCAGGAGGGAAAAGAAGCGATAGACAGAAAGGAAACCTTCGCCTAGTTCCTCCTTTCGTTCCTGAACGGTGTCGTACGAATATCCATGCCTTCGTAGCAAGGGCCTGAGACTGGCGGCCGTCTGATCAACCTGCTTCTCGGAGTAAATCTTGAAATACTGCTTGTAATCTGCGCGAGTACCGAAGTCGACAAGTCCGGTCGAGTCCAACTCATCCATCGAAATATACACCGATGGTGTAAACGTGCTCATCAGGCCCCCACCTCCGGGTATCTTCTTCACCACGCCGGCCACTTTAAACACACTTTTGCCGATGCGGATCGAATCATCCGAGCTGACTTCAAACTGCGTAGCCAGCGTCTCATCCATGATGGCATAGCGCCCCCGGCGCATCAGGCGGTAAGCATCTTGTGGCTGCGTCTCGATTTCACCATAGAATGGAAACTTTCCCTTAAGGGCCACGAGCCGTATCAACCTTGATTGATTGTTATTCAGGAACAGCACCATCGTAGCCATGTCAGCTTCGGATGCCTGGGGAAAATCGAGCGAGTCGAAGGCGGCCTGAACTTCCGGTATGAACTCCTTGCGGCCATTGACGACCAGGTCGGCGCCGAGGAGTTCTTTTGCATTGTTGTTGATCTCCGACTGGAGAGCGTTGTTCATGGAATCAAGCGCCACCACCGCCGCGATGCCAGTTACGAGCGAAGCCGTGAAGAGAAAGAGCCTTGAAAAATTATGACGGGCATCACGCCATGCCATCTTCCACACCCACGCATCCCGGAATATTGACTTTGTCTTTCGCTTGACCTTGATGACATACTCGATCATACCTGCTACATAATGCCGACCTTGCTCAACGTTTCCTGAACCAGTTTGCCCCCTTTCATCCTGAGGATCCGTTGCGTTCGCTGGGCGAGTTCGTGATTGTGTGTTACGAGCACCAACGTAGTACCCAGCTCTTTGTTCATCCCGAAAAGTAATTCGGTGACATGGCTGGCATTTTCCTCATCGAGATTTCCGGTAGGCTCGTCGGCAAAAAGGATTTTCGGATCAGTTATGAATGCCCGTGCCATCGCCACGCGCTGCTGCTCGCCGCCTGACAGTTGAGATGGATAGTGATCGAGCCTGTCTCCCAGGCCGACGCGATCGAGAAGATCTTTCGCCTTCGCCATCACATTTCTGGTACCGCGCAGTTCCAGGGGTACCATCACATTCTCCAGAGCCGTGAGTGTGGATAGTAGCTGAAAATTTTGAAAGACAAAACCAACGTACTGATTCCGAATGTACGCCCGGTCGTCTTCACTCATTTTGTTGAGCTTGAAGC
>CAZLWX010000245.1:0-3393 GCA_964563295.1 uncultured Roseivirgaceae bacterium | reverse complement strand
AAAGGCTCTTTTTGGGTCTGCAAAGGTAGAATTATTTTTCAATAATGGGGTAAAAGACCTTTCCTAATTTTTAAAGGTCGCTTTCCTCGGCTGCCAGGTTGCCGCCTTCCAGGAATCCTTCCGCCCAGAACCTATACTTGTCGAGGATCGAGATGACCGCATTCTTCAGGTGGCGTGAATTGTTGAAGTCGATCGTCCCATACATCGTTGTCGCGTATCCTTGCCAGATCGACCGGTTTTGGCGGCGGTCGTAGAACTGGATCAGCAGCGTTCCGGTGCGCAGGTTGAATTTTTGCGGATCATAAGTGAGATCCTCCTTCTGACTGCGTATCCACTCCTCGATATCGGGCTGATTATAACCATTGAACTTCAAGCTGTCGTTGAACATCTTGAAGCCGATGATCAGGTGCGGCTTGTTGGAGGCCTGGCGATAGCCCAAAAACTTCATTCTCGAAATGATTGATTTCTCGATCACGTCGTTGACCATTGTGGAATCATGAATACCGGCGGGTTTCATGATGTCAAACGTCCTGTAACGTTTGAAATTTCCTTTATAACTGTAGTCGTATTCAACCGGAAGTTCTTTATAGCCAAGGCAAGACATCAGGAGCACGGCCAGGAGCAGCGGAGCGGACAATTTCTTCATAAGCCAGCTAACATTGAAATGTGAAGTTGAATATAGCCTAATTCCGAGTGGCGAACAATACCAAAACCGAAACCTTTTACTTCACATCTGGCGTTCAATCCACTTCCTGGCATTGACAAAAGCTGCAATCCAGGGTGAGATTTCATCGTTTTTACGGCTGGATGGGTAGTAGCCCCAGTTCCAGGGGTAAAGCGATCGTTCGATGTGCGGCATAATGGCTAGGTGCCGGCCATCCTTTGAGCACAGTGCCGCCACTGACAAATCAGCGCCGCCGGGTGTGCCGGGATACTCTTTGTAAAAATATTGTGCCGCTATTTGAAACATCGACGGATCTTTCGGCAACACAAAACGTCCCTCACCGTGCGCTACCCACGCACCCAGACGACATCCAACCAGCGAACCCAACATCACCGAGTTGTTATTTGGAATTTCAAGGCTGACGAACATGCTCTCGAACTTTCCGGTTGAATTCGGATGCATCTTCTCCTTCCACTCCGGGTACAACAATCCCATCTCCATCATCAGCTGACAACCATTGCAAACACCAAGGGAGAGGGTGTCACCGCGACGGTAAAAGTTTTCGAGGGCTTGCTTAGCTTTTGGATTAAAAAGAAAACCTCCCGCCCATCCTTTCGCCGAACCAAGGACGTCGGATTGGGAGAAACCGCCGACGAAGACAATGATGTTTATGTCGGATAAATCTTCGCGACCAGACATCAGGTCGGTCATGTGAACGTCCTTGACATCAAAGCCCGCGAGATAAAGACTGAACGCCATTTCGCGGTCGCCGTTGACACCCTTGTCGCGGATGATCGCGGCTTTGATGTTGCTTGCTTTTCGCCTCCGCGGATCGATTCCGTAAGTAGCAAACTTTCCGTCAAACCCTTCCGGGAATTTGTAGTCGAGAACTTGCTTGCTGTAGTTTTTGAACCGGCTCTCTGCAATGTGGGCGGGTCGCTGCTTGCTGTCGAGAAGATAGGATGTTTTGAACCAGGTGTCGCGCAGGACGTCGATGTTGAAGTCGTGGGTCTTGTTGCCGTGCGTGATGTTCATCGCCCGGGTTCGGGTCGCGGCGCCGAGTACATTGAATTGCACTCCTTCAGCGATCAGTATTTTTTTCGCGGGAGAAGCGTCGGTGACCTGCAACACCAGTGCGGGATTCTCGGCGAAAAGAATTTTGACGAGATCACTGCCGAGTTGCGAAAGATCGAGCGTCATACCCACATCGTTTCGAGCAAAACACATTTCGAGCAACGCGGTGATCAATCCACCTTCGGAGACATCATGACCGGCCAGCACGTGACCTTCCTTGATCAGTTTCTGAACCGCGTTGAACGCTTTCGCGAAATCGGCTGCGTTCGCAACATCCGGTACGTCGTCACCTAGAACGTTCAGCACCTGGGCGAAGCTGCTGCCGCCGAGTTTGTGTTCGCCTCCCAGGTTGATATATATAATGGAGGTGCCATCGAGCGGTTCGAGTACAGGCGACACCGTTTTTCGGATGTCGTCGACCTCGCCGGCAGCGGAAATGATCACCGTTCCAGGCGAGTAGACCACGTCGCCGCCGGGATACTTTTGAGTCATCGACAGGGAGTCTTTTCCTGTCGGGATATTGATACCCAGTGCGATAGCGAAGTCGCTGACGGCTTGCACGGCATCGTAGAGTCGGGCATCCTCACCGGCATTGCGCGAGGGCCACATCCAGTTCGCACTGAGCGAGACACCTTTCAGTCCATGGGTGAGTGGTGTCCAAACGATGTTAGTCAGCGCTTCGGCGATAGCGAGTCTGCTTCCGGCAGCCGCATCGACGAGCGAGGCTGCGGGAGCATGACCGATTGCATTAGCCACTCCCTTGCGACCGACATAATCCAATGCCATCACACCGACGTTGTTCAAGGGGAGCTGCACCGGTCCGCACGTGGGCTGAGTAGCCACCTTGCCCGTAACAGAGCGGTCAACTTTGTTGGTGAGCCAATCCTTGCAGGCGACGGCCTCCAGTTGCAGGACCAGTTCGAGGTATTTCGTAATCTGAGATGGATCGTACTGAACAGGCTTGAACGCGACTGGTTGGGCAGCGTCATTGATTACCGTCTTCGGTGATGATCCGAAGAGGTGGATGACTTTGAAGTCGATCGGTTTCTTCTCACTGTCTTTTCTTGCGAAGACGAGTCGCTGGTCGCCAGTAGCCTCACCGATAACGTAGAAGGGTGCTTGTTCACGGTCGGCGACGTTCTTGAGATCCTCCAGGTCTTTTGCCTTGATGCCAAGGCCCATGCGCTCCTGCGATTCATTGCTGATGATCTCCTTGTCGGATAGCGTCGGGTCGCCGATCGGAAGTTGGTCCAGATCGATCCGTCCACCGGTTTCTTCGAGCAACTCCGACAAGCAGTTGAGGTGACCGCCGGCGCCATGGTCGTGAATGGTAACGATCGGGTTGTTGTCGGACTCGATCATGGCGCGAATGGCGTTCATCACCCGCTTTTGCATTTCGGGGTTAGAGCGCTGGATGGCGTTCAGTTCGATGACGTTGCCGTATTCACCCGTTGCTACAGAAGACACGGCACCTCCACCCATGCCGATGCGGTAGTTGTCGCCGCCGAGCATGACGATCTTGTCGCCAGGGGAGAGGTGACCTTTCTGACTGTCATCCGCTTTGCCGAAGCCGATGCCGCCTGCGAGCATGATGACTTTGTCGAAGCCGTACTGTTTTCCGTTCTCCATGTGCTCGAAGGTGAGCACGCTTCCGC
>CAZLWX010000244.1:0-3400 GCA_964563295.1 uncultured Roseivirgaceae bacterium | reverse complement strand
GATTGACCTGTAATGTGTTTCGGGCAACCTGCTTGTGATAGCCATACTTCAGCTTGTACGAGTAAACCTCATAACTATCCTCGCCGGCTGACGTCTTTATCACAGCCTCATCCCTGGGGAGCATGTCCAACGTAATGATGTCCACCCATCCATCGTTGTTAACGTCGGCGAGGTCGTTGCCCATTGAAAACCGACTGGTATGACCCATTGCCTGCCCGACTTGCTCCGAAAAGGTTCCGTCTCCATTGTTGAGGTACAGATAGTCGTTTTCAATGAAATCGTTGGAAACATAAAGATCCGGATCACCATCGCAGTCCAGGTCCGAAATACCGACGCCAAGGCCATAACCCAAGGCGCTCGAGAACATCCCACTTTCTTTGGTGACATCAATGAACTGCGTCTTTCCAGTTTCTGTCAGGAGGTTTTTATAAAGGCGATCACCTGCAAGCGAATCGGGTTTCTCGCGAGTATTGACTATACTGTAGGAACGCTGTGTATGCACCGAATGATTAAGGAGGTACATGTCGAGGTCTCCATCCCGATCATAGTCAAGAAAAGCCGTGTGAGTAGAAAACCCGGTAAACGCCAACCCTAATTCGCTGGTGCGTTCGGTGAATGTAAGGTCACCATTATTTATAAAGGCCTGGTTGAAGCCGTCGAACTTTTTATAGTTGCCCACACCGCAGACAAAAATATCCAGATAACCATCACTGTTAATGTCCACCATGCTGGCTCCCGTTTTCCAATTGCCCTTTCCTTCAAGCCCCGCTTGTGCAGTAATATCTTCAAAGACAAAGTTCCCTTTGTTCAGGTATAGCTTATTCTGGACCTGGTTCCCCGAAAAAAAAATGTCGCTAAGTCCGTCGTTGTTTACATCGCCGATCGAGACTCCTCCGCCGTTGTAGAAATACAGGTATTCGATAATGTTAAAATTAGCGTCCTCCTGGAGGTCATTGCGAAATGTAACATTTGAATGTGCAGGAGAAATTGTTTCAAACAGTGTATTCTGCTCTTTCTCAACCCCACCACACGACGAAAGCAGCAAGGGCGCGGCAACTAACAGCTTGCAAAGTTTCTGCATTACACTTCGTTTAATCGTTGTCTACTGTGTGCCGTAAAAAAGAAGTGTGTCGTTATTTCGCGCCACCAGCAGGAGACGACTATTGGCCACAGAAATCCAGGCAAAATCCCTGACCTCTCCGTCAATCACGAGACCTGAATCGCGCGCATGAACGGCTCTGAAATTGCCTTTACCGTCGCCTTTCAGAAAGGTTCCATAACTGGCGTCGTAACGTCCGGCCTCCGGTTTCACACGGTACTGGTTTCCCCCCAGAAGAATGTCCTTGTTGCCGTCGTGATCAAAATCACTGACTTCGATGGCGTAGCAGACGCTCATTTGCGCTTCAATAGGGAGCCGCTGAAAAGTGAATTTTCCAGTTCCATCATTAATAATTAGCCCTGTAGCCAGTTCAGTCGCCTTTAACACGATGGCGCCTTCCATTTCTTTGGGGCTAAAGATGTCCGTTATAGTCTGATCTTTGTACTCTTCGTATTTCAGATACTTTTTCTTCAATGAAGGGATTTGTGCCATTAGGTCGTGACGCAATACCACCGGGTAACTTCGATCCCCATTGTACTCACAGATAATTTGCTCAATGCTGCCGTTCCGGTCAAAATCATTCACATGCATCGTAACAGGCTTGTCGACCGATGCCCGGAAACGTGAATTCAATCCATGATTCGCTACAACGAAGTCAGTGTCTCCATCGTTGTCAAGATCAGCAGCCTTGATCCGATTCCACCAGCCATGAAAAGCATCCAGGCCAGCGGAGGCACTTTCATCGAACCGAGTCCCGTTATTAATGAAAATGCGAATTGGCATGTACTCGCCCACAATCACCAGGTCGACGTCACCGTCACGGTCCACATCAGCCCATGCGCCGTCAGTGATCATTCCGATTTTTCGCAAGCCCGGAGCAATGGCATCCGTTACGTCTTTGAACCTCCCATGGCCATCGTTTTGCAGGATATAGCCGTCGACGGGAATGCCGTATTGAAAGGGCCGGCTTCGAACACCGACGAACAGGTCAATATCACCATCGCCGTCGTAATCTGCTCCAGTTACCGCCGAAGTACTCTCGAGTTTCGATGAAGGAAGTATTTGGTCGGACTTGTGAAGAGCACCATCGCCATCGTTGACGTAGAGCCGATCTGCAAGCGCCATCGAGCTCGTTGAAAATTCGGTTCCTCCACTGCAGACGTACAAGTCCAGATCGCCGTCGCCATCCGCATCAAAGAAAAGGCTGCCCATATCTTCAGAACCCTTGTCCGCCTCAAATGTGCTTTGGCTGGTTTTGTAAAATTCCCCAGAGGATGACTGTATCAAGAGCTCGCCCGGGCTATCCTTGGCGCCTCCAACATAAAAATCATCCAGGCCATCGCCATTGACATCGCCAGTCGCGATTCTCGGGCCTTCATTGCTGATCATTTGAAAAATTAGCTTGTCGCGATCGAAGTCGACGAAATGATTTTCCTTGTGAATCACCTCTACCGGTGGCTTGGCGCGATAAAACATTGTGTTCCCGCTCGAAGGAGAATCTTCTCCCACTACCTTCGAGTCTTTCTGATATGCTACAACCACCTGGTTTGCGGCTATGCTTTTAAGCTCTGTCATCCGATGGTCAGGCCAGCAAATTCGAATACTTTCAACGGTATCAATTTCTCCAAGCCCTATATGCGGCCGGGGGTCTACAGAAGACTCAAATCCCCGATTCGGCATTTGTTCCACGTAAAAATGGCGTTCGCCAGCGGTGAGCTCGATGCGGGTGCCGACTGCTGCCGTGTTTAGGCCTTCCCCGCGTAGCTCAAAAGTCAGGGAGTTGTTTTTTGAAAGCTGATCCGCATTGTTCCGGTAAATCGAAGCCGCTTCATTCACCCGACTCACCACAAGGTCGAGATCTCCATCATTGTCCAGATCGCCATAAGCAGCGCCGTTCGAAAAATTTGGTTTCCCCAGTCCCCATTCTTCTGCCTTGTTCTCGAACTTCAGATTGCCCAGATTCCTAAATGCGTAGTCCGGCACCGGGTTTGAAGGGATTAGTTCCACCAAGCGCTTATAGTCAACCCGGTTGCTAGCCACGATCGAACGGACGACTTCCTCGTTCGAAACATATTGAAGGTAATCTTGATTGGTCAGGTCCTGGTAAATACCATTAGCGACAAAAATGTCCTTCAAACCGTCCATGTCCATATCGAACATCAGCGCTCCCCAGCTCCAGTCAGTGGCCTCCATCCCCGTCAATCGTCCTATTTCACTGAAGGTTTGGTTGCTGTTATTCAGCTGCAGCATGTTCCGGGTAAACTGATGATAGTAGTCGTTTTCAACGCTGGTCTGATAGCG
>CAZLWX010000243.1:1446-3409 GCA_964563295.1 uncultured Roseivirgaceae bacterium | reverse complement strand
AGTCTGCGCTATTTTGAAAACGCATGACGCACGAACGAGACCCGGCAAGTCGCCAGTTGCCGGTCACCAGTCACCAGTCTTTGTATTATAATGACCGTGAGACTGATTGCACGAATCTTGTTTGAGGTGTAAGCTCAGCGCCGCGTCCGCCGTGCCCCTGCATTTCTGCGATCTCCATTTTAACACCTTCCTAACGGGATCAACTGCTCTGTGGTGCAACCAGTAACAAACGTTGTGCGCTTTGTGATCCGTGGTGTACTTCGTGTTACTGCATTTTGAGACCCTAGCTCGCGAGCTGTACTGTAAATTAGCAGCTGCCTCCCAGATCGTAACTCCACCCCCGCCGTGAACGCTGTGTACCGCCGTGTCCGCCGTGACCCTGCATTTCGGCAATCTTCATTTTAGCCACCTTCCTAAAGGGATCGACTGCTCCGCGATGCCAGTAACAGACGTTGTGCGCTTTGTGGTCCGTGGTGTACTTCGTGTTACTGAATTTTGAGACCCTGGCTCGCGAGCTGTACTGTAAATTAGCAGCTGCCTCCCAGATCGTAACTCCACGCCCGCCGTGAACGCTGTGTACCGCCGTGTCCGCCGTGACCCTGCATTTCGGCAATCTTCATTTCTTAACACCTTCCTAACGGGATCGCCTGCTCTGTGATGCAACCAGTAACAAACGTTGTGCGCTTTGTGGTCCGTCGTGTACTTCGTGTTACTGCATTTTGAGCCTCTGTTTCGTTACGAGTGCCCCGAATACCATAACACAACGTTCACAACGCAGGCATCCCAACTCTAAACATGCGGAAGGCGAAACCAGGAATTCGGAATTTTCCTAACTTCGTCTCACCCCACAAATGGCGAACCCCACAAAAACAACCTGTCTGTTGGCCCTGGCCACGCTGGTCGCCAGTGCGACCTTTTCTCAACAGCAAGCCACCACCACCGACGGAAAGACCGTCCTGCTGTTCGAAGACGGTACCTGGAGTTATGACCCTCGCGAGGCGTCATCTATCGCGAACCTCGAAATACCATCGCTGAAGCCCAACGAGTACATCATCACCCACTCGGGATTTTCCCTTTCCTACAATGAAGCGCATGAACAGGCCAATTGGGTTGCCTACGAATTGACCCGCGAGGAATGTACCGCGCTATTCGATCGCACCAACAAATTTCT
Source organism: uncultured Roseivirgaceae bacterium (assembly GCA_964563295.1). Classification (GTDB taxonomy): domain Bacteria; phylum Bacteroidota; class Bacteroidia; order Cytophagales; family Cyclobacteriaceae; genus Chryseosolibacter. The sequence continues at coordinate 2,238 of CAZLWX010000243.1, read as the reverse complement.
CATGGACCCGAAAGTCGCGACCCAGACTGCGAACGACGGCGACTATGCCGGCAGCCATTACGACCGTGGACACCTGGCGCCGGCGGCAGACATGGCTTACTCCGCGACGACGATAGCGGAGTCCTTTTATTATAGCAACATGTCGCCGCAGTCTCCCGGCTTCAACCGAGGTGTGTGGAAAAGAGCCGAGGAGCTCGTGCGTGCCTGGGCAGTTCAATACGGTGCCGTATATATCGTCACGGGCCCCGTCCTTCGCGCCGGACTTCCGACCATCGGTCCCAACCGCGTCTCGGTGCCGGAATATTATTACAAGGTGATCCTTCAATCCGACCTCCACCGAGGCATCGGGCTAATTATTCCGCACGCCTCCTCAACGGCATCCCTCACGACATTTGCTGTGACCATTGACAGCGTCGAAACATTGACCGGAATCGACTTCTTCCCTCGCCTCCCCGACGAAGTCGAAAACGCAATCGAAAGTCATTTCTACCCCACCGACTGGGCGTGGAGTTCAACGACTGCCGTTGGAGCAAAGAAGCGTTCCGAGTCCGTCCAATGTTTGGGCACAACCAGGAAGGGCGAGCGTTGCCGCAACCGAACCCTCAACGAAAGTGGCTATTGTTATCTCCATGAAGGGCAATCCACATCGGGGACGGCGCCAACAACAGCTCCAGCACCCGAACCCAATAGGACTTTTTCCGTACAATGCTCTGGAACAACGAAGAAGGGAACACGGTGTCGCAACATGACCACCAATGCGAGTGGACGGTGTTACCTGCATTAGAAGGACAA
>CAZLWX010000243.1:0-1346 GCA_964563295.1 uncultured Roseivirgaceae bacterium | reverse complement strand
CTCAGGCCGCTGGTTCAATGCGGTTCACAGAACTCCCGTACGTGTTGCTGGCTTCGGTGCTGTTGCCGGTAGCGATATTTCTGCATGTGTTCTCGATAAGGCAGTGCCTCAGGGCCAAGGGCTAAAGGCCAAAGGCCAAGAGCCAAAGGCAATTGTGGATTCTTAGTGCCTTGGTGCCTTAGTGGCATCATCGGGCCCCGTGTTGTTTGGAGACTCTCGATACGCAAGGCCATAGCGCGACATAACATTAATTATTTATGAAGGGGTATCGTGAGAGTGACAACCGATATAAAAGCGCCGCCTTTCTTTGTCTCGACCACTTTGTCGGAGAATACAATGTGATGACAAAAATCGGACAAATTGATTTTCGGAAACTGGGATTGTTCACCGATAAGAAGGGCAAGGTCAGTCTTCAGGAATTTCGTGCTATCCTTGAGCGATTAAATTAGTCGAATGCGACTGGCACCTGGTGACTGGTGACCGGCGACGAACACTGGCTGCTTCGAAATCCTGAACCACATATCCAGAGACGCAACTCGAACGCGCACGGAACTACAAACTACAAACCTCGAACTAGCAGGTTGCTCATTCGTGCCCGATTTTGTATTTTAGTCCAGCCTTGGAAACAATCACCTGGAAAAACTCCGACCTGACTGGAAAAAGATTTGACTTCGAGTCCAGCACTCAGCCAATCGGCACGTTGACGGTTTCAAACGAGCTTGGTGCAGACGCACTCTTCACTACCGACAACGACCGCCTGCAGTTTAGCAGGGCTGGATTCTGGGACAACAAAATCCTGATTAAAAAGAACGGCCAGCTGATCGGTGAAATCAAGAACCAACTCTTTGGAGCAACTCACCTGAAACTAAAATCCGGGACCACCTTCCGCCTCTCCTCCAACCTCATTGGCAGAAATCTAAAATGGTTGAGCGCCAAAGGCCATCCCACCGTAGAATACAAAATGGCAACGCTGACTTCAATGGGAAAAGGTTTTATAAAAGTCGATGACTCATTATCCAGTAACGACAAAGAAATTCTCCTCAGCGCCGGTCTCATCGCGGGACGGTTCAATGCCTATCGACTGCTTTTTGGATTACTGGGTGTAGCTGCTTTGTTATATCTGTTAGGCAAGATTTTTGGATTGTAAAGAATGCGCAGCATTCCCTCTGGGGTAAGTGCACATTCTTCAATTCAACCCGGGAGTTCCGGTGAGGCACACACTCAATCGTCTCTCCGAATTTTGCTTCGTGTGGCGGTGACGTGTCTAAAAATGCAAGGTCACAGCGGGCACAGCGAACCACGGCGCGCACGGCGTTGAGTTGCGATCCGGGACGGAGTTACGAACT
>CAZLWX010000242.1:0-3423 GCA_964563295.1 uncultured Roseivirgaceae bacterium | reverse complement strand
AGGTCGTATGCCTATTGTTCCGATACCGCTTACAACGAGACTATGCTTGAACAAATCAGGAATGTTGACCTTTTGTATCACGAAGCTACTTTCACCGCCGACGAAGAAGTCAAGGCGGCGGAAACGCTGCACGCAACACCCTTGCAGGCGGCTAGGATTGCATTGCAAGCGAATGTAAAGAGACTGATAATCGGACACTTCTCGGCGCGATACAAAGATCTTGCTCCGGTCCTCGCAGAGGCCAGATCTATCTTTCCTGAAAGCGAGCTCGCGATAGAAGGCCTTGTCTTTTCCATCAAAGAGTAAACGTCATTACGGCAAAAACACTAGATTTAGCACCAAACTCCTTGCCTAGTGCCTGAACCATCAAGTCCTACCACCGAACAGAAAAAACACAGGCTGTTCATCCTATTGAGCGGAATCTTTATCACCAACGCTTTGCTCGCGGAAGTCATCGGAACGAAGATATTCTCGGGAGAAGCGACAATCGGCCTCCAGCCTGCTCACATTCCGATCCTGGGGTTTGACATGGATTTTAACCTGACGGCAGGCGCCGTGATCTGGCCGATCGTGTTTATCACCACAGACCTGATCAACGAGTACTTCGGCAAGCCGGGGGTGAAACGCATCAGTTACCTCACTGCCGGATTAATTCTCTACGCCTTCATCGTCATCTTCCTGGCCATCAAACTTCCGCCCGCTGGATTCTGGGTTACGGGCAAAGATGCAGCCGGCAACCCGGTGAACATGGACATCGCCTTCAACAAAGTATTGGGTCAGGGACTGCGGATTATCGTCGGATCATTGGCGGCCTTCCTCATCGGGCAGCTCGTGGACGTCTTCGTCTTTCAAAAACTGCGTCGCGTGACAGGCTCGCGTCAACTATGGCTCAGGGCCACGGGCTCAACGCTCGTGTCACAACTGGTGGATAGTTTTGTCGTCCTCTTCGTGGCATTCTATGGTGTGTTCTCCAACGAACAAATCATCGCGATCGGCGTCACCAACTATATCTATAAATTTTCAGTAGCGATCTTGTTGACGCCACTGATCTACCTCGGTCACTCGATCATCGACAACTACCTCGGAAAGGCAACCGCGGAACAATTGTCAGAGGAAGCGTCGCATACGAGCCGCGGATTCTTTTAAGAAGTCCACGTTGGCTACTTCGCTCGTCTGATATTGTCACAAATAACTGCCGTGGCCACAGCCGCATTGAGCGACTCGGCCCCGCCGAACCGTGGGATCGTGATCTTGTCGGTTACGAATGGCAAGAGTTCGGCTGAAATACCGTGCGACTCGTTCCCGATCACGATTAGACCACCTGTCCCAAAGTCAGCATCGTGAACACTTTTTCCGTCGAGAAAAGCGCCGAACACCGTCCCGTCCCAACGTTTGAGAAAGTCGACCAGGTCGGTGTAGAATGCCCGCACACGGGTGAATGATCCCATGGTTGCGCTGATGACTTTAGGGCTGTAAAAGTCCGCCGTCTCCGTTGAGGCAATCATTTTCGTAATGCCATACCAATCGGCGATGCGGATGATGGTTCCAAGGTTTCCAGGGTCGCGAATGTTGTCAAGCACCAGCGCAAATTCAGACGGGCCGATCGTCGGAAATACATTCTCGCGCATCCTGGCTACCGCCAGGCAGGTATTGTTGGTCTGAAATTCTCCCAATGCGCTGAGCTGCGACTCTGTCACTTCAATAACTGCTGCCTTTATGTTCGTACCCAACTCCGAAATCAGTCGCGGCGTAGCGAACACTTTCAAAACATCGAGGTCAGACCGAAGCAGTTCCTGCACGCTTTTAGCGCCTTCCACTACAAAACATTGCTCCTGTTTTCGGTATTTCTTTACTTGCAGGGATTTGACGTATTTGGCATTGGCCTTTGAAAGCATCTTTGGGCACTTGATTTCAGCGAAAAGTAGATATTTTTACCTAATTCTAGTGTCTATCGCCTTGTCGGGATGCCTGGGTACACGTCATCTCAAAGAAGGGCAGCAGCGACTAATCAAGCAAAATGTAACGGCGCCATCGCACATCAATAAAGAGGAGCTGCGCAACCTGTACGCCCAACGGCCAAACCGCCGACTTCTCGGGCTCCCCATTTACCACCTTGTCGCCCTTTACTATTGGGGCGAAAAAAACTACGACCGCGAAAAGTACATTCAGAAGAAAGCCAAGGTCGAAAAGAAGTTCAACGACAAGATCGCCCGCACCACGTCGCAGCGAAAAATTAACAACTACCAGTTTCGCAAGCAAAAGAAGGTTGAACGCCTGAACACGTTCATCGACATTGGAAACCAGCGCATGCAGTGGGGCGAGCCCGTCGCCGTCTTCGACAGCGCGCTGGTCGACATCACCGTCAACCGTTTTAAGAATTACCTTTTTTCCGAAGGCTATTTCCAGAACGAAGTCACGGCGCAGCGGACATCAGACGGGAGATTCACATCGGTGATGTACATGGTTGAAACGGGGGCGCCATACCTGGTCGACACCATACTTTTCCGGGTGTCGGATTCAACGATCTACGACTTGCTCAAACAAACCCAGGCCCGCTCACTGATCCGCGAGGGACAGCGCTACCGAGAGGAGGATTTTACCGCGGAGCGCGAGCGGATCGACTTGTTGCTCAAAGACAACGGCTTTTACGACTTCAGCCGCCAGTATGTCGATTTCCAGATTGATTCGGCCATGCTGGGCAACCATCGCGTGGCCGTAATGGTGCAGATCCTGGACCCAGCAAAGAGAGGCTATCATAAACAGTTTACGATCGACTCCGTGCGGTTCACCACCGACGCCGGAACACCATCGACGGGGTCGAGCCGTCAGTCAGTGCGCTATCGGAATGTCCAATACAACTTTTTCCGAAAGGAGTACAGTCTCAAGATCCTCAGTCAGCGTTTGTTCCTCACACCGGGCGATTTCTATAGCCGAACCCGGACATTCGATTCCCAACGTCAGCTCGCCAACCTGGACGCATTCAAGTTCGTGAATATCAACTACGACACGTCAGGCGGTACATTCATTGCAAATATCTTTACCAGTCCACTCGACCGTTATGAGTGGTCGAACGAAGTCGGGGTGAACGTAACGCAAGGCTACCCGGGACCATTTTATAATATCAGCTTCAAGAAAAGGAATATCTTCCGGGGGCTTGAGAACTTCGAGCTCAACGGCAGGATCGGCATCGAAGGTGTTGCTTCCGCTACGCAGGAACTAAACGTCTACAAGAGTACGGAGGCCGGAATCAATGCATCAATAATCTTTCCGCAATTTCTGTGGCCGTTCCGGGAAGCCACCCAACTGCGCCTGGGCAAATACAACCCCAAGACCCGTGTCAGTATCGGCTACTCGTATACCGACAGACCCGAAAAACGGCGGACCAGCTCCACATTCTCGAACACGTATACGTGGCAGAACAAG
>CAZLWX010000241.1:0-3435 GCA_964563295.1 uncultured Roseivirgaceae bacterium | reverse complement strand
ATTAACCACCAGGAGGCGAACAGACAATCTCTTGAAGATGCCCTGGTAAAAAAATCGATCCCTAACGTGGGGTCAAGTCTGTTTGGCACACATTATTCTTTACGGGGGCACGTGTCTAGCCATCAGCCTAACTGAAATCCATGAGATCGGAAGCACTGGTCAGGTTGCTCGAAAGCGTTCATCCACTATCGCAGCCATTCAAAGTAGCTTTGGAAGAAAACCTTCAGTTTGTCACCTGTCCGAAAAACCATTTCCTCGTGCAGATGAGTTCGCAGGCAAATCCTGCCTACTTCCTGGAGAGTGGCTTTGCGGTGGCTTACTCTCTTTTTGAAGGTAAACGCGTAGTGACGGCTTTCTTTCAGCCGGGCGAAATGGTACTCTCTCCCGGCAGTTGCTTTGCGCCGTCCGGGTCGGATGAAGTAATACAATTGACGATGGTCAGCGACGTGCTCTCCATTTCGAATGCCTCCGTTACCAGGTTATCAGACGAGTTTCCTGAGGCGAACCTCCTCGCGCGAGCCATCACCGCCCAATTTCATTCGCGAAGTATTGAAAGACTCGTGGATCTGCACACGCTGAACGCCTGGGAACGCTATCAAAAACTGTTGAAAACCTATCCTCATATCGAGCTCAACGCTTCGCAAGACTTGATTGCATCCTATCTCAACATTACGCCTCAATCGCTCAGCAGGCTGAGACATCGCAATGCCCGACATTAACAGATGTTAAGCAGGATTTTATCATTGGGTAAATCATTACTTATCCTAAGGCAAACAATGTTCCGCGCCGGACGCTTTACTTTTATTTCATGATTCCCATGAAGCGGGCAAAGTTTCTGTTTATTGAGTTGACAATTTTCTGTTATGTCGTACTGTTCCTGTACGCGGGAGGTGTAAAGCTCATCGACCATGGTTCGTTTCTTGGTCAGTTGATCAAGTCGCCGATCCTCGCGGCGCATGCAAGCTGGGTGGCATGGATCGTTCCCATAACTGAACTAGTGGTTGCGACGGCCTTGCTTGTTCCACGTTTCCGATTGATGGCGTTATATGCATCGTTTGGCTTGATGGCGGCATTCACGACGTATGTCGCGTGGATCCTCAAGTTCAGTGACAAGCTTCCGTGCGCTTGCGGCGGCGTATTGTCAAGTCTTCATTGGAAGGGCCATTTGGTCCTGAACCTTTCTTTCCTGTTTCTGGCGGCAGCCGCTATTGTGCTTTATGACCTGAAGTTTGAGGCAGGCCATTCAAAACCTGTTGCGTCGGCAAAATGAAGAGACGATTGACCATTATGGCCTTCCTGATTGTTGGCGCTTTGCTTTTAATAAGCGGCCTTCAATGGCATTACTTACATGAAAGTGCTCACAATTTTCTGCGCGTGCTGAAGGTCAACTTTGCTGTCCCAGGGAGCGAACTTAAGACGGGCACGGAAGAATACTATGTCGCCGGCGTCACGGGCTGTCATCTTTATTTTGGGGATAGATCCATATCCACGCAACTACTACAGACCAACCTTGCCCTTGACTCCACTGAACGAATAGATATCGATTTTCAGTCATTTGAAGTTCCGACGGCGTTGGATGCGTTGGTGGAGGTGGACTCGCCCTTTTTTTATGTCAAAGATGCCGGGGCGTTGCGGATCTTTCTCGGGAAAACGGCTACATGGGAAGTTGACAGTGTCGTTGACATCGGTGCTGCCTTTACCCAGGCCGTGCCTTTCAGACATGATCTCTTTACACAGGGTGTCTTTGAGAATACGATGACCGGCGAGCACGAAAACGTGATTGGAAAAGTGAAGTTGGCGGGAACCGGAAACGCGCTCACTCGTATTAATCCGGCCCTGCTCAAAAGCGAAGGCGGCGGTTTTGTCGGTTCAACCGGGACCATGCGATATAGCGCGTCGGCGAACAGACTTCTATTTGCTTACTTCTACCGGAACGAGGTTTTGGAGATCGACACGAACCTGCAATTAATTTCGAGATGGAAGACAATTGAGGAATCGCCCCCGATCGTACAGGTTGGTCCCCGCACACCGGTGCACTTTGACATTCAGGTTTTTCAAGGACGACTTTTCGTGCATTCTGCTGTCCGGGCAAAAAACGACCATGTCGGTATGTTCGAAGATCATTCCACTATTGACGTTTACGACACCGCGACTCAAAGCTATTTGTTCAGTTTCTATTTACCCAGACAAAACGGACAGCGCCTGGGTAGTTTCCGAGTGCTGAACAACAGCGTGGTGGCCTGTTATCCCGGTGTTGTAAAACGCTATACGATCAACCAGTTTGACTAATGGACGAACGGTGCAAGATTTTGCCGAATCGGTTCCTCGTTGCGCTGCAGTCACAACGAGGGTAGGGGAAAGGCCGAAAACCTAAAAGAGAGTAGGCCAATTGTTCGTAAACTTTAAATGATTCGATTATGAAAAAGATTCAGATTGTTTTTGCGGTCGTAGCGGTTTTGACCGCTAGCGCTGGTGTGCTTGGTAATGCTATGTTACCAGAGGTTGCCTATTTTGAGTCAACGTCAGAAGCGTTGAGTTGCCAAACGCCGACGTTTCTGACCCCTTGTACGGAGGGAACGGCCGCTCGATGTGTAATTGAGAGTGGTGGTACAAACTATTACATCAACAAGAGGGTCAACGATGCCCCTTGCATTGAACACCGGCGGCCCTGAGTAACATTGGAAAGGATGGGGCGGAGTGGGGCCCCGTCCTTCTCAATCCGCTTTCTGTTTGATCACCGGATTTTTCCCCGCAAGCAGGGAGCGCAACACATCTTCGTTGATTTCGCTCGGCAAGGTGATGGCCCGTATGATGCGCGCCGGGTCAACGATTACCACGTGAGGAACGGTGTGAACTCCAAAATCCTTTTTAGCAACCGAGTCGTAAGCAACCGGCAACTGCAAGTTGTGTTTTAACCGGAGGTCGTCATAAAAGGCTTCGATGTCTGCATTAAACCTTGTGTTGTTTATTCCCACTAACAAGAACTGAATACTGTCTCGGAACACTTCCTGCAGTTGGCTGAGTTTGGGAAAGCTCCGCGGACAGATCACACACGTCTTGCTCCAAAAGTCCAGGATCAGCCACTTCCCCTCAAAATCCGACAGCGTGACTTTTTCCATTTCCGGGTAATGCACGTCATGGAATGTAAACTCCGGACAATTTTGGCCTACCTGGGGATCGGCATTTGGCTGGGATTGCGCGACAAGCGATGCGAAGGTGAAGAGTGTTATATATGAATATCTTTTTTTCATAGTGCTTTGTAGATGGTGGCGATTTGTTAAGAACTGAGGACGGATCTCTTGCAGATGCCGCCCTCAGGGACGGAATCTAATATCCCGGATTCTGTGGTTTGAGATTGGGATTGAGCAGCATTTCCGATTCCGGTATTGGAAACAGCACATCTGTTTCGGCCCAATCAGGCTTGATGGGAGAAAG
>CAZLWX010000240.1:0-3443 GCA_964563295.1 uncultured Roseivirgaceae bacterium | reverse complement strand
TGCAGGGCGAGAACATCACGATAACGGGTTCGGGAGACGACAAGCTGCTGGATACCGGTGCTACTAGCGACGCCGAACTCACCACGCGCGACATTAAGGGCACGAATGGTGTCATTCATATTATCAATACCGTCATCGTTCCGCCAATTCTTGGAGAGCTGCTGGTGAAGACACTCGGAACTGTTGCACAACCTTTGTTGCTTGCTGAGACTTTTTCGACGCTCTCGGAGGTGATCCAACTTGCCGAGGGTTTTGCGTTAGCCAACCAGCAGCCGCCGCTGCTGGGCCAGATCGATGACCGGGGTATCCTGATAGGCGAAGACATTCTTACGGTGTTTGCCATTCCTGATGCGGTGTTTACCCAGGCCAGCATCACTCCGGCAACTTTTACCGCTCAGCAATGGTACGGCATCTTATTGAATCATATTGTTATGGGCGATTACCATGAGGACGCCGACTATACGGTGGGCGTGGGTATTCCGACCCTGGCGGGCGGCGCCTTAACTCCCCTAACGAAGAGTGCTCCGCCTTCTCCCCCAACAATTAATACGGGAATTGCTCTCGATTCTAACGGCGATACCACTCCCGAGGGACAGATTGCTGTGCTGGATGTGCTCGCGGCGACTGGGGCAAATCCTGCAAATAATGGATACATTAATGTTATTGCGGGAGTCCTTTCACCGCAATAGATTAGGCGACTGATACTCCAAAGCCCGGCGCCATTTAAGCGCCGGGCTTTTTTTATCTCAGGGAGAGCATTATCGGAATAAATTCCTCAAGGTAGGAAAACACACCCGACTCATGGTCATCACCGGGAAGGGTTGTGAAATGCACCACCGATGGTGAAGCTCCGTTGTCAAGAAGACGATCGTAAGTATCAACCGAGTTTTGATAGGGCACCGTGATGTCCGCGTCGCCATGATACATGTAAACAGGCCTTGACGGAATCCAATCGAGTAGACTATTGTCGTTGAACGCGTCAACGATGTATGCGTATTGGGCGGACTCATCGATGCCTTCCAGTAGATTAGGATTGATCAGGTCATGAACGTCTTCCGTGAGCGCCTGATTGATCTCGCTTCCGGTTTTGGATCCGTCAAACAAGTTGGGAATCTCTCCTGCGAAAGGCTCATTGAAGAAATCGCTGAGCGGCTCCGTCCAGTCGTAATACACGCGGTATGCCTGGGCGACATAGGCGATGTAGAAGGGCTCGGAATAGCTGTCAATGGAGAAAAAGTATTCCTGCATTCCCTTTACGTCATATCCTCCTGCCGCCGGAAATGACGCTACCAGATTGAATCCATCAAGGGGCTGCTCTTCCAACGCTTTGTGTGTTGCCATCGTCGCATAGCCCCCTTGCGAATAGCCCGCCAGGAAAAGTTTCTTATCGAACGAGAGCCCTTCCCGGAGGGCGAGTTCCTTGCCTGCCCGAAGATTGTCAATGACGGCCGTAGCCGTTGCCTCCTCGACAAAATAGGGGTGCATTAATTGAGAAGATGATCCGAAACCGGTGTAGTCCGGAATAACTGCAATGAACCCTGGTGAGGCGAGCGCGGCGTAGAGGAAAAGGATCCGATTGCTGGTGGGTGTGAGTGATGGAGCTTCCGCATTGGCCACCATCGTGCCGTGCTGAAAACTCAACATCCCGACGGGGTCCGTCGTTACGGGCAGGCTTACCAATCCGGAATTTGTAATTTCCTGACCCTTGTACGTTGTGTGATAGGTCACCTTAAAGAGCTCCACATCATACTTAAGGTCCTCGCTGGACACGTCTATGCCTGCACTTTGGATGAACGACTTCAACGTAGTTTTGCTGATATACAGGTACGACTCGGCTGAAACCAGGTACGGTTTGCGGCTTTCTTCATCAGAGCAACCGATCCCGATGAAGAGGAGAGCAAGTAAGAAAAATATCGATTTACGTTTCATAACGCCCCATCACGCCCAGTAACTTTCCAGGATCCGTTCAATTCATGAGCTGATCAAATGTGATAGAAAGGTAGTAGAGGCCACTAATGTTGGGGCCGCCACCACTTTGAATGTATTTGTTGTTGAGAATGTTTGACCCGCCGAGTTTGACGACCGACTTGATGCTGGGCACCCTGTAGGAGACCTGCGCGTCAAGTGTATTGTAAGCAGGCACCGGATACAACGTGTACTGGGTGAAGGAGGATTGCCAGTCGAAAGCGCTTTGCCAGCGCCACGTGACATTGAATCCCAACTCCTCCGTTACTTTCCTGTTCGCCACGCTGAGATTCACCTTATGTTCCGGCGTATTATATTCAGCAATGAAACCCGCAGGCACGTCGCCGAGTTGATTCCAGTTGTAATTCGCCGACACGGAGAAGTGCCGGGGCAAGTTGTAGCTCACGCCGGCCACGGCTCCCTGTGCAGTCACCTGGCCGGGGGCATTCGTGTAAATGCTATACGTGTTCTCGTAAGTTCCATTGAGGATGGTTAAATAGTTCGGATCGCCGCTCGGGGTCTCCTTGGCCGTAACGACAACGACATTGGTGATGAAATCGTTATAAATGTTGTAGTAGTAGGAAAAGTCCATGAACAAATTGTTCTTAATCAGACCCCGATAGCCCACTTCGATGGCCCTTACCTGTTCGGGCTTGACGGGATTAAACTTGGTAAATGGAACTAGTTCAGCAACAGCTTCGGGAAGAGTTCCCCCGCCAAAAATCACACTCCTAAAGTCCTGAACGGAAGTACCTTCAAACGATAGATATTTCGAGTTATCAACAGATGAGGTCCTGACGATGTCATACTTTTCAGCATAACGGGGCAGTCCTCCAAGCAGTCGCGCAGACAGCACGTTCAAATCGATGTGCTGACCCTGGGTTGAGGGTATGCGGAAACCGGTCTGATAAGACGCCCTGAAATTGTGGTTTTCCCCAGCCTTAAAAAGGGCCGATATCCTGGGGTTTACCCTTCCCTTGAAATTTAGGTTCTTGTCGTACCTCACTGATCCCGATAATTTGATTTTTTCGTGCGCTAACCACTTTGCGGCCTGCACGTAGGCGCCATATTCCGTTATGGTAATGTTCTCATCCAAATCAGCAAATATTGTTCCGTTGGAATTCAGATCGAATACGCGATAGCTTCCACCGGCGAGGAGTTCCATGAATTTGATGTCATTCTTGAAATCATATTGGAGTTCTGCGTGGTAGAGATTCGTGGCATCTTTGAATTTCGGGCCGAATGGCACAACGCCCTCCAACGCTTGCGCCTTTGCCTTGTCAAACGCTTCAGTGCCGGGAGTTAGGGGATAGCGGTTATCGGTCTGGGTGCGCGCGTACCGATGGGCAAGTTCCTGTACACTTATCGGGACTGATACATTTTCGTCGGGGTCATTGTATCCGTTCTCGTAGAGGTAGCGGAGGTAGTATATCGCATACGTACCCAGCCATGTGGAGACGCTCCCGGCGCGCTTATCG
>CAZLWX010000239.1:0-3483 GCA_964563295.1 uncultured Roseivirgaceae bacterium | reverse complement strand
GCACACTTCAACACTTCAACACTTCAACACCTGAGCACCTCAACACCTGAACACCTCAAAGCACCCGCGCCGCTGCTTCCTTGTCAAGCATCACCGTCGCGTTTGCGTGACGACGAAGGACACTTGCTGGCATCTGCTCAGTGACAGGTCCCGTCAACGCGCGGGCTACGACATCGACCTTGGCAGAACCACTTGCCATCAGAATTACTTCCTTCGCTTCCAACAGGTGCTGGAGACCAAGCGTGATCCCCTGCGTCAAGACCGTCTTCTCCTTGAAATATTTCTGGCCGACAGAACGTGTAGTTTTATCCAGATCAGCGACATGGGAATAGAGATCAAACGGCTGTCCCGGCTCGTTGAAACCAATATGTCCGTTCATTCCAATTCCTACAATCATCAGGTCGAGGCCACCGCGTTCTCGAATAAGTTGATCCATTTTGCGGCACTCCACCAAAGGATCATGGGCAAAGGCGTCGAAAAGATGAATCTGGTCCTCCCGGAGCTTCCACGGATGGAGTACTTCGTTGCGAAAAAAGTAATGACAACTTCCCTCATTTGAGGGATCAATTCCCAGCCATTCGTCCAGTCCGATCAGGGCCACGCGTCCAAAATCGACGTGCTGACGGGCGATTTCATCCGCCACAATCCGGCACATCCTCCGCGGTGTGTCGCCGGATGCGCAACAAATCACAGACGCCGGCTGGGCCCGCACTTGGCCGACGATTCTGCCGGCGGCCTGCTGGGATAGGGTTTCATGGTCGTCCAGGATTTCGATTTTCATATGATCATTAACGGGCTCTCCATGCGAAGGTATGATTTCCCCGAATTATGCCGTCAGACGGATTGATCGTTTTGAGGCTTTTTGAGCCCGGTTGCGTCTATGAAGTGATGCCATTGTTGAGTTAATTTGTATAATGAACCGGAAGGCTGTCCTGTGCCTGATTGTTGGTGTCTGCTGGCTGAGTGGATTTGGTCAGTCGCGGCAGTACCAATTTGCCCGGCTCGATGTCCACGATGGCCTTTCGCACAACCTGGTCAATGATTTCGTCAAAGATGGCCGCGGGTTCATGTGGTTCGCAACCGCATCGGGACTGAACCGCTATGATGGCTATACCTTCAAGATTTTTCAGAACATACCGGGTGATACGAGCTCACTTCTGGTCAACGACATCTCCCGCATTTTTGAGGGTCCACACGGCAAGATCTGGTTGTACACGAATTCCGGCAACAACGTTTACAACCCTGAATCCGAAAGTTTTCACCGCAATACCAATGCATTGCTCAGACAGCTTTCAATCGCCGAAGGCCTGATCACTCAAATAAAGAAGGACGGGAAGGGGAACTTCTGGTTTGTGCATTACAACCAGGGACTTTTTCGCTACAACCCGCGGACACATGAAACTGTGCGCCTGACGCATGCACCGGATAACCAGAAGGCAATTGCTTCGACCTCCATGTCGGCACTCGATGACGATGCCGACGGCAACCTCTGGATTATCCACAACAATGGTGTCTTCGAAAGGCTCGATGGGGAAAAGCTGGAGATCACCTATCGCAACACCGAATTGCGCGATCTCTTTCACGACCAAACCTTCGAGTATGATCTGACCGTTGACTCCGACGGCGACGTCTGGATGTTCAGCAATAGTAACAACGGATGTTTCTTCTTCGATGTATCGGAAAACAAGCTCAGGCGCATCAATGCCAACACCCCGGACATCAGGTTGAATTCGGACATTGTTCGAAAGATTGTTGAAGACAACAACGGCATGATCTGGGTCGCCACCGACCACGGAGGCATTAACCTCATCGACAAAGACGATAATTTCCGCGTACAGTACATTCTCCATGATGAGGAAGACGAAAAAAGCCTGGGGCAGAACAGCATCAACAGCGTTTACAAAGATGAGGACGGGATAATCTGGATCGGTACCTTCAAGAACGGCATTTCGTATTACCACGAGAACATTTTCCGCTTTCCGCTTGTCAGGCGACACCGGTCACGGCCGCAGAGTTTGCCATTCGACGACATCAACGCCTTCGAAGAGGATGCCGCGGGCAACTTGTGGATCGGAACCAACGGCGGAGGATTGATCTATTTCGACCGCAAGCGAAACAGTTTTACCCGTTATCGACACGACACTAACGACCCCAATTCACTGAGCAACGACGTCATCGTTTCCCTTCATCTCGATCGGGAAAATATCCTTTGGATCGGGACATATTACGGAGGGCTGAACAGTTTCGATGGCCAGCGCTTCAGGCACTATAAGCATAATCCGGCCGATCCGGGAACCCTTGGCGATGAAAGTGTCTGGGAGATACTGGAGGATTCCGGAGGTAACCTTTGGATTGGTACACTGCGCGGCGGGCTCGATGTCTTTGATCGGTCCAAGAACGAATTTCTGCATTATAAAAACGGAGACTTCAATTCCATACACACTGATTATGTTCCGGCACTAATGGAAGATGCGGCCGGTAACATGTGGGTGGGCACGGGTTATGGCCTCGAGGTTCTGGAGAAGTCTACCGGGAGGTTTGTACACTACCTCAACGACCTCAATGATCCGTCAACGTTGAGCCACAACAGCGTGCTCTCATTGATGCAGGACAGTCGCGGTGACATCTGGATCGGTACCCACAACGGTCTGAACCTCTTTAACCCGCAGACAAAAACATTCCGGTCATTCAAAGACAAGGATGGACTTCCACACAACATGATCCTGACCCTCCTGGAGGATGACCTGGGTCACATCTGGATGAGCACGCCGAATGGCCTGTCCCGATTGCAAATAAATATTGACTCGAATGGAAACCATACATTTGCCTTTCGCAATTACGATGAGTCAGACGGTCTGCAGGGAAAGGCTTTTAATGAGAACTCGGCCTTGAAGTGTTCAACGGGTGAGCTGGTCTTTGGCGGAAGTGGAGGCTTCAACATCTTTGATCCGGGACTCATCGGCACCAACACAGTGAAACCCACGGTGTTGTTTACAGACTTTCAGGTCTTTAACAAGAGCGTAATGATCGGAGAGGAGATCAATGACAACCTGATACTGGAAAGGTCGATCTCACTAGCGGATCACATTACGCTGAAGCCTATTAACAACGTATTCTCTGTCGAATTCGCCGCGCCGAATTTCTTCCATCCGGAGAAAACGGAGTACCAGTACATGCTGGAGGGGTTCAATGACGAATGGCTGACGACGAGCGCGAGCCAGCGCAAAGTGACGTTCACGAACCTGGACCCCGGCGACTATACATTAAAGGTTAAAGCGTTGAACAACGACGGCATTAGCAGCGACTCTCCCGCGATGGTGAAGATCACGATTTTGCCGCCTTTCTGGAAATCAGGTATTGCATTCGTGGTTTATGCGTTCCTGATCCTTGCCGCGCTGATCTTGGCGCTCTTGCTCATCCTTAACAAGCAACGAATGAACCACAGGATTCACCTGGAAAGGAGGGAGGCGAACCGCATGCACG
>CAZLWX010000238.1:0-3516 GCA_964563295.1 uncultured Roseivirgaceae bacterium | reverse complement strand
TTGCTCCTTCGCCGATCCATCGGGCTTCATCCTCCACAACTGCATGGTGCCACTGCTATTGGCGTTGTAGTAGATGTATTTGCCATCCGGCGAGTATTCAGGCCCGTCGGCATGCGTGCCTCGGTTATCGGTGAGCGCGATCTCGTCGCCTCCATTTACGCTGATTTTGTAGATGTCGTATTCAGGTTTTCCGCGTTGTGCCACGTACACCAATTCCTTTCCGTTTGGGCTCCAACCGTGCAGGTACGAAGGAGTTTTTTCAGTGATCATCCGTGGCTCACCACCTTTTAGTGGAAGTACATAGACGGTGGAGCCCCCTCCCGCCAGTCCATCGCGGTGAGAGCTTATAGCGAGCATCTTTCCATCGAAGGAGATTACGTGGTCGTTATTGTTGCGCACCACGGAACCTGTATTCAATTTCTCGGGAGAGCCACCCTCCACGGGAATTGTCCAAATCGTCCCATCGCCATTAAAGAGCAGCTTTTGGCCGTCGGGCATCCAGTTCGGTGCTTCAAACCTTGCCTTCGACTCATGGATAACCTTGCGTTTGCCGTCAAACACATTAACAATCTCCATGCGTGATCCCAGGAACCCCTGCCGATAGGCATTATAGTCGTCCGGAACCGGCTTATCAATCCGGACATTCCACACGCGAGCTTCTTCTATCACGTCCGGATTATGCGAGCTGATGAACAGGCCTGCCAATACTTCATCGCCAAGGCCAGGCGATTCATATGAACCGATCAATTGGAGCGGCTCGCCCCAGTGGGCAGCGTACATCGAGTAGGTGCGTCCCTTTCGCTCCAGCCGTAATGTCCGGTAGCCGGACTTGGAAGCAAAGATCTCGTCCTCAGGGTCGCGCATGTGAGCACCCTTGAGCACGCGCCATTGAAGGACCGTCAGTCCATCGCCATGCAGCGTCGCGCTGACGTGTGGTGCATCGTCATCTGTGCTTTGGCGGACCATCCATCCGACCTTGCGATGGGGATCGGTGCCTTTCCCGGCAAACTCGAAGTCCGCAGTAAGCATAAAGTCCCCGCTAATTCGGTTAAAGGCATACTGAAACTCATCGCGCCCAAACCAGATATTGTACCCCGAGCCGCGCAACGTATATACCTGGTCTGAATTGTTATAGGTGACATGCCCCGCGTTCTTTGGCTTGCCGACATCAGCGGTGTTTTGAAAAATGCCAACCGGATTTTGTGCCTCGCTTACGAAGGCGAGAAAAGAAAGGAACAGGACCAATGTTCGCATGGTGACTCAAATTGCCGTGAGTCAAATCTAAACAAATTCTGGGTTCCCGATTCCTGGTTCAGGGCTAGCTTGTAGCACAGGCATCCTCAATGTCCCCCGCGTCCCGATGCACACTAAGAAAGACTCAGAAAAGCCCCTGGTGTGACTGGAGTTCGAGTCCTATCTTCTGATCGATGACAAGATTGTAGCTCCCCCGTTTCAAGTCCAGGGAGTGTCCAACAACCTCCAACCCCGGACCGGCGGGTGCGCGCCCGGTGTCGGCTGTGCCCGTAATTTGGGCAATAGCAGCCTTAAGTAAAGTTTCATTTTCATCACCTAATGGCTTCAAAAACAGACTATTATCCTTGTTTTCGATATCCGGCTGGAATCCGTTGCTATAATCGGATTGGTCGAGGCTGTTATAGACTTTTACCACGATCGGCTGCATGCCCCATGTGTTTTCCGGGTCATCCGGTTCGTAGAGCGATATCGACCCTACGTTTTTACCATAGGTGACATCGCCGATCAGGAATACTTCCATATAAGGTTTCAGTGCATTGATCACCAGTTCACTCGCGGAGGCGGTGCGCGACGAGGTCAGCACATACACCCTTGATCCTTCCAGCATCTGACCAATATTAGCTGGTTGATTGAGGAATTTTGTTACGAGAAAGTCAGGGCCATAATTGGGATCGTTGATGATCGCTGTCTCCACGTCGTTGTTGTATTCGCGTCGGGCGAAATCCTTGGATTCATCCACACCCTTTCCGATGAGACTGGCGAGGTTGTTGGCTGACGACTCCGAGCCGCCGCTGTTGAATCGAAGGTCCAGCACCAGGTCCGTGACACCCGCCGATTTGAAATCCGCAAAGATGCCTTCCATGCCCTCGTCGTACACCTCAGAATCGTTGTCTGGTCCCGCCGCAAAGAAATTGTAGACGTAATAACCGATCTTCTTGTCGCCGACCTCGATGATCTTACTTAGGTAATTGGGATTCTCCGCGTATTCAACAACTGTAAGTGACACGGTTTGCGGGGCACCAAAATTCCCGTTTTCGGCCATCGGTTCGTAGAGCAGCGAGTGATTCTCCTTGAGCGCGCCGAGCAACTGCTGGTAGTTCGACAGCGTCATTTGTTGTCCATTGATATGGGTGAATTTATCCCCGCGTTTCAGTCCTGCAGTTTCGGCTGGCGACGCTGGTTTCGTATACAGTATTTGGCCAAAAACATTGTCGCTATTTTGTTCCTTGTATAACACAAATTCATATCCGGCTTCTTTGTTGATACCTTTCAATGAATTCAGCAACTCCTGGTAGTTTTCCTGAATCCAGGAGAAACGATCTTCGTCCACGAGCAAAGACTCGAAGAAAGCCGCTGGGTCAAGATTCTTGTCTGGCGAGCCGGGAAGCTCATTGTTCCAGAGATACCAGAATTCCATATTTTCCAGGATCCAGGAGTCGATCTTCTCATTAGCCGCGTTGGTTGGGTCGGGCGTGGGATCGTCTTCGCGGCAGGAAATACCCACGAACAACAGCGCGAAAAGTATCAGGAAGGAAACTGAATGCCAGAGCTTTATACGATCTTTCATGAATGTAAAAACGAAATTTAGCCTACTTTTATGTATTCGCCTAAGGCATTTTGTAGTCTTAAAAGTTCCGTGCCGCCCGTTCGTGCCGGAACGATTCTTTAATCCTTGATCCGAGATTTTTCAACCATGGCCGCTGGAGCAAAGGTCTTTCTCAGTGCCCTGCAAAAAGGCTTTCAAATACTTAAGGAAAAAGACCCACTGGTACTGTCGTCGTCAACCGCCTTTTTTGCAACCTTTTCACTATCCCCCGCCCTGGTTATCCTGGTTAGCCTTTTTGGTCTGTATTCTGGAACCCGGTCGGTTAGTAATTATGTGTTTCGCACAATCGCTTCGACTTTCGGGCGCGAGACATCCAAAGACATCCAGGTAATCGTCAACAATTTCTTGTCCATCGAGACTAATTGGTGGATCACGATCGCCGGAATTGTGTTCTTCTTGTTTGTCTCGACCACGCTGTTGACCGTGATCAAGTTCGCTGTGCAAAAAGTCTGGAACATCCGCGCCCGGCGGCAGTTGCGATTTTCCTATCATTCCCGCGCACGCGGCAACCAGGTGCTGTTCCTGCTTTTCACAGGATTGTTGTTTGCCGTCTCCGTGTTTGTGGACACGTCGCTGGGCGTTTCGTTGGACTATCTTCAAACCGTCTGGCCTGTAATCGCGATAGGCGTGGTGAGAACACTGAGCTTTTTGTTCTC
>CAZLWX010000237.1:0-3574 GCA_964563295.1 uncultured Roseivirgaceae bacterium | reverse complement strand
CCCGGCATATTTCAGCTGCTCGATTTTTTCGTTGATGAGGTTGGCGTTCTCAATCCGCAAAAAGGCGAATGAGGTGCTGTGTACATAGAACCGCACCTGCCTTTTGAAGAAAAGGTCGCCGGTCGACTCCAGCGAGACTATGAAGACCTGCTCGCCGTCGAGAGTGGTGTGCCCTTCAAGATAAATATCATAGTCGGGCAAGAAGGTGTTTGATAGAAAGTGAGGTGATTTAAAGCCCAGAAACCTTACATAATTGTCCTCCAGTATTTCGTATAAGTCATTCTTTTCACCCATCACTTTGTTCATCGCGTCACTCCAACGATCGTATTGTCGGAGGTCGTCGCTCTTGCGCATTTCCTTGACTCTGATTTTGGATTTTTCTATGTCCAGCGTTTGCTTATCGATTACTTTTCTTTGATACCCTTTTTCCTCGATCTCTATTGACGCCTCAATGAGCCTGGTGGGGACCGTATCTTTTATTGAAATCTCACGATAGAAACCCTCCAGCAAGTGTGGTTTTGTTGGGTAGTTCACATCAATTCGTCGGATTGCTTCCCGTAAGATGAGCCGGCCAGAATCTGATTTTTCATTAATGACAATTTCAGTGAGCATTGTTACCGCAGGGGTTAACGCAATCCGATTCCACGATTGGGCATTCAATTCGTTCACCGTTAAACGTTTGCTTTTATAGCCCAAACATGATATCACGGCTGTGGAGCCAGCCATTTCCGCCGGTATAGAAAGTTGAAATTCTCCCAGTTCACTCGTGCCTGTGCCAACCGGACTATCCGGAATGAAAACATAAGCATCGGCGACGGCATGCTCCGTTACCGAATCGTAAACCACACCCTGAACCGAAGTGAATTGAGGTTGGCTGATGCACTCGATTGCGGCAACACAGAGGCTTACCAGAGTCAGAACGAGGTGTCTTTTCATGGGGGAGGGAGCAGTTTGTAGTTTGAAGTTTGTAGTTTGAAGTTTGAAGTTGTTTGAAGTTTGTGGTTCCGACTTGGGTATTTCTTAGTGCCTTAGTGCCTTAGTGGCTATTTCAGGCACTTGATCGCAGCACTAATTATTACATTGTGCTCATCCAGCTTTTTTACTAGACTTTGCCTTTGGATTAAAATCCAGACACAATTGAATCCAATTTTCCAGATCTTTTTGCATGTCGATGGCGGTGGAGTCCACGAGAAGAAACCCTTTCAATACCTTGCCGGTGAAGTCCATTCGACGGACACCCTTCTTTTTGAGTGACTGCTCATATAGTTCAGGATCGATCCGTATCATGAGTGAGTCCTTGATTATTCCGACGGCCATCTTGTCATTCACCATGTAGCACAATCCGCCCATCATTTTCTTCGCTTCAAACGTGACGTGTTTTCTTTTGAGAACACTTGATATTCTTTCTTCGAGATGTTGATCGTAGGCCATTACCAATTGTTATTATGGCCCCAAAGTAATCAAAAGCGCAAAACTTCAACGTTACCATTCATCCGCGTGAGCGATAGAAGTGGAAACCGAAGTGGCCTGGGCGTTGGGATGTTGGAACGGATAGCGCGACCCCAGGCGCGGGGGAGAGTGCGGCTTGGAAAGGGGGCACGCCCGGGAAAGCAATTCGTAATTTGTAATTTTGTAATTCGTAATTGAGGGACGCCGGCTGGACGAGGAATGAGACGATTTTTTTAGACTCTTCAAATCAACGGTTCACGGTCCGTAATGCTGGGCCTTCATGTGTACTGCTGAATTTATTGGTATGGAACGTTATCGTCTCACTTGATGTTATGTCAATATTGACATATCTTTGTGGCGGATGAGCAAGAGTGACAAGCCGCTTGTCTGGCTCCAAGGCGAGATAAAGACCCCCTCCGCTTTCAGCTTCGGCCAGAGTGGAGGCAGGGTATTTGCTGCGGCTTCTTCAGAAAGGAGAAAAATTGTCTCTTCCACATTCACGTCCGATGCCGACCGTTGGGGCCAGATGTCACGAGCTTCGGATTGTGGATGGCGAGAAGAATTGGAGGGTTGTGTACAGAATAGATACGGATGCACTTATTATACTCGACGTGTTCCAAAAGAAGACCCCGAGGACCCCGAAGCAGGCAATTGATAATTGCAAGCGTAGGATTAGGCACTATGACGGATAGTATGAACAAGTCAAAAAGAAAACGTCTCGAATCAAAGGGATTTAAAGTGGGGAATGTTCAGGAGTTCCTGGATTTATCACCTGAGGAGGCAAAATATATTGAACTTAAAATAGCGTTAGGGAAGGAACTCCAGGTCTATCGGAAGGCCAGGCGTTTCACACAAACTGAATTTGCTCGCAAGATCAAATCAAGTCAGTCCAGAGTGGCGAAAATGGAGTCGGGCGACCCATCTGTTTCTCTTGACTTGATGGTTCGCTCTTTATTTGCTCTGGGTGCATCACGGAAACATCTGGCGGAAATTGTTAGATAAGCCTATGATCGCCTACACTAATAGCCAGAATTGGGCGCTGTTCGTCTTATTAGGATCAACCCAAACGAAATCACAGATTTTCTTCATCGATACACTTAAGCAGTAAACCGTGCCCTGGTTGGCACCTTACTAGTTATTCGGAAACTACGGCCTCCCGGGAGCGGGACACCGGTGTCCCCGGGATCTCACACGTGAAAGTTGTCCCTTTTCCCATGACGCTTTCTACTTCGATCTTTCCACCGAGTTCCTCAATCAACCCTTTTACGATCGAGAGTCCCAAGCCCGTCGATGACTCGCCGTTCGTGGGACGTGCGCTCAGCTTCATGAATTTTCTGAACATCAGCTTCTGGTCCTCCTCGCTTATGCCAGGTCCTTCATCGCTCACAAAAAATGTTATGGCATCTTCCTTGCGCGAGGCGCCCATCCGCACTGTGGTGCCGGGTTTTGAAAACTTTAAAGCGTTCGACAGAAGATTCTGAAGTATGCGATCGACATGACTTTTGTCCGTGAGCACCGGATCGATCGCATCGCTATCGACAATCACTACGTCGATCTCTTTGCGGATCGATTCCGCCATGTATTTGGCTTTACAATCCGCTAACACGTCCGTGATCGACACCGGTTCAAGGCGAACTTTTAGTTCATTGTTCTCGAGCGCCGACAGGTGCATGAGGTCTTTTACTAAGGCACGTCCGTTGTTCACGACATCCGTGATCACTGTGACAAATTCTTTTTGCGAATCATTTAACGGGCCCACACTAGGGAGAACGCTCGCGATGCCGGCAATCGAATTCAAAGGCGATATGAGGTCGTGAGCTACTATTCCCATCAGGCTGTTCTTTTCGTGATTGAGATGCTCCAGCCTTTCATTCTTTTCCTTTATGATGGCATTTGCCTTCTGCTTCATCCTTAGAGATCGCCATGACAATATCAGTAGTGTCAATATGAGAACTGAAAACACTACGGTTGTCATCAAGACCAAATCCTTGTTTCTTGACGTCGCAAGGTGAAGTTCATTTTGCGATTTCAACAGCTCGATCTCCTGCTGCTGTTGTTTTACCCGGTACTTGACTTCAAGATTGGCGATCTCTTCACTGAGTGCGTTCGCCTGTACGGAATCGGC
>CAZLWX010000236.1:0-3577 GCA_964563295.1 uncultured Roseivirgaceae bacterium | reverse complement strand
TTATCGGAGGCCGAAGGGACGCTAGTTCCGGGTTCCGGGTTCCAAATTCTTGATGTTCGTAATTCTAATTCGTGCCTTAGTCCATGGTCCATGGTCCAAGTCCATGGTCCATGGCAGAGTAGGTTGCGATGGAGAGTCTATTGATGGGGTCAGGGCGGTGTTGCGAATGGTCAACGGTCAACAGTCCACGGTAGGAACGGGGAACCAGGAACGCGGAACCCGGAACTACAAACTTCAAACTTCAAACCCGTTCACGACCGAAGCGTATCGAGTACTTCGAACTTCGAATAGTTGCTTTTATACTCCGGCACCAGCTCCTTCATCAACGCAACCATTTTGAGTTCGTTGCGATCGTTGATGAGATCGTGGAACAAGTCAACGTACTTGTCGATTTCCTGGTAAGAGTATTCCTGAACTTTGGCGATGAGAATTTTTTCGTGATGGGTTTTGACCGTGTTCTCCTTGTTGTGCAGCAGTTCTTCGAACAACTTCTCCCCTTCGCGCAAGCCGGTGAAGACGATGTCGATGTCTTTTTGGGGCTCCAGACCGGCAAGCAGGATCATTTTGCGGGCGAGGTCATAGATCCGGATCGGACGTCCCATGTCGAATAGAAATATTTCTCCGCCGTGGCCCATGATACCCGCCTCCAGCACGAGCCGGCACGCTTCCGGTATCGTCATAAAATAACGGATCACTTCCGGATGAGTGACCGTGACAGGACCTCCATTCTGAATCTGTTTCTGAAATAATGGTATCACCGAACCATTTGATCCCAACACGTTGCCAAACCTGGTCGTGATAAAACGCGTATGAGGCTGTCCGATGAGATCAAGGTGATTGTTCAACGATTGAACGTAGATCTCTGCAATGCGCTTCGAGCATCCCATGACATTAGTCGGGTTGACCGCCTTGTCGGTGGAGATCATCACAAACTTCTCCACTTTGAGCTCGACGGCAAGGTCAGCCAGTATCCTTGTACCCTGGATGTTCGTTCTGATGGCTTCCGCCGGATTGCTCTCCATCAGGGGAACATGTTTGTATGCCGCCGCGTGAAAAATGACTTCGGGGCGGTGGGACTCCATCAGGTTCCGGATGCGGGTGGCGTGATTGATATCAGCCAGATAAAAGAAAACACGCTCGAGGTAAGCTTTGTCCTTCAACTCACGCTCGAGCTCGTATAGCGGTGACTCCGCCTGATCGATCAACACCAGCTCGCGGGGATGGTGCTTGATAACTTGCCTGGCCAGTTCACTCCCTATCGATCCTGCCGCGCCCGTGATGCACACCCGTTTATTCCGGATCGCCTGGTCAATTTTGCTGTCGTCCAGGGAAATCGAATTGCGGCCCAGCAGGTCTTCGATATTGACTTCGCGGATCTGACCAGAGCTCAGGTTGCCTGAAACCCAGGTCTCTACGGAGGGTACTGCTTTTACCTTCAGGTGATACCGCAGGCAAACATCCACGAGGTTGTTTTTGCGCTCCTGTGACAGCTCATGAACAGAAATGATCACCTCCCGAACATTATCTTTCTTTACCAACCGGTGCAGGTAGCGGGGCTGATAGATCTTGATGCCATGCAGGACCTTGCCGATCTTGCGGGGATCATCTTCAAGAAATCCCACCACCTTGTATTTCCCGCGGCTGTCGGCGTGCAGCGCCTGCATGGTGCTGATACCCAATTGGCCGGCGCCAAAAATTACAACCTTAATCTTTGTGCTCACCTCCGACCGGTAGAACGAATAGATATTCTTGACCATCAACCGGTAGGACAGCAGAAAAAACACTGACGTAAATAAAAAGATAATGATGATCGAGTACGGAACGAAATTCTTGCCGGTGTTATAGAAATAAAGCAGGTTGATGGCACCCGTCAGAGAGAGATTCAGGATTGACGTAAAAAAAATCTTGACGGCATCGTCAACTCCTGTAAACCGAACGATGCCGGCATAACTCTTGGTCACCACCGATGCAGCCACGCCGCCTAACGACAACAGCAGGATCCCGGAGACCGGATGGAATGCGTTCATCTCCTCGATATCGAAATTGAATCTCAACAGGTATCCCAGGGTAGCCGCGACAAGCAGGACCACAAAGTCAATGGCAATGATGGTCCACCGCGGTAGGATCGTCAGCCTGCTAATGATCTCGGTAAAAGAGGTCAATGGTCTTTCCTTTTCCTGATGTCGGTAAATTTCCTGACGCCGAGTATGGCCCCGGCGGCTAACAAGTAAAAGAGTCCCGAAAGTGGCACAGGATTGTCCGGGTCGCCCCCCGGATCACCGGGCTGCGCCGATGCCATGTGCGCGACAAGAAAAAATAGACTCGTAAGAAAAACAGTGGGTATCCGAAACATGGCAATCACTTCTTTATGACGTTTTGGCTGGCGGTCTTACCCTTGCCATATTTCACGCGCACGATATAAACGCCATTGGGTCTACCGGAAAGGTCGAACGTGCCCTCCCACGTTTGATCGTTAATTTCAACCAGGTCTATCTTGCCTTCGACGGCGCCCGTCCTGCTCAACAATACGGCATCCTTCACGGACTCGCCCGTCACCCTGATTGTTACAAGACCACTGGTTGGATTGGGATAGACGTCGACGCCCATCTTGACCTCTGCCTCCTCGTCGTCCTCTTTCCCTTTCACCTTCACCAGGAACAATTCAAAGCGATCCGGTGCGAAGGTAGCCTGCTCCGATGTCACGCTAAAGGAATACACCGGCGTTTCCTGCAGGTCGACACTTTTGTTTGTAAAACGGTCGAGCAAAAAGTAATCGTAGTCCGCGAGCTTGCCCGAAGACGTGAGTCTAAATGTGTAAGCACCTTTCGCCATGTCCTTTATCCGCAGGCGGATGGACTCCTTTTTCTTGGGGATCTTGTCTGTCGCCTCTATCGCCATCAGGATATCGTCATCTGAAAGAATTGCAAAGTCGAATGCTTCGTTGTTGAGCTTGCGCGCATCGTACGGGTCAAGCCCTGCAGACGACGCCTTGGAGAACTGAAAGTATGCCCTGTCAGTAATGGTGCCGTTTGATATGGTCATCTCAATCACGTCGACCTCAGGAGAGTTGTCCTGGGTTCTGAAAAATGCGCCCGTAGACGAAGTCTTCGCTTGTTCATTCACCTCCAGGGACGCACCGGTGGTCGTTGCCTGAACCCAGAAACCCTGACCGGCAGCGATCAGGCCATTAGTAAGTCCCCCGGTTGAACCGTTCCAATATTGAAATACTCCACCAGCGCCGTTATCTCTGACCGCGATCGTATTGCTCATGTTGGTCTTGGCCCAGCCCGCTGCGATATCCCAGTCGATCGTGGAAGGATAGGGATTGCCAACGAGATTGTATCCATCAGCAGCGGCATTGCCCGTATTGGTGTAAGTCACAGGAAGGCTAATAGGACCCTGGTTCACAGTACCAGTAAGGTCAATAGTTACAGGCCCACTGAGAATATTCTGACGGATAAACGGCGTATAACCAAGTCCAACTGTTAATGTTTCGGTATTAGCAACGTCCGGAAACTCGACATAACCCGCGTCCTCATTTCCGGCTACAGTTTCGTCGTAATAAAACATCGAGGCA
>CAZLWX010000235.1:0-3578 GCA_964563295.1 uncultured Roseivirgaceae bacterium | reverse complement strand
TGGCGACCCGGATGGGGGCTGATAGTTGTACTCCCATGACGCAGTGGGAGGCAAGCTCATGAGTATTGATTCAGATCTGCCGTCGGTCTCCAGTCCGAATTTCGTTCCACGGTCCCACACGAGATTGAATTCGACATAACGCCCGCGGCGGAGCAACTGCCAGCTCCGTTCGCGGTCGCCGAAAGGTAGTTCGCTGTTCTTCTTCATCAGCTCGGCATACAGCGGCGCAAATGTTTCTCCGACAGTCTTGACGAATTCAAATCGCGCATGCTTGTCAGAACCGTCACCACCCGAAAGGTGGTCGAAGAAAATCCCACCGATACCCCGGGTTTCGTTTCGATGCTTGATGAAAAAGTATTCATCTGCCCAGGACTTGAATTTTTGATAGTATGAGCTATCGTGCTTGTCGCATGCTGCTTTCAGTTTCTGATGAAAGAACCGCGCATTCTCTTCATTAATATAATGCGGTGTCAGGTCGATGCCGCCGCCAAACCACCAGGTCCCACCCGACATCTCAAAATACCGGACGTTCATGTGGATGATCGGCACCATTGGGTTGCGGGGGTGAAGGACGATCGACACGCCCGTTGCGTAGAACCCGGACGCATCCGCATGGGGGATCTCCAGGGTCTTGCGCACTTGTGCAGGGGTCTCTCCCCATACGGCAGAGAAATTTACACCGCCTTTTTCGATGATAGCGCCGTTGGTCATCACCCGTGTGATCCCGCCGCCACCAGCTTCGCGGGTCCATTCGTCAATGACGAACTTGCCGCTTCCGTCAGCGTGCTCGAGCTGGAGGCAGATCCTGGATTGGAGGTCTTTGAACCAACTGCTGATGGAGTCTCTGGTCATGATCGGCAAAGATGCTATCATAATTTCCAATGACCAAGCACCAATCCCGAAGTTATCGGGATTGGGATTTGTTCGGCGCCGTTTGTCTTGATTTTACAGAGTGCTCATGAATAGAGTCTCAAAATGCAGTAACACAAAGAACACCAAGAACCACAATGGACACAATGTTTCGTCGCCTAAGCGAGAGTGATCAAAACCGAAAGGAGGCCCATAATCCGTAGAGTCTCAAGAATCCAGGGTCCCAGCGGCCACGGTGGCCCCTCCTGCGTTCCCTCACACAATCCCGCCAGACTTCGGCAGGCAGGCCATGCCTACGCTGAGAGCTTCGGCAGGCAGGCCATGCCTACGCTAAGAGCTTCGGCAGGCAGGCCATGTCTACGCAAAGAGCTTCAGCAGGCAGGCACGACGATCACGGCGTTTTGGTAGACTTACGAATGAATTAGAAACCACAAACTTCAAACTACTACAAACTTCAAACCACACCCTCCGATTTCAAACGGGTTGATTTTTCAAAATCCATTATCTTTATGCCGGTACCAAAACCAGAGAGAGATGGCTGTTGCAGAGACTTCACGATCACAGAAAAAAAAGTTAAAGCCCGAGTTACCTTCGGAGATCCTTCTGAAGGCATATTCGCTGATGTGCACCGCCAGGCGAATGGCCGAAACCTATGACGACAATCGTGAGATCTGCAGCAAATATGTTCACAGCACCTCGCGGGGACACGAAGCCATTCAACTGGCAGCGGGCATGCAGTTACAACCGTTCGACTACGCTTCGCCTTACTACCGCGATGAAAGCATTTTGTTGGGAATTGGTTTGTCGCCGTATGAACTGATGTTGCAGTTGATGGCTAAGGGCGATGATCCTTTTTCCGGTGGACGAACTTATTACGGCCACCCGAGTCTGAAACGCGATGGTTTTCCCACCATACCACACCAGAGCTCAGCCACGGGAATGCAAGCCATCCCGGCGACGGGAATGGCGCATGGCATTGCTTACCTCGAATCGCAAGGACTCCTGAAATCAGATGACAAACCGCTCGTGCTGTGCTCGCTCGGTGATGGTGCCGTCACGGAAGGTGAGGTCGCTGAAGCATTTCAGATGAGCGTGCTCAAAAAACTCCCGATCATTTATCTCATCCAGGATAATCAATGGGGTATTTCCGCTACCGCGAATGAGATGCGGGCGATGGATGCCTATGAATACGCGGCAGGATTTAAAGGGCTCGAACGTATGGCTGTCGATGGCGCCGACTTCGTTGATTCTTTTCTCGGTCTGAAGAAGGCGATTGAATTCGTTCGCAAGAAACGAAGTCCGATTCTGGTTCACGCCCGTTGTCCATTGCTCGGCCACCACACTTCAGGTGTGCGCCGCGAATGGTATCGCGGAGATGATCTCGAAACTCACCGGCGTTTCGACCCGATCGACAGACTGCGCAGTTATTTGCTGGAACGTGGAGAGTCGGAGGAAACACTTCGCCAGACGGAGCAGTCCGCCACTCAGCGCGTCGAAGGAGATTTTCAAAAAGCATTGGCGGCACCGGATCCAGATCCGCCGCAGTTCGATACACATGAGTTCGCGCCGACACCGGTTACGGAGGAAAAAGGAAATCGCGCAGCGCCGGGAGGAGAAAAAGTGATCATGGTTGACGCCGCCCTGCATGCCGTGGACGAAATCCTCCGCAGTCACCCGGAAGCATTGTTCTACGGACAAGACGTTGGACGCCGGCTTGGCGGCGTATTCCGCGAAGCCGCGACCCTCGCCCAGAAATACGGTGACGAGCGGGTCTTCAATACTCCCATACAGGAAGCCTACATCATCGGTTCCACAGCGGGAATGTCGGCGGTAGGAGCGAAGCCGATCGTTGAAATACAGTTCGCGGACTACATCTGGCCTGGAATCAACCAGCTCGTCGAGGAACTTTCCAAAAGTTGTTATTTATCAAAAGGAAAATTTCCTGTTCAGTCGTTGATCCGCGTTCCGATCGGTGCTTACGGCGGTGGGGGTCCCTATCACTCTGGTAGTGTGGAGTCCGCCTTGCTCACGATCCGCGGGATCAAAGTTGTATATCCGTCTAATGCGGCAGACATGAAGGGATTGCTCAAGGCAGCGTTCTACGATCCTAACCCGGTTGTATTGCTCGAGCACAAGGGCTTGTATTGGTCAAAAGTGCCCGGCACATCAGACGCGAAGACCATCGAGCCCGATGAGCATTATGTCATTCCCCTTGGAAAGGCGAGTGTTGTCGAAGAAGCAGATTCGGCAAAAGTGGAAGCGGGGGAGTCGGCGGTCGTGATCACTTACGGAATGGGTGTCTACTGGGCCAAGGCTGCTGCCGAGGGGTTTCCGGGTCAGATGGAGATCATTGATTTGCGAACGCTCAATCCCCTCGACTGGGAGGCTATCGCAAACTCGGTGACACGTCATGGTCGGGCGTTTGTACTAACGGAGGAACCGCTGATGAATTCTTTTGCTGAATCTCTTGCGGGACGGATTTCAAAAGAGTGTTTTGCACATCTCGATGCTCCCGTGTGGACACTGGGTGCTGCCGATCTTCCGGCGGTGCCGTTGAATGTCGGGTTGGAAAAAGAAATGCTGCCGAGCTCAGAGAAGGTTGCAGTTGAATTGAAGAGGCTGCTCTCGTATTAGGGGCGGGTCGGTCGCCGGCAGTTTGGAGCCAATTCGATGTTTGGAGCTTCGTCCTGAGAAGCGTGGTGATTAGA
>CAZLWX010000234.1:0-3646 GCA_964563295.1 uncultured Roseivirgaceae bacterium | reverse complement strand
CTTCCGGCTCCAACAATTTTCTTTACACCTATTTCAATAGCTCGGTTCGCCGCCTTGGCAGTTGCCAGGTTCATATAGTTGATCGCCGCAAGGACAATGATTAGTATTCCGATTCCGACGAAGGCTTTAAGGTATGCCAGGTTACCGTGTGCTTCACCGTCCTGCAGGTTAGAGTAAAAATGGATGTCCGTCAATCGTTCCAGGATAGGCGTATTGTTCCCACCGAATTCGTCGCCAGCAGGTTTAAAATACTCCGTATATATAGCGGGCCACTTTTTGCCGAAATTTGCAATGTCATAATTGTCCGGCAAGAGCAGGTACAGATAAACATCTGGATTCCAGAACTTCAGGGATACAGGTTCGACATTGCCTTGACCCCATTCGCGGTAATCCTTCAATCCAGCTAACAGGATATCGAATTTAAGGTGGGAGTTTTCTTTCAAGTCTTCAATTACCGCGGTTACCCTCCACAATGCTCCTTCGATAGAAAGATATTTACCGATGGGGTCTTCGTCACCGAAGTATTTGCTGGCAATTTTCGCCGTAATCACTGCATCGTGATCATCGCTCAAGCACGTTGTTGCATTGCCCGAAAGAAACGGATGATCAAAGACCGAAAAATATTCACTGTCCGATTGAACAATATCCGTCTCATGAAAGGCTTTTGAGTCCTGTTGGCCTTCGTACTGCACCAGCTGGCGGTCAAGTGGCCGAATCGAAGCCATTGCCTCAATCTCAGGATAGTTGGACCTGAGTACCGGCGCGAGCTCTCGAGCCACGATGGCTATCTCTTCATCGACTCCTGTTATTTGGTAATGCGCGCCAACCCTGAATATTTTCCTATGATTGACATAGTGCTGATCGTAGCTGAGATCACTCTGTAGGACCAGCAGCAGAATAACGCTGACGGCAATTCCCAGAGCCAGTCCGAGGATATTTAGTGCGGAAAAAAATCCATTCTTAACAAAAATTCGCCTGACAAATTTGAGTTGGTAAAGTAGCATGACAAAATAAAGGAAATCACATCCATAATTCCAATAGCCCGCCCGTCTGAGGTATTCTTTTAAATGAGAATGGCGGACTACACAAAACAGCCATTGCTGTGAATTGACGGTACCCGTTCCTCAAAATTCATTAATTTGCTGTCCCGGAATGGTTTTCTCCTAAATGCAAAATCCCTGGCTTCAAAATAAATGTCTGGTCATCATCGGTGGCACAATGGGGATCGGCCTTTCTGCAGCCAGGGCGTTTATGCAACATGGCGCACGCGTGGTGGTTGTTGGCAGGGACACGAAAGAAAGTGATGAAAGTTCGTCGCAATTGAAGGACGCGATCGTGCTAACCGGGGATGCATCGGAGCCGGATACAGCTGACAACGCGATTCAGCAATGTTTAGCGAAATTCGGAAATTTCGACGGTCTTTATCATGTGGCGGGAGGAAGCGGAAGAAAGTTCGGCGATGGTCCGCTGCACGACCTCACCCGCGAGGGCTGGGAACAAACCCTGTCTCTTAATCTGACGTCTCTCATGCTCTCCAACCAGGCCGCGATCAGGACGTTTCTGAAAAACAAGGCTGCTGGAAGTGTACTCAACATGGGTTCCGTGCTTGGCTATTCGCCGTCGCCGGAATATTTCGTCACGCACGCCTACGCCGCGGCAAAATCGGCCATCATCGGATTCACGAAATCAGTTGCGGCGTACTACGCCAGGTACGGTATTCGCGTCAACGTGATCGCACCCGGCCTTGTTGATACGCCAATGGCCCAACGCGCGGCGAGCGACACCAACATCATTTCTTTTATTAAGACAAAACAGCCGCTCGATGGAGGGAGGATTGCCGTTCCGGAAGACCTTGACGGCGCCGTCGTGTACTTCATGTCCGATCACTCACGCTTCACTACCGGTCAGGTACTTGGCGTAGACGGAGGTTGGGCAATCTCAGAAGGTCAATTCAACTAACATGGACAGACGCGCGATTGGCATAGACCTGGGCTGCACGAACATCAAAGCGGTGATTGTCGACGATGGCGGCAACATTCATCACGAGGAACGCGCCGAAACAAATGAGCAGGACGACACCCAGTGGAAAAGCGCTGTTCTTTCAATCATTAAGAAATGCAACAAGCATTTAGCCGTCGACGCAATCGGACTATGCGCCCCAGGTCTGGCTGACGAACTCAATACGTGCATTTCGTTTATGCCGGGGCGTCTACCGGGGCTGGAAAATTTCAACTGGACTTCATTCGCAAA
The DNA here is from genome assembly GCA_964563295.1 of uncultured Roseivirgaceae bacterium. Lineage (GTDB taxonomy): Bacteria > Bacteroidota > Bacteroidia > Cytophagales > Cyclobacteriaceae > Chryseosolibacter. The sequence goes on along the minus strand of CAZLWX010000234.1, from coordinate 1,396 downwards.
AGAAAAAATCCATGTGCTGAATGACGCCCACGCTGCGCTTATAGCTGAATCTTCATTCGGTGCCGCGAAGGGATTACGTCATGCGATTCTCCTCACCCTGGGCACTGGCGTCGGCGGCGGCATCCTTATCGATGGAAAGCTTTACCAGGGGATGTCGCAAATGGCAGGGCATTTCGGCCACACTACGGTCGATGCAAGTACTCACCTGCTTGACGTTACCAACATGCCGGGCAGCATCGAGGAGGCCATCGGAAATCTCAGCATTCAGCAGCGTTCACACGGGAAATTCTCGTCGACTTTTGAATTGATTGAGTCTTTCAAACGCGGCGATACTTTCGCGACATGGCTTTGGCTAACGTCGGTGCGGCAACTCGCCATTACCCTCTCGTCAGCGATCAATGTAATCTCACCCGAGGCGATAGTCATCGGCGGCGGAATTTCCCAGGCGGGGGACGCGCTGTTGAAGCCCCTCCATGATTTTCTCGACCTTCATGAATGGCGGCCCGGTGGAAAAAAAACACCGATCCGTCTGGCACGCTTCCATGACCTGGCGGGTGCTATCGGCGCCGCGGGATTTGCATTATCTAAAACCGGGAAGAAATGACTCCAACCCAGCAATATCTCCAGAAGGGCCGCGAGATCGTTGACACGATTTCACAGCAGGAATCATCAATACAAACCGCCGCTCAGTGGTTCTCAAAATCGATTCTGGCGGGACGAATGGTGCACATGTTTGCCTCCGGCCACAGCCGCATGTTGATAGAAGAAATGTGGCCCCGCTACGGATCATTCCCCGGGTTCAATCCTATCGTTGAATTGTCGCTCACGTTTCACAACCCGGTAGTGGGCGCGAATGGTCAGCGCCAGGCCATGCACCTGGAAAACACACCGGGACTCGCCGGCCGGATACTGCGAAACTTTGACGTCAGTGCAGAGGACTGCGCGCTTATCATTTCTTCCAGCGGGTGCAATGTCGTGCCGATAGAAATGGCCGAACTTTTTCAGCAAAGAAAAATCAAAGTCGTCGCCGTGATCACGAAAGCTCACTCCGAACAAAGTGTCAGCAAACGCGCAGACAAGAAAAAGTTACCCGATTTTGCAGACATCGTGCTCGATACCGGCGCACCCGCGGGTGATGCTATGGTTGCCATTCCCGGATTGCAGACACCGGTAGCACCCGGATCTTCGCTCGGCGGTATTTTGATCATCAACTGCATCAAGGCGGAGGTCGCGAGGCTGCTGACCGAAGCAGGCCGTCCTCCTACCGTCCTGACTGCCCCTGCAGTCGCCGGAGAAAAAATGGCGGCAGAATTATTTGAATCCGCGTATGACGAACACGCGCACCGGCTTGCGCGTCTATTTGCAAACATTGGAAAAAAGTAGTTTCTGTTTATCT
>CAZLWX010000233.1:0-3689 GCA_964563295.1 uncultured Roseivirgaceae bacterium | reverse complement strand
TCTCATACGTTCCCTCAATCAGCTCGATCTTTTTGCGCATCTCGAACGCATCGGCTTCATCTCTGGTCCCTTTGATCGTAAACCACTTTTGCTTATACTTTCCCGTCACCGGGTCCAGTCCGATGGAGATGATGACGCGGAACTTGTTGGGGCCGAGCTGTTTGACGGCCATACACTCACCTCGCTTTCAATCGACCATTCTTCCGATTATTGGGGAAACTATTTCACCACCGCGCCACAAATTCCCGTTCTCCATGACATAAATCGCATCGTGGTGAGCGGGCTCGCTAACCTTCTTTATTACCGCTATAAACTGATTACCTTCCGACTGTACCCAGGCACCACAGTAATCGGAGGTGTCGCCGTCTAACATCGAAGTGGGTAACCGCAGCATCCCTTTTCGCTTTCCTCCTGGCATGAGGTCAATGACTGGCAGCAGTGTGCTATCATGCACTGCTGGTGAGGCACTTTTATGCCCCTGCGGCCGCCTCCTCATCCTGACGGCCAGGCGAACGCGAATTGAGTAGTTCATCCAGTAGACGTTCTATTGAGGATTCGCGCTTTGATTCGGCCTCGGCACGGACGGCGTCAACTTTTTCAATACGAGCGCGTTCAGTTTCTTCACGCTCCTTTAAGGAGGAAGCCAGATCCTCAAGCACTTTCATCAATCGACTGGTCATGTCGTCGTTCGTATCGGCCGCCTCATCTTTGATTCGCTGAATCCTGCCCGTTTCTTGGATTGATTCCGGACGGTCGGTCTCTCCAAGTAAATAGGCAGCAGAAACTCCGTAGTATCTTGCAAGAATCATCAGTTTGTCTGTTGGAGGCACACGCTCTCCTCGTTCGTACATTGCTACAGCGCTATAAGACATACCTATTACTCTTGCGACTTCCTCAATGCTGACATCTTTTTCATTTCTCAGTTCTCTAAGTCTTTCTCCGGTACTCAACGCTTTACACCCAGCCTTTCAGTAGCACTATTGCACAGATAGTCCAATTATCATATGGATACCAAAACACAAATTGAGCAAATTAGTTCTTGACGTACAGCACACAAGGTGCAAAAATGAGTGCATGGAGGTGATGCCGCATGAGTTTGCCAATCCGAGACCGCAGAAAGAAATTAAAATTGTCAGTCGATAAAGCAGCTCACAAAGCCAATTTGACTGTGAGTATGTGGTACAAAATCGAGTCTGGTGACCGTGTGCCTCACTTGCCCAATGCAAAGCAGATGGCAGACACGTTGGAGTGGACTTTGGATGAATTTTTTTTGGCCGTAAATGACACTCAAAGTGCTAAAGAAAGCGCTGCCGTCTAGCACAGTTTGCCCGGTCTTTGATAATTCCATGATTCCACCAAGCAAGGGGGTGATTACGTGCCCGACGATTACCTGACGGTCAAAGACGTGATGACAACGCTAAAGATCGGCCAGACGAAAGCATACCAGGTCGTCAACCAGGAGGGCTTCCCTGCTCGACGCATTGGCCGGGCGATCCGAATTCGACGCGACGAGTTCCACGCGTGGGTAGCGGAGCAGAACAGGAATGATCCGGATTGGCTAGCAGAGATGGTGGCGGCTACGAAGCGGAAGGTGGGGTGAGCCGCCCGGCTGACGTCCACCAGGCGGCCGTGAAGGGGGTGATGCGGAGTAACTGCACACATCATACCAGCCCAATCAGGGCGTGACAGGACAATTTGTCAGACGAGGGAGGCGAGAAAAATGGGCGAGACATTGGACTTTGGAGAAGCACTAGCGCGGAAGCGCGAAGGAAAGCGGCTGACCCGCTTACAAGTGGGACACCGGGCGCAGATGGATGACAGCACGATTGGCCATTACGAACGCGGCAGCCGACGGGTGTCGCCGGAAACGGCGGTGGTGCTGGCAGAGGCGATAGGCGATCAAGGACTGCTTTATACATTCTGCCGGGGCTGTCCCGTAGCACGGGCGATCAGTAAGAACCCTGGTGGCGCGGCATAGGAGGGATTGGATGCACTGGCTATCCGAACGCTGCGCTGAATCGCTCTTTCTCTCATGGGTGCTGGCCATCGGCACCATCGCGGCCATCTGCTGGATTGCTTCACTTTAGAAGGGAGGAACACCATGCCGAAGCCGATTGCGATTATGTTGCCAGACAAAAGTAAATACGACCGTCCAGACAAATGCCCGGCATGCTCACGATCATTGGCCGATGCTCGATTGCTCGAAGGCGGCTATGTCGGCAAACTGAACCGACAGTGTGTGCGTTGCGACTGCGGTCAGGAAATCCGCATGTACGGACGCGCAATGCCACGCAACCACGCGGCGCACGAGGAAAGCCAACGGAAAGTGCGTCAGTGGCAGAACATGGCGAAGCAGAGCACGGAGAACGCAGAGATGCGGCGGAAATTAGATGAAGTGTATGCACGGGAGGAAGCCGGGCTGAGAAAGCTTCTGGCCCGGATTACAGGAGGGACGGTCCATGCGACATAGCGTTTATGAGATCACCGCCGACCGCGAACCGCTGGTCTGCGGAGGGTGCGCTGGGAATCGCTGGTGGCTCGACGACATGCACGATGATCATGTGGCGACGATCCGTTGCAGTCACTGCGGACACGAGGAGCATCTATCGCAGCAAGGCGGATGGGCGGCAACGCCTGTGGAGGTGAGCGTTTAATGGACATATTCAGCGAGGCTACACTCAAGCTCATGAGCGCCGACGCTTACCGGCACTACGAGGACTACATCATCAACCGGTTGACGGACGTGTTCGAGTACGGCCACCGGCCCACAGACGCCGACGTGGCGGACGTTGTGGACGGGGTGATCGAGTACGCGGAGGGGATGTTGCCGCAGGACGCGGCGTTCGGCCAGGCGCTCCAGCGGGAGATCATCGACAGCGGGTTGATCGACGGGATGGCGGACGATCGGCAGGGCGCAGAGTATCTGGTGAGGGGGTGAACTGGCTATGACCGACCCGTACGCATACAAACTCGGGTACATCAAGAGCGATGCCCGGATTGTTGCCTATGACTTAGCAGTAGCGCTCAAGCGCAACAGAGACCGGGAGGGTCTGCGGGCCGCAATAGAGCGGGCCATTAAGCAACTGCGTTCGTCGGAGGATCGGGCAGAGGAGTCATATAGGCAGAGCGAAGCCTCCGCTACAACGGAGGCTCGGGTTGGGGTGTAGGGTGCTAGGCCCTTTGACATGAGTATAACAGTTTCGGCGGGGCGGGCATAGCCCCGGTGCCCGGAGTCATGACCGGGATCGTAAACGGCGCAGTAAGAACGCATGTCCGTCAAATGACCGGGGAAATCCCCGTTGACGGTCAGCCGGTGAAAGCGCAGCCGGTGCGGACGATGGTGCCCCGCCGGAATTTATAGACACCCAGGTGCAAGCAGCACAGAGGTTATAGGCGCGGCGGATTACCAAGGCCGAGGCGAGGTCAGTCACCCGCGCATGCGGGATCGGGTCCGCCGCGCCAATTATGGGAGGGTACGCCAGATGGCGATGGACCAACTCGGACTTGAAGAGGCCATTGAGAAAGCTGAGCATCTAAAGGCTCTTGGCAAAACGGATGTGCATTTGTTCGATGAACCATTTCCGTGGGGGCTTGTTGATGATCGATCACCCCTGCGTGGTTCTAGCCATAGATTTGATATTCCGGTTGACGTAGGGTTTTTCGCCAATCATCCCTGCGGACTTCGCTTC
>CAZLWX010000232.1:0-3705 GCA_964563295.1 uncultured Roseivirgaceae bacterium | reverse complement strand
GCCGGAAAGGGTTCCTCCCAACGAAACCGTCAGCTTGAAAATTTCGCCGATGCCCTCCACGACTTGCTTCTCCCAGGCGTCGTCGCTGAGGCCTTCCTTCAAAACATTGACGTGCAGGTTGCCGTCTCCCAGGTGACCGTAGCACACCGAATTGAATCCATATTTTTTTCCGATAGCCTTAATGCCTGTTATAAGCCTGGGAAGATTGGCCCTGGGAACGACCACGTCCTCTGACTTTGTGAGCGAGTAGGCATTAACCGCGGGCGATATATTCTTTCTGATCTTCCAAAGTTCTTCCTTTTGTGCCGCTGTTTCTGCAAATAGAACTTCCCCGACCAGGAAACGTTCCGCGACACTCATCACTCGTTCCGCATCTCGCATCAGCATCTCGTCATCGTTGCCATCCAATTCGCAGAGGAGATAGGCGTCCATATTTTCCGGAAACGGAGTTGTTACTTTTGCCCCGTAGATCTTTTCGCAATAGTCCAGGGTTTTCAATGCTGCCTCACGTTCGAAGAATTCCATCCCAGAGGGCTGAATCCCTTCTCGGAAAATCTCCGCGATGCCGCGGCATGCTTCTTCGTTGGTCGCAAATGGTATAAGCAGCAGTACGTTTCTTTCCGGTAATCCACGGAGCTTGAACACGATCTTCGTGATGATACCCAGGGTGCCCTCACTTCCACACATCAATTGTGTAAGGTTGTACCCAGTCGAGTTCTTAAGCACATTTGCGCCGGTCCAGATGATTTCTCCGGTTGGCAACACAACCTCGAGATTGAGGACGTAATCGCGTGTAACTCCGTACTTGACCGCTTTTGGACCACCGCTGTTCTCTGAAACGTTTCCACCGACAAAACATGACCCGCGACTGGCAGGATCGGGAGGATAAAAAAGTTTCCTTTCCCTGACGGCATTCTGAAACACTTCAGTGATCACACCAGGTTCCACCGTAGCCTGAAGATTCATCTCATCGATATTGAGAATCTTATTGAAGCGCTCCATGGAAACAACGACGCCGTTGCTGACTGGAAGGGCGCCACCGCTCAGACCTGTCCCGGCACCACGCGGAGTAACCGGCAGTTCGTACTCGTTACACAGTTTCATGATCCGGCTGACTTCTTCCGTTGAGCCGGGCTTCAGCACAACATCCGGAAGGAAGGAGTAATCTTCCGTTTGATCATGAGAGTAGTCATAGCGTTTTTCAGCATCCACGATGACATGCTCAGCTCCAACTATGGCCTGAAATTGGTTGATGACGTCAGCGGATACTTCTTCAAATGTCATGAAAGTGCTATATTTGACTACTTTTTGATCTGAACGTATGAGGCTATTTTTTTCGTTCAAAATTAATCAAAAGCTTCTTTTCCATCTTCTGCTGGGGATAACTGTTTTTCTGGTATCGTGTGCGGCGCACCGGAAGGCGATTGCCATCCGCGAAAGCAAGGTAGACAAGGTAATTTCAACCGCGAGGAGTTACACAGGCACGCCTTACAAGTATGGCGGTACCACACGTACGGGCATGGATTGCTCAGGACTATTGCTCAACTCGTTCAAGGCCATTGACTACGATCTTCCTCGCAGTTCGGAAGACCAGAGCAAGATAGGCAAGGAAGTAAAGTTACCCGATGTTCAGCCGGGCGACCTGGTCTTTTTTGCGACAGGAAAGAAAAAAAGAAAGATCACTCACGTAGGGCTTGTCACCGAAATACGGGGCGATGATCACATCAAGTTCATCCACGCGACGACTTCGTTAGGCGTCGTCGAGTCAAATATTTTCACGGAGTATTACAAGCAGCGTTTTCGCGAAGCCCGAAGGATCATCGAATAAATCCCACCTCCGATTAAAAGGCAGTTGGGAATCGCCCGCCGTCTGATTACTTTAGTTCCCTAAATTTCTGAATCATGACATCCCGCAGAGATTTCATTAAGGTCGCAGCGATGGGCGCCGTATTGCCGGCCGTAGCTGGCCCCGAGGTGCGAAAACCCATCGTGATCTCCACCTGGAATTTTGGCATCGCCGCTAACGCGGAAGCATGGAAAATTCTGTCGACAAATGGCCGCGCGCTCGATGCTGTAGAGGCTGGCGCCCGGGTACCGGAAGGAGACCCAATGGAATCAACGGTTGGTTTCGGTGGTTTGCCCGACCGCGATGGTCACGTGACGCTCGACGCTTGCATAATGGACGACGCGGGGAACTGTGGTTCTGTTGCGTGCCTGGAGCACATTGATCATCCCGTTTCGGTGGCGCGCGCCGTGATGGAAAAAACGCCGCACGTGATGCTGGTGGGAGAAGGCGCATTGCAATTCGCCCTTTCGCAGGGATTCCAAAAAATGAATCTCCTGACCGACAACTCTGCGCAAGCCTGGAAAGAGTGGCTCAAGAAAGCGGAGTACAAGCCAGTGGTTAATATCGAAAACCACGATACCATCGGCATCGTCTCTCTTGACAGTGCTGGAAATTTGTCAGGAGCCTGCACGACGAGCGGAATGGCGTTCAAGATGCGTGGTCGTGTTGGCGATTCACCAATAATCGGCGCAGGACTTTATGTTGATAATGAGGTAGGCGCGGCCACAGCTACCGGTGTAGGTGAAGAGGTGATCCGGATTGCAGGGTCTCATCTTGTGGTTGAACTTATGAGACAGGGAAATTCGCCGGAGACGGCATGTCGTCTGGCCGTAGAGCGAATCGTGAAGAAAAATCCATCCGGCTCCAGGAATATCCAGGTCGGATTCCTGGCGTTGAACAAGAATGGCGAGTATGGCGCGTTTGGTTTACAAAAGGGCTTCACCTTCGCCGTACATGACGCCGCGGGCAATACACTCCATGACGCAAAAAGTCTGTATTGATGACGGTCGAAATCGTCGTCTATAATATTGAGTCCGCATTGCGAGCACAAGAGGGACTTGCCGACCGTGTCGAACTTTGCGACAATCCAGGAGAGGGGGGAACAACACCAACATTTGGGGTAGTCGAGGTGGTCCGCAAGAACCTCGGCATCGATGTATATGCGATGATCCGGCCCCGCGGAGGAGACTTTCATTATTCCAGCTACGAGTTCCACGCCATGAAGCGGGACATCTTTCAGTGCCAGAAATTGAGCGTTGATGGAATCGTCACCGGAATTTTAAATGCGGATGGCACGATCGATAAAAAGCGCTGTCGCGAGCTGATCGACAGGGCGCGGCCCCTGAAAGTAACTTGCCACCGTGCTTTCGACATGACCAGAGATCCATTTCAGGCATTGGAAGATTGTATTGAGGTAGGTTTCGACCGCATCCTCACCTCGGGTCAGCAACCTCAGGCCATCAAGGGTATGGATTTGATCGGCGAGATCGTACGGCAGGCAAAGGGCAGGATTGCTATCATGGCAGGGTCTGGTATCGATGAAACTAACGTTGCAGAAATCGTTTCGCGCTCGAAGGTAAATGAAATTCACTTTTCAGCGCTCGGCTTTCGCGATAGCGCCATGACGTACAAGAATGAGCAGATCAAGGGCATGGGATCCAGCGAGGGACTGGAATTCAAGCAGCGCACCGTCGATGCGCAGCTGATCAAGAGGATGAGACAACTCGCGGTGGAAGCGAGAAAGGGTTAGTGGAGAATATCGGACCTGCCCCCGGCAGGCAGGGTCGAACCCCTCGTTTGAGTTAAGTGGAGAATATCGGAGTCGAACCGATGACCTCTTCCATGCCATGGAAGCGCTC
>CAZLWX010000231.1:0-3714 GCA_964563295.1 uncultured Roseivirgaceae bacterium | reverse complement strand
CAGCAGCGGCGGGTCCTCCCACCCGACGACAGGCCTGAGCCGCTTCGCCTCCGGTAGCGACGCCGCCCACGCCGCGGCCCCGGCTCCCTACGCCGGCTACACGCCTTCCTACTCGTCAGCCTCGAGTGGCTCCTCCTCGGGGTCGAGCTCTCAGGCCGTCGCCCAGCAGCAAGCTCAGGCTCAGGCCCGACGTCAGCGCCGGCAGAAGCAGGCCCGCCAGGTTCACCGGAAGATGGAGAAGCAGCGGAAGGCCCGCTCCGGTCAGGACCAGAAGACCGTTCGCTTCCAGCAGCGGCAGGCCCGCAAGGTCCAGAAGCAGTCCAAGCCCCGCAAGCCCACGGTCATCAAGCCGATCAAGACGGTCGGGGTGACGCTCCGCAAGGCGACCTCCTCCTTCCCCAAGGCCCCCACCCTTCGGCAGACCAACACCGCTCCGACCAACACCGAGAACAGCCGTCGCCGGGTCAACGCACTCCCAAACCGCCCCTCAGTGCAGGACTCCCTCCCGGTCGGCAAGCAACTCAAGCTCAAGCGGCAGAAGCCTCAGAATCGCTCCCAGCGCCCCTCACGGGGTCTCACGAAGCCTCTCACCAAGAAGCCCCGCAAGGTCGCTCACCGGCTCGAGAGGACTGTCCGCAAGTCGGGACCCGACACCAGCAAGTACGCCAGCCTCGGTCCCGCTGCTCCGCAAATGGCGAAGGCGGCGGTCAAGTACGGGCGCAAGTACGGCGTCCGCCCCTCCTTCCTCATGGGGATCGCCGAGAACGAGACCGGCTTCGGGTCTGCTGCCGGATCGGGCACCCCCGGTGCCGGCGCGGTCTCGACCGCGGGCGCTCAGGGCTACATGCAGTTCATGCCCGAGAGCCGCGACACGGTCCTCAAGGCCACGGGCCACGACGCCTTCTCCAAGAACCCGAAGGAGGCCGTGGCTGCTGCGGCGGGCTACTTCAAGGTCTTCGCCCCCGACGCCAAGAGCGACTGGGATCGGGCCTACTCCTACAACCACGCGGACTGGTACGCCGACGACGTCACCTCCGACGCGAAGAAGTACCGCGAGCTCGACAAGGTCAAGGCCACGTCGAAGGAGATCCCGACCAAGCTCAAGCGCACCGCCCGTCAGACCCTCGGCAAGAAGCCGACGAAGCTGATCCTCAAGGGCGGGAAGGTGGTCAAGGACCCGAAGGCCGGCGAGAAGGACAAGCCCTCCAAGGCCGACCAGCGCTGGGGCGGCGCGGTCGGGGCGATCCACGCGGTCCTCCCGAAGAAGTATTGGCCCGACGCTCGGGGTGACAAGCGCACCCCCGCCGAGAACGCCGCGGTCGGTGGCTCGCCCACCTCGGACCACCTGACGACGAACACCAACTCGTTCGGTGCCGACCTCCCCGCCGACGACAACTTGGCGAAGCAGATCGCCGACAAGCTCGGTCTCCCCTCGCACACGGGGCTGCAGACGATCGACAAGGACGGCGTCCGCTACCAGTTGATCTGGCAGGCGGAGGGCCACTACGACCACGTTCACCTCGGGGCCGAGATCCTCGATCCCTCCAAGGCTCCGTTCTCGGGCGACCCCAACGTCCCGATCAAGGGAACGAAGCTGGCGGTGAAGATGCCCGCCGAGTCGAGCACCGGCTCCGCCGTAAGTGGCGCAGGGACCACCGTCAGCGGCTCTCTCAGCCCCTCTAGCGGCACGTCTGGGTCCCAGGCGACCACCGCCAAGGGCAAGTCCAAGGCCCAGGTCCGCAGACGCCGCGCCCGCCGCAACTACGTCCCCTACGCGGACTCCCCCGAGGGCTACTACTCGATCAACCCCGACGACTACTCGGCGGACCCCTTCCTCAAGCGCCTCGCCGAGCTCGCCGCGCAGTGAGCCTCCCCGAGATCGACCGGGCAGCCCTAGCCAAGCTGCCGGCGGACCAGCGCCGTGAGATCGAGACCCAACTCGCCAAGCTCGCCCAGGTAGCGAAGGCGAACCCGCTTTTCACCTACCGCCCCCACCCAAAGCAGGACGCCTTCCACTCCTCCCGCAAGCGGGTCAAGGCGTTCTTCGGCGGCAACCGATCGGGCAAGACCACCGCGGGGATCGTCGATGACCTGATCCAGGCGGTCGACCTCGAGGCCCTCCCCCCTCATCTCAGGCCGTACAAGAAGTGGGAGCCCCCCTTCAAGTGCCGCATCGTGTCCCCCGACTTCACCTCGACGATGGAGGGGGTCATCTTCGAGAAGATCCGCGAGTGGGTCCCCCGTACCCAACTCAAGGGCGGTAACTGGGAGCGGGCCTACGACAAGCAGAGGCGCGTCCTCCGCTTCAAGAACGGCTCCTGGTTCGACTTCCTCACCTCCGAGCAGGACATCGACAAGTTCTCCGGGGCCGACCTGCATCGGGTCCACTTCGACGAGGAGCCCCCGGGCGAGAAGGGGCGGCAGATTTACCAGGAGTGCCGCATGCGCCTGATCGACCACGACGGCGACATGGTCTTCTCGATGACCCCGCTGTTCGGCATGAGTTGGGTCTACGACGTCGTCTGGGAGAAGCGCGGCAACGAGATCAAGCGCGGCCTCTACGACACCGAGCAGCTGACGGTCGTCACCGTCGACATGGACGAGAACCCCCACCTCAACCAGGAGGCCAAGGAACTCGTCCTCGCCGACATGACCGAGTCGGAGAAGAAGGCCCGGAAGGCGGGCCAGTTCGTCCACTTCGCCGGCCTGGTCTACGACGAGTTCAGCCCCGACGTCCACACGGTCAACCCGATCTCACCGGAGTTCCTCAAGGACCAGACCATCTACGTCGGGATCGACCCTGGGATCAAGGTCACGGCGGTTGTCTTCGCCTGCTTCGACTCCGACAACTCCATGCTCGTCTTCGACGAGATCACCTTCTCGGGGAAGAACATGGAGAACGAGCAGACCATCCCCGAGGAAGTGGTCGCCCGCATCCGTGAGCGCGAGGCGAAGTGGGGCAAGGCCTCCTACTACATCATCGACCCCGCGGCCCGGATCGGCAACCTCATCAACGCCGAGAACATCCAGTCGGCCTACGCCCGCGCCGGCCTCAACACCATCAACGGGCAGAACAAGGTCGACGTCGGGATCTTCGAGGTCAAACGGCGTCTAGAGCGAGCGGTCAAGAAGTCCCGCCCCGAGCGGCTTCACATCACCCGCAACTGCTCACAACTCCTCTGGGAGTTCACCCGCTACCGGATGGACCCGAAGGCCGAGGACTTCAAGCCGATCAAGGAGAACGACCACCACCTCGACGCTCTCCGCTATGTGGCGATGGCCCGCCCCGTTGCCCCTACGAGCCCCTCTCAGCCCTCCTCACGCCGAGATCGCTGGCAGTACGGGGTTGCACCCGACTTTCGTTACGAGGATCACTACGAGCCACTCCACCCCTTCGGGGCGTCCTACTGAAAGGCAACATGGAGATCACCGAAGCACCCCTTCACGCCTACCCCCACGCCTGCGCCGTGACCGGACGCGACGATGGGCAGTTGATCGACTTCGCGGTCGAACTCGATGGCGTTGACCCCCACCTCTACCTCCGCCCCAGCGTCATCGAGGAGGCCGGTCGCCTGCTCGGGATGGTCCCGAAGGCGGAGGTCGACGAGTTGCGAGAGCAGGTCGCCGAGCTCGGGGAGAAGTTGACCGAGGCCCTCACCCAGCTTGAGGCCTTCAAGCAGATCAAGGAGGGCTACGCGGTCCTCGAAGGAGCAA
>CAZLWX010000230.1:0-3720 GCA_964563295.1 uncultured Roseivirgaceae bacterium | reverse complement strand
ATGGATACTGTCACCGAGGCGGAACTGGCCATCGCCGTTGCACTCGAGGGAGGTCTGGGATTCATTCACAAGAACATGAAAATCGACCAGCAAGCCGAACAGGTTCGCAAGGTGAAGCGATCCCAAAGCGGATTAATCCTGGATCCGGTTACCCTCAACATTCACTCCAGGGTGCAAGATGCCGAAAACATCATGCGGGAGTTTAAGATCGGCGGCATTCCTGTAGTGGATGAAAACAGGAAACTCGTTGGAATCATTACCAACCGGGACCTTCGCTTTCAGAAGGATATGGACGTACCCGTCGACGAGATCATGACACGGGAGAACCTGATTACCGCCAGTGAAGGAATCACACTCGACCAGGCCGAAGAGACCCTGAAGAAATATAAGATCGAGAAACTTCCGATCGTAGATAAAAATGGCAAGCTGACTGGCTTGATAACTTTCAAAGACATCCAAAAGAAAAAGAACAAACCCAATGCCTGTCATGATCAGTATGGCAGGCTGCGCGTTGGAGCTGCTGTGGGTGTCACACCCGACATTCTGGATCGTATAACGGCCTTGAAGACGGCAGGCGTAGATGTGATTAGCATTGACACTGCGCATGGTCACTCGCGCGGGGTGCTGGAGGCTGCGAAACGCGTCAAGAGCAAATTTCCCGAGCTTGATCTCATCGTCGGTAACGTAGCTACCGGTGAGGGCGCGGCTGCGCTTGCAAAGGCGGGGTCCGATGCGGTGAAAGTGGGTGTCGGTCCCGGTAGCATCTGCACAACGCGGGTGGTTGCCGGCGTCGGGCTGCCGCAGCTGTCGGCCGTCTATGAGGCAGCGAAAGCTTTGAAGGGTTCAGGAATCCCCTTGATTGCCGATGGAGGTATACGGTTCTCGGGAGACCTGGTGAAAGCAATAGCCGCTGGGGCGGACACGATCATGATTGGGTCATTGCTCGCTGGCACGGAAGAGGCGCCTGGAGAAGTGATTATCTATGAAGGCCGGAAGTTCAAGTCGTACCGCGGCATGGGGTCGATTGAAGCGATGGAGGACGGATCTAAAGACAGGTATTTTCAGGATGTCGAAGATGATGTGAAGAAACTGGTGCCCGAAGGAATCTCGGGCAGGGTGCCATTCAAGGGACTGGTTTCAGAGGTGCTGTATCAACTTGTCGGCGGCCTGCGTGCAGGCATGGGATATTGCGGTGCTCCCAACGTGGAGGCGCTCAAGCAGGCGAAGTTTGTAAAAATTACTTCCGCCGGAGTTACCGAAAGCCATCCCCACGACGTGGCTATCACGCGCGAAGCACCAAACTATAGTCGCAAGTAGATCGTCGCCAAGGTATCGCGGCGTGACCTATTCTTGCTGATTTATTCCTATAATTGCAGAGCCAATTTCACGATTGGCTTATTTTTTACCCGAAATCACGGCTTTTTTATCCCTCAATGCGGACCAAGGCTATTACCCGACTCCTTTTTACCGTTGGTGTCATTACCTGGTTGGCTCTTCTTTTTGCTGACATTTCCATTGTCTTTGGATCGACAAGCGGTGTCAAGCCGGGCATACCGCTGTGGCTTCCGAGCGTAATTCTCAATCTCTACATCCTCTCACTTTATTACTACTACAAGTTCAAGATCGAACGCGACGAAGTACTGAACTTCGTCGATCTGCTGTGGCGCGTATTCGCGACGGGCCTGGTCGCCACGGTCATTTCCCTCGGCTTGAAACTGATCGAATACTTACTCGGAAACACAACGCTCATCACGCGTCCGGTATATATCGATCTTATTTACCTGATCAACCTGGGCCTCATGGTTGGGTTTTTGATCATGGCCTTCTCGGCATGGAAAAGACTCATCCTGTATCAAAAATCCAAATGGCTGCTTAGACTGTGGAACTTTTTTGAATGGGGACTGCTTGCCACGTTGGTTTATAACAGCTTCGATTTTCCCGTAATCGAAGGCCTCCAGGTTACGTTGCTGACCGTCTTTGTCGTAATTGCCTTGATCCTTTCGGGCAACATGAAGTGGGTAGCTTACCTGAACTTCCGTCAGAAATGGACCAGCCTTCTTCTTCTGCTCCTGACAATCTTTTACCTGCTGTACGGATTCTACACGGTCAGTTCGATGTTCGAAACGCTCCGGGCGCAGACCACAGATTTCATCAATTACCGTTCACACATTTTCATTCTCTCGCTGATCATTTTTGTAAGTCTTTACAGCATTTTTTCGTTTCTGGTCATCCTGTTCAACCTGCCCACCACGTCGGTATTCGAGCAGAAGCTGGAAGAAGTGGTGAACTTTCAACGTATTAGTCAATCCATCCAGACCGAACAGAACGAAGATAGCGTCTACAACATCCTCCTCGAGACTTCTGTAAGCACCGTGTTTGCAGATGCCGCCTGGCTGGAAGTGAAATTGAATGATCCGAAGCCACGCCTGTTCACCTACAAGATCACCGATAGGGAGGCCCACGACATCATCAATCATTTGACCCATCAAAATGTGAAGGGAATCCTTGACCAGGGAAGCGATAAGACGAAAAATCTTTCAAAATATTTGAGCTCATTGAAGGGCGCGCGTTTCCGGTCGATTCTCGCTTTTCCGATCTATGTGAAGGGTGAAAACATCGGTACGCTGGCGTTGCTGAAAGAATTGGCAGAAGGATTCAATAAAGAGATGACGAAGATCGTCTCCACATTTGCCAACCAGGCGGGAATTTCTATCGAGAATTTCCGGCTTATGGAGGAGGCGTTACAGAATGAGCGCTATAAGGAGGAACTGAAGATTGCGAAGAACGTGCAAAAAAGTCTGTTGCCCCAGGTGCTGGACAGCAACGCGCATTTTGATATCGCGGCTTTTTCGGAATCCGCCGACGAGGTAGGTGGCGATTATTATGATATCCTACGGATCAACGATCACGAGATTTCTGTGATCATCGCCGATGTTTCCGGCAAAGGAACGACGGCAGCATTCCACATGTCGCAAATGAAAGGAATATTTCACAGCCTGGCGCAGGAATGTATTGAGCCGGATGTGTTTATGAAGCGCGCGAATCAGGCGTTGGTTCATTGCCTGGAACGAGGGTCGTTCATTTCCGCCTCATTTTTCATCATCGACACCGAGGCCAGAAGAATTCGCTATTCACGTGCCGGTCACTGTCCGGTCCTCTATTACCACGCTGCCGATAATACCGTGGAATATTTCAAGGACCGCGGCATTGCGTTGGGCATGGTGCGAAACAAAAGTTACGAAAACTTCATTCAGCCCTATGGCTTTGAATACCGCAAGGGTGACATCATGGTGTTGTACACTGACGGGGTCACGGAAGCAAAAGACCCTAAGGGTGAAGAATTCGGCTTTGACCGGTTGACTCAGGTCTTGCTGGAAGTCAAAGACAACGAACCCAAGACGATGCAGGAAAAGCTGATTGGCCGCCTGTATGAGTTTTCAGGAACTAGCGCCATTAATGACGATTACACGGTTATGATTATCAAGTTTAAATAAAGACGCCAGAACATAAAGGAATTAAAAACGTTAAAAACATGATCCACATCAAAAGACTACAGGAGGATGGCGCCGACATTATCGCCCTTATCGGTGAAATTGACGCGAGTTCCTCTATTGAGCTTGATCTGGCAATCGCCAAGAGTGTGGGGGAGGGGTACAGGAATCTCCTGATCGACTGCAGCTCGCTTGAATATATTTCATCTGCCGGCCTGGGCGTCTTTAT
>CAZLWX010000229.1:0-3790 GCA_964563295.1 uncultured Roseivirgaceae bacterium | reverse complement strand
AACCACACCGAGCAGGATCAGAAAGTAAGGGCCGGCTAACGCGATGAAATCCTGTGTGAGGACGTCAGCATTGAAAAGGATGTAAACCGGTATTAGCACCACGCTTAGCGGCACGACGATACCAAAGAAAATCGTCAGAACCTTGCGAATTCCGGACGAACTCCTACTCTTTGAGATGGCCGCCCCGATACCAATACCGACGAAAAGCATCACGAGGAGACCAACCGCCAGAGCGACAAAAGTCGCTGGGTCTTCCATCAGAGTCGACATCATTAGAACAATAATCCCAATACCCAGCAAGATCGCGGGCACCATCCAACCAAAATTGTGACGGAAATTCAGCTTGTAGAAATCATTCTTGAGCTGTTTCTGGAGCCCGTTCACAGCTGAATGCAACGACCTGAGATAACTGGCACCCAGCGTCACGCTCTTACTACCCGCAAAGAGACTTGAGGCAATTCGTTTTTCGCCTTCGGTGAGGGCTTGTGTCTCGTTGGAGATCTTTTTCAGGACATAACGCTTTCCGCTCTTGTCGATCACCAGAAATCCTTTTAAGGCCATACTCACCAGGCTCGCAGTAAATGCTTTGTTGTCAAAACCCATCCGAAGCACATAACGGCAGGCGGCCGCCGAAAAACCATCCGGAGGTTCGTAACGCGGGATGATTGCCCCTCCAATAGGATCCCGGCCCACGCGGAACCACGCAAACATCAGGTAGGCGGCCAGCACCAGCAGTCCAACCGCTCCATAATATATCCCCCGATTCTCGTGGAAGGCTTCCACCTCCAGGTCAGCTTCCGACGGCGGCGCGATAATTCCCTTCTGCCATCCCACCGCGACAGTAAAACCTTCATATTCATCCAGGCGCTGATTCATGCGATAGGTAATCGCGTTGGGACTACCTGTCGTAAATGAACAATCGCAACCAGTGTTGCCGGTCGCACCCGAGTAGCCGGCGTGCTGCGAGATCGTCGCGCCCTCCGGTAATTTGATGACGGCACTGGCCTGCTCTATCGGAAGCTCCCAATAGTTGCCCGTGACATTCCAATACACTTCATCATAGGAATCGAAGAAACGCACCTGCCGATCAAGATTGTACCGGATCGTGTAGATGTAATCACCCGGAGTGAGAATGACATCAGCCTGTCCGATGCGGATGCGGGTGACGTTGTTGACATCTTCAACCCGGTAAGGTTCGGGTTGGCCGTCTTTCAGTACCTCGTATACGGAAAGGTTCAGCGAACGGCGACGCCCGCGGTCGTTGACCGTTACCGTAATAATATCGCGGAAGATCCCGCGTTGGATCTTATCGCCCTCGGTACGTACCTTGATGATTTCCGTCACGTCGACAGAACGGTCGGGCTTCACTTCGACAGTGCTGTTGAAGCTCAGGATGGCCTCCTGCGCCATCACGGTCAAAGACAGCGCGAGGAGGGCAAGCGATGTTATAGTTTTTTTCATTATCGCGAAAAATCTACGATTGGGGTATCACGCTCGCGGGCATCGTCAAGTTCAAAGTACTCCGACTTGGTGAAGCCGAACATCGAGGCCACGATGTTGCTGGGAAAGGATTGCACAGTAATGTTCTTGTTCCGGGCCGTGCCATTGTAGTAGCGCCGAGCCATCTGGATATCGTTCTCGATCGTGCTAAGCTGGTTTTGAAGGTCCTGGAAGTTCGCATTCGCGCGAAGCTGCGGGTAGTTCTCAGCAACGGCAAATAGTCGGCCGAGAGCCTGGGTGATCGCATTTTCAGCCTTGTTATGCTCCTCAATCGTTTTGGCATTCATCCCGGCACTGCGCATCGCCGCCACATTCTCGAAGACGTCTTTTTCGTGCGCAGCATATCCTTTCACGGTGTTCACCAGGTTCGGGATCAGGCTATACCTCTTCTTTAGTTGAACGTCGATACCACTCCAGGCTTCCTCCACCAGGTTGCGCTGACGCACCAGCTTGTTGTAAATGCCCACAACCAGGATGAGAACCAGAGCTGCCGCGGCGAGAACAATCCACATGATCATAACATTGACTTTTTGTTGAAGATAATCCTTTTGATGGGGATTAAAAAAGATGTCAACTCAGTAAACGCTGACAGTGCTGATCAATGGGCAGGCCCGGGATGAAAGTATGTTCACTCTAATACCCGTAATCTCCACGGGGTCGACTTTCAGAATTCGTTTATAACCGATCGTCGTAGCCTCGCCAATTCTTCTCCACTCATTATTTATCCTGGCGTCAACACTAAACGCCCGCACACGCTGGCCCAGCCGGATGTATTCCTGCAGTATCACATATTGAATCTGTCGTGGTGTTCCCAGGTCAACCTCTAAACTTGCGGTCGTGATGTCGTCGTCGGTGGTCCAATAAGTTTCCTTGTCCCCATCGGTCACCTTTCCAGGTGCGTATTCATCGTCGTTGCCGCGATAGGATGTCGCGGTGCAGTGGGCTCCAGCCGCGAAATCTGTCGCAAACTCGCGGTCGAGCAATTCCCTCCAGCCGCGTAAGGCGGCGACATCCGCTTCGTGAATCAATCCACGGCGGTCGGGTGGAACGTTCAGCAACAACGTCGATCCCCTTCCCACGGAAGTGAGATAGATGTCCAACAATTGTTCGGGACTCTTCACAAGTGAATCTTCGCGTGCGTGATAGAACCAGCCGGGCCGAATCGAAACATCAACTTCGGCGGGTATCCAATGACTACCATTCTCGCTACCGGTGCCCAATAATTTCTCGATTCCCCCCTTGCCTGCGTAAAGCGTATCAGGTGTGATCATATTCCAATTGGTTTCCCCCGCAATTCCTCTTTCATTGCCAACCCACCGCACGCCCGGCCCGGCATCACTGAAGAAGATCACGTCAGGCTCCATCTCGCGCACTAACGCCAGCGTTTCCGGCCACCGGTAGTAGGTCGAACCATCGATGGACCGCTTTTCATTCGCTCCTCCGTAGTAACCGGTTCCTCCATTCGCGCCATCGAACCACATCTCAAACACCGGCCCGTAGTTTTCAAAAATCTCCCGCAATTGTTGGCGATAGTACACGATATATTCCTCGCGACCGTAGTCGGCGTGGTTGCGATCCCACGGTGAAAGGTATACCCCAAACTTAAGGCCATGCCTGCGACACGCATCCGACACCTCGCGGACCACATCGCCGTTTCCATTTTTGTAAGGACTATTTTTCACCGAGTGCTCCGTAAACTTGCTTGGCCACAGACAAAATCCATCATGATGCTTGCACGTGAGGATAATCCCGCGAAAGCCGGCTTCTTTGAGTACACTCACCCACTGGTCAGCATCCAGCGCAGTCGGATTGAATATCGAAGGCTTCTCGTCGCCGAATCCCCACTCGAGGTCAGTAAATGTATTGGTCGTAAAATGAATGAAAGCATTCATTTCCATTTCATGCCACCTCATCTGACTTTCGGAAGGGATGGGCAGTATCGGTTCCGGTGGTGGAGTGCTGCACCCCATCAAGAGGAGTACGGCGAGTAATCGCGGGCGTTTCATCGAGACAATATAGTTAAGTTGCAGGTTGCAAGTTACAGGTTGCAAGGGTTGCAAGTTACAGGTTGCAAGGGTTGCAGGTTGCAAGTGGTTGCAGGTCTCAAGACGGTCGAAGGTTTGAGTTTTGAAGATTGGACATTGGGATTTAATTGGTCCCGATAGTTATCGGGATCGGTGCCTGGTCCCGATAGTTATCGGGATTGGTGCTTCCACCTCGGGCGTGCCCCTCGTTCCTCGGGTCGGGCTATCCGCTCCAAGTCCTCGCGCCACGCTCACACCTTCCCTTC
>CAZLWX010000228.1:0-3801 GCA_964563295.1 uncultured Roseivirgaceae bacterium | reverse complement strand
CGTGCAACATGCGCACTGTGATCGACGGAGAGCGGCTCCTCGTAAACCAGCAAGCAGAGCGTAGCTGAAAACTCCGATCCACCACTAAACTGACCGGCGACTGGCCTGCCCGCGACCTACACGATCTCCTTAGTAGACCAGACCCCGTAATATGCAACCCAGTCATTATGGAAACATTCCCTCCCCCGCATCTTCCGTATAAATACACACGCCCTATGAAACGCCTCATCACACTCATCACCCTGGTGTCGCTGTCATTCACGGCGACGTCGCAAGAGTCGGAATTCACCATCCACGACAACGGACTCATCTACGACATCCACACCATGAACAGCCTGGGACGAATCGTGGATTCCCTCAACCTGAAATTCAAGACGTGCGACCCCAAGGCCTATCGCTCCCTGCCACAAGGTCAAGCCACCTACTTTCATATCAAGTCCAAACTCAACATCAAACACGCCCGCGAACTCATTCGAAAAAACGCCAGTCCCGAAGACTTCAAAAACGCGTTCCCGTTGGCCCATCATCGGAAAGACTGGATTGTAAAATCTAAATACACAGACTACAGAGGAACAAACCGGATTGAATACGCGACCCTGCCACTGCGAAACACTCCACGAGTTGAAATTGACATTTTCGACAATGGCGCAAACGACAAGACCACAGGATGGATCTTTACTTCACACGACGACGGCCTCTCGGCAATGTATCTACACGATCTCCAGGAAATACCTATTCCCACCAACTACGCCAGTCTCATTCAGTACGTGGATTGTATGATCGACACCACGGCGGAGATCTATCGCGTCGAACATGCGGACCTTGAAAAGCCAATACCTGTTGGGTCCAAGATCCAGGCCTTTCTTGAATGGGCAGACCGCTACGAGGGCGAGCCGCAGCTGCCTGACATCTCCTGGGACAGCCCCTTCGCTGAGGAGCAATACTACAAGTTCCGGCGCGAGTACGAGCAATGGAATAATAAGAGACTCGCCGACCTGGATGTCAAAATGAACAATGGTCACTACTACAAGTCTTTATTGATGGAGGCGGCAGAAGAAGCTATCGCTGAAAATACAAGCAATGAAGTACTGGAATTCTACGTGGAACGCTATCTTTCCCCATCCCAAGCGCTCGAAATGAAACGCAGTAGGCGGCCAATGGGGTATTGCAGCATGGATATCCGTCCGCGACTGCACGCTGCAAGCATCTGCCGTCTCGCAGCGGAAACCTCTCAGTGGGACATCTTCCTTCGCGCTCACCTCGACATCATGAACGACCGCTTCGACCGTCAAACTGACGGCAGCTACGCCTGGGCCGGTCGCGGAACGTACCTCAAGGAACTCGAAGAGCTGGACATCAACGCCCCCGACCTCCTGATCGGCACCTGCCTCCGAAGCATTAACGTCAACGACAACCATTACTGCGGCGACATCCGACGAATCGGACGAGCCCTCTCCGAAACCAGCACACCCGAACTCGTCGTGGCACAGCTCGCAACCATGATCTCCGATGAGACGCTCGATACTTATAACCGCTTACTGATGGCGTACGTCTTTGATAACTTCATTTATCATTTGCCAGACGGCGATCTGAAGACGGATTGTCAGCACAAGTTTGATACCGCTATCGAAACGCTGCCATTTAATATAGCGAGGACGTTTGAAGGGGACTGAGGTACAAGCCTGGTCGTTATCGAGCGCGGGTTTTTCAGATTACACGTCGAGGCATCAAAGATAGATCGTGTAGGTCGCCAGTCGCCGGTCAATTTTTTTAACTCCGAATCTAAAAGCCCCAGCGGGGCGACATATTGGTAACCCAGGGTGAGCGCAGCGAAACCCTGGGTTACAGAACACGCTTTCACCCTCGCGCCATGCATTGAACTAAAGCAGGACGATACAGCATCTGGCGCGCAACATGCGCACTGCGATCGACGGAGAGCGGCTCCTCGTAAACTAGCAAGCAGAGCGCAGCAGAAACTCCTAACCAGGACGCGGCTAACCGGTGACTGGCAACTGGCGACTTACCCGCTCTGCTTGTTAAAACAAGACCCATAGAATGAAACCCGGTCTATCGAGGAGCACGCGCCACCGTCTCCAACTCCTCACTCTCAAAAATCGCCGCCGGCGAAATGACGATTTCATCATAAGGAATGTTGCCTTTATACCGCTCCTCCATCTTCTTCTTCACCACCGGACTAGTCAAATCAAACGACTTCAACGTCTGCAGCTCTCCAACCTCGACACCGAGACCCTCTTTGTACATTTTCCAAACCAGTTCGGAACAATAAATCTTGTCGTCTGACCGCTCGAAGTAGATATCATACGGCTTCCCTTCATACCTCTCTTGGAAAAGTTTTGTCATTCTTGGCAGCACATCGGGTCCATTGATGACCTCATCTGCATTCTTCAACCGTTTTACTACATACTCTGCGTCTCTTCCACGCTTAATAAATTCATCGATGGGCGTCCACGTCACTGTCCCGGCAGCTTCGAGGACGTAACATTGTGCATGCTCCCAAAAAATTATCCCGCAATGACTGTATTTAGAATGAGTAGCCAGCTGGATGGCCTCGCTCTGGGACGAGCGGGAGGTTTGGAAGATGATGTCGCCGTTTTGGAAGTCCCGATTGACACGCTTACTTATCGCTGCTCCATGAAAGTGAGCGTATATTTTCAGCGAAAGCAGACATAGTCCGGTCCCGGCCAGAATGCCGAGGGAGATTACGAGTAGGAATTTGCGGGTGGTTGGTGACAAAAGCAGTATTGCCTATACGAATCTTAAAACGTGCAAACAGCGATTTTGTTGTTGCGTGCCTCTGCGTTCGCATCACGGGCTGAAAGGACCATCACCGGCACAGTATTTTCCAGGAAAACAATACAGGCAAAGTACTCGTAAGGGTTTGGTAAAGTGAATGCCCTGTATTAACTTAAACTGTGGAAAGGATGTGGGGAAATTGGCTCAGCAAATTGATAACCCTCGTCAATATGGAACCGAAATCCGATCAAATCCAGTTTCACGCTTCATCGACCGGGCGCCTCTACCTGATTGACTCCGAATTATTCAACAGTACCCGCTTCAGGGAACTCATCGAGAAGCTAAAGAAATCATCTCTTTACAAGGAGATAAAAAAGAAAGGTAAGACTGGCAAGTGGCAAATGCTTGGACGGCACGGGTTCTAACTCAGCACCGCGCCTTCGTTCGTCTCAGCTTTCCATCACCAAACCGGTCCTTATAAATACATAAAAAGTTTTCCACATCGGCGGGAGCAAGTCGTCGTAGGGCCTTCGGAAGTTCATTCGGCAGGAGGTGTTTTTTGCCTCTTGTCTCTATGCCGAGATTCTTTGCCCCAACCGTCACGCCCGCATGTAGGTAAACTACCTTTGGATAGATGCGGTATTTGACACATATACGGTCTGCAACATCGTAAGCTGCCAAACGCCCCACCATATAATGGTTCCTGGCTTCACTCAAAAGTACTTGATAGACTTCGTCGAAGTCTCTTGTTTTGAGGGCTCGATTGATAGATTGAAGCACTTCCGATTCGGTTAACGCATTACCAAATTTTCTTAGTCGTTTTGCGCCAATTCTGCATTGATGGCCATCCATCTTTCCATCTGCCTTGACGGAAAGGGCTGCGATCTGTATCACGTCTGTAAGGCTACGCGCCTCATCCACAGCCGCGAGCCATCTTTTCGCGGATCCGCCATACTCTCTGAAATACTCATCTATCAGAGTTGAAAGAGACTGTCGCTTTTTATGGGGCTTTTCTTTCATATCAAAGCAAATGAGCTTATTGTGGGA
>CAZLWX010000227.1:0-3807 GCA_964563295.1 uncultured Roseivirgaceae bacterium | reverse complement strand
TTACTGAACAGAGCAATGCCCTGGGAGGAAAGTGTTAGCGTCCCGTTTGCGTTCCTTATATATTTTGTTGGGTTCTCCTTGTTTGCTTTGCCGACTGCCAAACCGATTGACTCTATTGACATTTTCGGAATAATCCTGTTTGTTGTTGGAGGTGTACTGAACTCAGGCGGAGAAATTTTGCGTCATCATTGGAAAAAGCACCCCGGCAACAAGGGAAAGATTTACACTGGAGGATTTTTCAAATACTCCAGGCACATCAATTATTTTGGTGATCTGCTTTGGTTAACAGCCTATGCGATTATCACCCGAAACTGGTATGCCGCAAGTATTCCGATTTTGCTTTTTTGTTTCTTTGCTTTTTACAACGCGCCCAAATTGGACCAATATCTGAAATCCAGGTATGGCAAAGCTTATGACGACTATGCCAGCAAGACGAAAATGCTGATACCTTTTGTATATTGATAAAGACCTGATTTCAGCTAAAAGAGTGGCGCAAATGAATCCCAAGGTTGAACAGTTCTTATCCAGGCAAAAACGTTGGAGAGCTGAAGCTATCCTATTGAGGGATATGGTTCTCGACTTGAACGTTCTGGATGAGGATTATAAATGGATGAATCCCTGCTATACATGGCAGGGGAAGAATGTGTTGGTCATTCAGACATTCAAGGATTATTGTGCCCTGATGTTTTTTAAGGGAGTGCTGATGAAAGATCCCAAAGGAATTTTGATTCAGATGACCGAGAATGTTCAGGCGTCCCGTCAAATCCGATTTGCGGATATCAAGCAAATAAAAAGGAGCAAATCGGTTATTCAACAGTATATCCGGGAGGCAATTCGGGTAGAAAAGTCAGGCAAAAAAATTCAGTTGAAGAAAACGTCAGATTTCTCTGTTCCTGAAGAATTTGAAAAACTATTGAAAAGGAATTCCAAGCTAAAAAAGGCATTCGGATCCCTGACGCCGGGAAGACAAAGAGGATATCTTTTCTTTTTTTCGCAACCCAAACAATCCAAGACCAGGGAAAGTAGGATTGAGAAATGCATTCCAAGGATACTGGCTGGTAAAGGAATAAACGACTGAAAGGAATTCAATGTGCTACCTCGAACCTTAAGGAAGAGCTGGAGAAATTGCGAGTAGAATGATGATGAACGCCAGAACAGTAAAATGAAAACTAATTATGGCTGCTAAGAAGAAGTCAAAGGCTATTCGCGCAGGTCACAAGAACGCGATCATAGAAGGGGTATTTGTTTTGTCGGGAATTCTGATCGCTTTTCTGATTGATACGTCCTGGAGTAATTGGCAAGAAAGCAAGGCTGAACGTCAAAGGCTTAGTGTTCTAAAAACGGAATTATCGGAAGTGCAAAATGACTTGCTGAGACTTGACGAGTTCTACGATGAACAAGATTCTTTAATAAAAGAAATATTGAAGTTTGCAGGAACTCATGGGAAAGATTACAGGCGACTGGATACCCTATTGGTTAACTTGGGACCGTTTTTTGAATACTCACCAATTTTGATTGCCTATAATGATGCCACGCAGGGGGGAAACCTATCCAGAATACAATCAATTGAACTGAGGCATGCTTTGGTTGAGTACAAATCTTCCGTTGATTACTTTGTTAAAGCGCATATTATCATTAGGCAACATTTTGAGAGTCAAATGTCCCCCCTTTGGGTACAATACGTGAATGTGCGTAACCACGTAGCGGTGAGCGGGCTTTACCAGGATTATCCGGACGTGCCATTGCAGCCGCGGTATGAAGACTTAGTCAATGACCTCCGGTTTTCAAATCAATTGATTGAAAGAGGTATTTTTGTTAAACATATTAGATCTTACGAAAAGTACTTGAAGGAAAGCATAAAAGCCTTGTTAGAATTGCTTGACGACTATTGAGGAATTCCAATCAGGGATGTTGCAGAAAATCCGCGGCGCTTCGGTATTGGCTTTCTGATGATTGGAAGACTGCGTTCTGAAGATGTTTTGTCGACTGGAAGCATGAACCGCACTAAATACGTCATTAGAGGCGCTATACTACTTCTGACAGTTGTGCTGATCATCAATTTGTACAGGAAGACGGAAAGCAACATCTCGCGAATTGCGAAATTCAAGCTGGAGATGCTCGACAAAATCATCCATTTACAGATGGCAATAAGCGGACGGCTTATGTGCTGATGAGACTATCACTCAAATCTGAAGGGTTGGACATTCGAATAACCGGTTGAGGACATAAGAGCCTGGATCAATTCGAGACTCGTGTAAGGATCGAAAAAAAATCCAACATGGAAAAAATCACTAATCCGCCAGTTAAACAACATGCGAAAGCTCAAAGTACAAATGAATTTCGAGGGAATACAGTGGGACGATGACATGGTGACCTTCTGTATCGACAACCTTAAAGACGTGGACAACCTTTTACTGGGGCGCGTCACCGCTGAGGCGTTTATTCCTTATTGGAAAGAAGTTGCGGAAAATCCAGACCCCAATGATATTAACAGTAAGCTCGGAAAACCAATCAATGATATCCCCAAAGTCATTTTTTCCAATACACTGAAGTCCAATAAATGGAGCAACGCAACTATCCTCAATGGCGATTTGACGGAGGGAATAAGGAACCTGAAGAATTGCAAAGGCAAGGACATTCTTGTCTATGGCGGTAATTCGTTTGTATCGTCCCTGGTCGAACGGGGGCTGGTAGACGAGTACTATCTGCTTGTCAATCCGCTTGCTATTCGTGGCGATGAACCGATTTTGAAGTTTGTCAACAGTAATTTGCCATTGCGGTTAAAGGAATGCCGGGCGTTCGGATGCGGTACCGTGTTATTGGTTTACACTGCTTTATGATAAGAAATATTCTCCTCGTGTTAATCGGCGGCGGGATCGGGTCCGTCCTTCGGTATTTGGCTTCCCTGATGACGAGCAAATTCTTCCCGACAACTTTTCCCCTGGCGACATTCGTGGTCAATATTGTTGGCTGCCTTCTTATCGGCGTCGTGACGGGATTATATTTGAAAAATAACATGACGAGTCCCGAGACGAGACTGTTGCTCGTGACCGGTTTCTGTGGCGGATTCACTACCTTTTCGACCTTTGCTCAGGAAAACATCAATTTAATACAGGCAGACAACATGATGTATGCAATTGTTTACACCGGGCTTAGCGTTATACTCGGTTTGACATGTGTTTGGCTTGGACTATTTTTGACAAGGTGAGGTTTTTGGCGGGTTGCTGAGCCGAAGTACAATGGACAAATTGACCAGTAGAATGGAGAGCGACAAGACAGTGTTTTATACTTTCAAATTCCTCCCATTTGTCGTTGGACTGTTTTTTATTGCGTTCCCATTGCTCATGCATTTGAATCCGGGGAATTCGACCTTTAACGGAGAACCTGGACCGCCCGACGTTTGGACGACAGTGATTGTCATCTTAATGGGAATTCTTGTGGCGTTAATACCATTTCTTTACATGGACAAGCTCGTGGTGGTTGAGTTGAACAATCAAAGTATTAAGATCGCTAAGGGAAAGAGTGTCATCGAAGTAAGGTGGGTGGACATTGAATCAATTAAGATGTTGCCGGCGGTTTTTCCGCCGCTTTACAAACTGCGACTTAAGAACTATGGCGACTATTTTTTGTTTAACACCACAAGATGGGGAGCGCAGTTTATGATGTTCACTTGGGATTGGAGTGCCATGGGGCAATTGATAAAAAAGAAAAAGAAGGAGTTGGGAATATGAATGATAGCAATCCGAATTATCCCAAATGAAGTCTGCAACATTAATTAAGTCTGTACTCACTTTTCATATTATTGTA
>CAZLWX010000226.1:0-3829 GCA_964563295.1 uncultured Roseivirgaceae bacterium | reverse complement strand
TTGTCCAGTTCCTGAGTGGAGACGCCATCGTACAGGCCATTGATCACCTTCATGGCCACTTCAACCGGATTCACGAACTTGGGATCGAGACCGTAGCAAAGTTTTTCAATTCTGGCGGTGATCTTATCAAACTTCACCGACTCTCGGTGTCCGTCGCGTTTTAATACAAGCATCTTGGGAAAGGTTGTTGTTTACTAAAAGTTTAAAAAGTGATTTGAATGTAATCAAAAATCTTCGTTCAACGAAAACTTCGGAGCAGAATCTTTTTCCGTGCTGTTCATCACTCCTGCCTTCTGGTACTCAGCAACACGCTTTTCAAAAAAGTTTGTCTTGCCGCGCAGCGAAATCATATCCATGAAGTCAAACGGATTGGTGACATTATAAATTTTGGTGCCAACCAGTTCGTTGATCAGCCTGTCGGCGACATACTCGATGTATTGACGCATCTGAGCTGCATTCATTCCAATGAGGTTCACGGGCAAGGCGTCTGTCACGAACTCCTTTTCAATCTCCACCGCATCGCGGATGATTTCTATAACCCTTTCTTTCGGCAGTTTGTTCACCACGTGATGGTTGTACAGATGGCAGGCAAAGTCGCAATGCAATCCTTCGTCGCGGGAGATCAGCTCATTTGAAAAACTCAGACCCGGCATCAGGCCGCGCTTCTTCAACCAGAAGATCGAGCAGAATGATCCGGAGAAGAAAATACCTTCAACGGCGGCAAAGGCGATCAGCCTTTCCTGGAAGCTGCCGTCCCCGATCCATCGCAGTGCCCAGTCCGCTTTCTTTTTCACGCAGTCCATGGTCTCGATCGCGTGAAACAACGTATCCTTCTCTTTGGGGTCTTTCACGTATGTATCGATGAGCAGGGAATACGTTTCCGAGTGAATGTTTTCAATAGCAATCTGGAATCCGTAGAAGAACTTGGCTTCCGTGTATTGAACCTCGGAGACGAAATGCTCGGCCAGGTTTTCATTAACGATTCCGTCGCTCGCTGCGAAGAAGGCGAGCACGTGGGTGATGAAATGCCGTTCGCCGTCATTCAGATTAACCCAGTCCGTCAGGTCATGACTCAAGTCGATCTCTTCAGCAGTCCAGAAACTGGCCTCCGCCTGCTTGTAGAACTTCCAGATGTCATGATGGCGAATCGGAAAAAGAACAAATCGATCCTTGTTTTCCTTTAGAATGGGTTCCTCCTTTAATGCTCGGCTCATGTTTAAAAAATTTAACGTTCAACCAATATTCAACGAAGTAAAGGCACCTGCTTTACCGCTATTTGTATGTAAGTTTTTGCTTGGGCTTTGAAGGCGCGGCTGGGAAATTGCCGTTCCGGTCAGCATCAAGTGTACAAATGAAAAAAACGAATCCGACAATTCAAAAAATGCGTTTTCACGCCAAAAACGGCATTTGTGGATAACTTTGTTGATGGTTTGTGGAATTATAAGTTATTGGCAAATAGCCTATTAAAGCACTTCGGGTTAGTCAGTTGTTTCAGTGTAAGGATTGTATCGATTGTGGAAAAAAAAATTTGGACCCCGGGCATGTTGGGTACCCGCTTGAAATTCCGAATGACCCACGCAATTTTTGATAAATTCTTGCTACCTTTGCAGTCCTATTTTTAGAAAACTTATGTACGCCATCGTAAACATTGCCGGCAAGCAATTCAAAGTAGCTAAGGATCAGTACATCTACGCTCCTAAGATCGAAGGTGAGGCTGGCGCTTCCATTAAATTTGACGAGGTCCTGCTGACGGACGACGGTACCCAGGTTGCCATTGGCGCGCCGACGGTAAAGGGGGTTTCCGTTTCAGGAACCATCCTCGAACATGTGAGGGGCGATAAGGTGATTGTTTTCAAGAAGAAGCGGCGCAAGGGGTATCAGGTGAAGAATGGCCACCGTCAGGAGTTCACCAAGATCCAAATTAAAAATATCGGATAGCAGTGGAACATCCCTGCGACTTTCCAATGGAGAGTCAGCAACGGATGAAAGCTTAATCATAAAGAAAAATGGCACACAAGAAAGGTGAAGGTAAAGTAAAGAACGGCCGTGAATCGGAAAGCAAGCGGCTGGGGATCAAAGTTTTTGGAGGGCAGAACGTCATCGCCGGCAACATCATCGTCCGCCAGCGCGGCACGAAGTATCACCCCGGCAACAACGTGGGCATGGGCAAAGACCACACACTGTTTGCCTTAACCAATGGAGTGGTCGTCTTTAAGAAAGGCAAGCAGGACAGGTCTTACGTAACCGTGCAACCCGTAGGGGAAGCCTGACAAAACAGAATATTCCAAAGCAAAAGGGCTGGTCATGAAAGCGACCAGCCCTTTTTTTGTTGAGAATTGGTTCCCAGCCACGAGATGGATCGCCAAAAGGCAAAGCCAAAAAAGGCCCCCTCCGCGTCAGATCCCGCATATTGCGGTATACATCAATACCCTTTCAGCCCTCATTTCGGCCAAACCCCACGGCAGCCCATTTCGGGCCATTTGGATAACCCAAACAGGGGTATTTTAAATGTCGATTAACTACCGTAAATTGGGTTAATAGTTTAACTTTTACTTAAACCTAAACCTAAGTTCTATGAAGATTCTACTAACGCTCGGTGCGTTCGCGATTGCGCTATGCTCATATGCGCAGGAGCGAACGATTTCGGGTAAAGTCACATCATCCGATGATGGGAGTTCTTTGCCAGGCGTAAACATCATCCTGAAGGGGACAACTATTGGTACCTCGACGGATGCCGATGGAGGTTACACCTTGTCGGTCCCCGCCTCAGGCGGCGCGCTGATCTTCAGCTTCATTGGTTTGCAGTCCAAGGAAGTTGAAATCGGAGAACAAACTGTAATCAACGTTTCCCTGTCTCTTGACGTCACACAGTTGAGCGAAATCATTGTGACGGGCGTGGCCGGTGCCACCACCAGGGAAAAGATGACCGTGTCGGTCACGAAAGTGGGTGAAACGCAGCTAAAGAACGTGCCCGCTCTTTCGGTGATGTCGGCATTGACCGGTAAAGTTGCCGGTCTGAGGACCTCCTCAGTCAGTGGTGCTCCCGGACAACAAGTTGACCTCCTGCTTCGCGGTGACAACGTGCTGAACGTAAGTGCCAACCCGCTTATCCTACTGGACGGTATCATCATGCAAGGCAGCCTGGCCGACATCAACGTGGATGACGTCGAGTCTATCGAAGTTGTCAAAGGTGCCGCGGCTTCCGCCTTGTACGGTTCACGTGCCGGTAACGGAGTCATTTCCATTACCACGAAAAGAGGAAAAGGCGCTACCGCAGGCAGACCTACGATCACGGTTCGGAATGAAGTAGGCTACCAGGGGTTACAGCACTACCTGGAGACTTCCGAGTCACACTTTTACAAGCTCGCCTCCGACTGGGAATCAGCCAAAGGTCAGTACACAAAGTACGATGGAGTAACTTACCCGGCAGGTTATGCAGGAGGATACGTGCCTAATACGGGCCCGGGATCTATCAGCGGATCGAGAGCAATTGATGATGACGGCTACATGGACAATCCGTTCGGCGTCTATCGTTTTGATCCTGCCAAAGTATTCCAGAAAGGAACTTCCATGGTGAATTACATCGCTGTTGCCAACCGGACCGACCGCAACAACATCTTCCTGTCCTTTGAGAATAACGTGCAGGAAGGTGTGGTCAAGTACCGCGACGGGTACGAGCGGCAGAACTTCCGCTTCAACATCGACCAGGAACTGGCGCCCTGGTTAAGAGTGAGTGCCAGCAACTTGTTTATTAATAGGCAGGTGCAGCCTCCTTCCAACATATTCTACAATGTTGCCCGGATGGAAAAGGATGTTGATTTGTTTGCCG
>CAZLWX010000225.1:0-3981 GCA_964563295.1 uncultured Roseivirgaceae bacterium | reverse complement strand
CTGTTCATTGACAAACTTGAGCAGGAAGTCGGGATCCTTATAATCGATATACTTGATACCGGTTTTCTTGAAGCGGCAATACTTGGGTTTTACCTCTGCGCGCTTGATGGGTTCGTTCATTAATGTCATCGTGCGGGCTCCTCCTCAGTCTTTTTTACTGCTTGTTTCTTGTTCTTGAATTCTCCTTTGCGCCTGCGTTCGTTGTAAACGATCGCGTGCTTGTCAAGTGCCGTCGTCAGGAAACGCATGACCGATTCGTCGCGCCTGTACTCGGTTTCCAGTGTGTTAATTGCCCCTGGTTCTGCCGCAAATTCGATGAGGTTGTAAAAGCCGGTCGACTTCTTGTTGATGGGATAAGCCATCTTGCGCAAGCCCCACTGCTCCGTGTTGATGATCTCGGCTTTCGCCTTCTTCAACACCTTCACGAACTTTTCGACAGTATCCTTTGCCTGGTCTTCAGACAAAACGGGATTTAAAATGAATACCGTCTCGTAATTGTTCATAATTGTTTTTTGAGTTTTGAGGGGGCAAAGGTATAAAAACGGGCTGAAATAAAAAACGCCAGCGCCCACGTGATCACACGAATTTGAGCCAAAAAGGGCGTTTTTTTTGAATTTAACTGTCGCGGAAATCGGCCTGAACGGGGTCAATACGGCCTTCCCACCCGGGAAGCGGACAATGTTCCTTACTTGACTGCAAACGTGCCCGTGCCCATCAGGTAGTCGTCGCAATAGATTTCGAGCGTGTAGGATCCAGGCGCGTAGTCAGAACCTTTGTCGTAACTGTAGGTGAGTCTTTGGCGGGTGTTGTCAAAGAGTATTTCCTGCGAAGCCGTGTAGAACTCTTCTTTCCCATTATACATGAATGTTCCCGATCCCCGGGCCACATCGAAGAGCACCTGGTTGTTCTCATCGATTATCCGGATCATCACTTTCTTGCCTTCGATCGGCGCGACGTTATTCTCAGCGATGTTGAAATCGATTTTCAGGGTACCTATCTGGCGGCTCTTGAACGGCGATTCGCGTTCACGGCCCCGATCGTTCACGGAGACAATCCGTACGTTCTCGGCTTTAAGCTGAGAGGCGATGGCTACTTTCGTTGCCAGGTCCTGGCGGGTTTGACTGAGCCGGTTGATGGAATCGCCGAGCTGATTCTTCTCCGTCTTCAGCGACCGGTTCTCCGTCAGCAGCTCGCGATTGACGACTTGCAATTTGGCGATCTCTTCGTCTTTGTTTTTGAGAAGGAGCTCGTAACCCTCTACCCGGTCCTTCAATGCCTTGATCTCTTTTCCAGTCGCCCGGATGTTCCGCTTCAGTTCATTCTCGATCTCTAGTTTGGCAAGCTGAAGATCGGAAACGTCGCCGCCGAGTTTTTCAACTTCCGCGATTTTTTCGTCCAGTTCGGCACGAATCTCCGTCATGCGCTGCATGGTGGTGGCAAGTTCCTCCTCGGTGGAAGTCAGTTGCGTCCTCACTTCCTGTTTTTCCCTTGTATCGAAGTATATCTTGATGGCCTGGATGATGATCACGATCGCCATGAATGCGATGATGATCGACGCTTTATTGTTTCTGCGGGTTGCCGGCTGTACGTCCTTCTTATCGGTGGATTCGCTCATGGAGGCAGTGTTGGGCTTGTTGGACGAGGAAGAAATCATAGCTGAAAGTATCGCGCAAAAATAGAGCTTATCCAGCTGTATTTCAACGGCTAGGCCTGTAAGATAACGTGTTGTTTGTTCAGTGATGGATCAAAAAATAGAATCCCGCATCGAAACAGGTCGGCGGAGCCATAAACCAATCGATGGTTTTTTGCATGTTCCCACGCCCGGTTCATCTCGCGTGATCGGTGGATGTCGTCGATTACCACTACGCTCGAGTCGCGGATCTTCGTAACCAGCGCCTCAAAGTACCGCACGGTCGGTTCGTATCGGTGATTCGCATCGAGTAGCGCAAAATCCAGGCGCCGGATAGAATGAATATAAGCGGGCAAGCTGGAATCGATATTGCCGCGGATAAGCGTGATGTTTTCTGCGCCTGCAAACTCGAAGGTAAGCGATGCGACGTCGGCGATGGCCGGGGAACCTTCGAACGTGGTGACCGTCGTATCCTCTTGCGCGGCGAGATAGAGCGTGTTGATGCCCAGGGATGTTCCCAACTCGATTATCGTCCTGGCCTTTGTCGCGGAAATAATCCGGGCGTACAGCGAACAGAGAAGGGTAGGACTCAGGTTTGTTCTGGCGATTTCTGCGACGGAGCGCGGACGCCGACTCGTGCGCGACCCCTGTTCATCTTCCCGAATGCGGCGCTTATCTCGCAATAATGTTGCCCGTAGTTTTTCGAAATCCTTCCACCGTATCGGGGACTGTTTTGATTTCACCAACCGTGTATAGAAGTCGTAAAAGAAAGGTGAGTGCAGTGAGTGTTCGTCTACTGCATCGAGCCAATAAGAGAACCAGGACGTGAACTGAAAAAATCTATCGCGCACTAATTGAGACGTATCGGTGCGATCATGATGAACTCGGGTATGTTCACCTGCATCTTTGATCCGTCCACCACTCGCTCCATCTGGTAAGTGCCGAGCATTTTGCCAATGCCCGACTTGAGATTACAGCCGGATACGTATTGATGCACCTGGCCAGGTTCGAGCACCGGTTGCTGACCCACGACACCTTCACCTTCCACTTCGCGCCTGCTGAACCCGGCGTCATAGATAAGCCAGTGTCGCCGCATGAGCTGGAGCGTGTACTCACTCTGGTTTTCGATGGTAATCCGGTAGGTGAACACAAAATGGTATTGGCTCGGACTGGAATAGGCGGGCTGATATTCCGTCTCGACGCTTACTTTCACACCCTGCGTGATTTCCGTTACCATATGCGTCAAAAATATCAATTTTTTAGAATTATGTTCCCGGGCACCCGACTTTCTTTTAAGTTACTGAAAGTCATGACCTTTATTTTTCCGGCGGACCGGGAATCAAATGCTTTGGTCGCTTGCACGCGACATTTAATTTTACCCCTAAAAGGTATGCCATGGATGTGAAGATCGCGCCGAGTTGGAAGGAAAAACTGAACCCTGAATTCAGTAAACCTTACTTCCTTCAACTGACAGAGTTTATTCGCACGGAGTACAGCACTTCAACGGTCTATCCACCCGGCCGCGAGATCTTCAGCGCTTTCGATCATTGTGATTTTGATGTCGTTAAAGTCGTCATCATTGGACAGGACCCTTATCATGGACCCGGTCAGGCAAACGGACTGTGTTTTTCCGTGCGCGAGGGTATCCGGATGCCACCGTCGCTGGTGAATATTTTCAAGGAAATTCAACAAGATCTCGGCAAGCCGATTCCATTGTCTGGCGACCTTACGCGGTGGGCAACGCAAGGGGTGCTGTTGCTCAACGCGACGCTTACAGTGAGGGCGTCCACGCCAGGCTCCCATCAAAACAAGGGCTGGGAAACGTTTACCGACGCAGTAATCAGACGGCTGTCGGTAGAGAAAAATAACCTGGTGTTCCTGTTATGGGGTGCCTATGCCCAGAAGAAGGGCGAAGTAATTGATCGCGACAAGCACCTGGTGTTGATGTCCGCCCATCCTTCTCCATTTTCAGCCGACCGCGGATTCTTTGGGTGCAAGCATTTCAGTCGCGCGAACGAATATCTCCAGGCGAAGGGGTTGGCACCTATCGATTGGTAATTCGGACGTGTTCGAGTGTTCGAGTGTTGAGGTGTTGAGGTTGTGCAGTGAATTCCCAATTCGTAATTGAGCGGCGGCTCCATTTTGGGATGCTGCGTCCGCTAAGGCACTAAGACACTAAGCTAATTCCAACGACTTTTGGCCTTTGACCTTTGGCCTTACTCAATGAGATTAAAAAATCTGCTCCACCTGATCTTGTGGAAGAAACTCGCGTCGCTGTCGATGGACAACCAGATAAAGAATGCTTTGCCAACAATATGGTCGGCAGGCACGAAGCCCCAGTAGCGCGAGTC
>CAZLWX010000224.1:3422-4000 GCA_964563295.1 uncultured Roseivirgaceae bacterium | reverse complement strand
AATAGCTGTAAGAGCAAGGTGGAAGGAGATGATAGCCAGGCAGAGAATAGAGTTATGATTAATGCAGATACTCTTTCTTCACCCGTTGCATCGGAAAGGATTGCTCACAAAAAGTTGGTAGTGGGATTTAAGGAACTGGATATGTTTTTTTATGATTGGCCGGAAAACTTCACACTGAACTACCAGGGATACCCGTTGAACGAAGACAATGCTGATGAATCGACACAGTTTGTAATATCTCACGATCACAGCAAAGTATGCGACATCACCGCAAAACTTTGGAACCATGCGGAAAGCCTGGCGATAGGAGAAAGCCCCTATACCGTGGGAAAAGTACCGGCTTACCGCACTGTGTTGCCCGATGGGAAGCTTAGTTATTCTTTTGAAACAAATGGAGAAGGCTTTGGTTCGATTGTCACCGTGACCGAACTTGACCCTACTTTCGAGAAGTGGCTCACCGCCGGTTTTTCATCCACTATCAATGAGCAAACTGACTCGCTTGTATCGCTTATCTCAAGTCCTTTTCCTTTGCAAGTGCCGCAAGCCATTCAAAAAATAGGGATCTCTTTCAGAATGGA
>CAZLWX010000224.1:0-3412 GCA_964563295.1 uncultured Roseivirgaceae bacterium | reverse complement strand
ATCACGATGGGTCGTTTCCCCGAACGAAAGTATGGATGAGGCTTACCAATTTTTCTAATTTGATGACCAATGCAAAAATGATAGTCGATGCAATTGGTCCTGTTGAAAATACTACCGACGGAAAGCCCACACTCAACGAAGGAGAGGAGCTGGTACTAAAAAATTATTATGCGGGACTGAGTAAACAATGGGTACTCGTCAATGAAGGGAACAGGCTTGTGCTGTACGAAAAAACAGAGGATGAACCTTCGATGGAGACAGAAGGGGAAACCAGCGATCAAAAGGAAATGCTCGTTCTTCCTGTAGAGGGATATACTTTCAGTTTTGTGGGCTATTATCCCATGGGTGAATGAATGCACCGGCTACAACAATTGTATAAGAAGCAATAGTGGGTAGGAGAGTAGTAGCGGATCTCAAGACGACAAATCGGTAACAAACTTTTGTAGGGTTGGCTTATCCACCCTGATCGCACATGAAAACAATAGTATACATAGGAACAAGTCTTGACGGTTTTATCGCAAGAAAAGATGGCGACATGGGCTGGCTCACTAAATTCGCCAATGAAGAAGCAAGTGATGCCTATAAAGAATTGGTAAGCCGGATTGATGCCATTGTAATTGGCCGAGGCACCTTTGACACGGTAATGACTTTTCCCGACTGGCCATATGACAAAAGCGTATTTGTTTTGAGTTCCAGCATTAAGCAAGTTCCTGAAAAAGTGGCCGACAAAGTAACTGTTCTCTCAAAGAGGCCGGCAGAGTTGCTGGCTTTTCTTTCTGAAAAGGGGTTTTCACGTATATATATCGATGGTGGGAAAGTGATACAAGACTTTTTGAGGGAAAATTTGATTGATGAACTGATTATTTCCAGGGTGCCGGTCCTGATCGGAGCTGGTATTCCATTGTTTGGTTATCTTGCCAGGGATGTTGAATTCAAGCATATAAAAACGATAGTAGCTTCCAATGGCCTTGTGAGGAGCTATTATCATCGTTAGCGGTAATTTTTCCGGACAAATTAAGCATGGCGTTAATAAGAATTAAATGTCAGCTCTATTACGTGTACAGCAGTAGGAAAGAGCTGTCGTCGTTGATGTTGTCCGAGGTTTTACCAGAGTATGCCGACTCGGATAGACAGAATAACTTGGACTATGATTCGCAAAATTCTGACAGCAATTTTCTCCATCGCGACAATCGGATTTCTAATTCTGACTATTCAACGTTGGACGTTCGACTACAACGAAAACGGTGTGTACTTCGACGGCGTAACAACCTATGACACTGACAGCTTATTGGGATTTACAGCGACCACGGTACTGTTTCTCGTCTTGACAATGGGGATAGTTGTATTCAAGAAAAAGTAACAATTTGTCCAATGGCCTGGTTAGAGGAGGTATGACATCACAAAAAGATGAATTCAACGAGTTGTCCTTCTATACCCTGGGACATCCTGATATGATTTATTTCATACACCAGCATTGTGTGGACGCTTTTCAGGCACAAACCGCTGATCAGAATACTAAGCCCATTGGATTAATATTTTCATTAATTGGACTTTACTTGTTCATAGAGAAAGGATACTCGGGAAGGCAGGTTCAGCAGGTACACATAAAATTGGCAAAAAACAAAAAAACATGGCCTCAACTCCCGTTACCGACACAGAGGGGAACAATTGATGTATCCAGCGTTCTGAGATCAGAGCCGGGAGAAAACAGGGACCAAATGATAAAGGAGTGGTGCGCATCTGTTTGGAGTGCTTACAAAGATTGGCATTCAGTAATCGCGACTCTTGCGAAAACAGAACTTGCATTATGAAGGCACAATCGTTGATTTATTGGCCAGAATCAACTTGAACGCAATCCGTAAACATTCAATTGAAGATCCGATAGCTTCATAACCATAAATAGCCAGAAAAAATGAAACAGATAATTACAATGTTATTGATGACTGGTCTCTTCGCCTGTAACCAACAGGCACACAATAACGATGTCTTGCAACGGCGTATTGACAGTTTAGAAAGTAAACTTGCGGATAGCTACCGGCCTGGGTTTGGCGAATTCATGAGCAGCATACAGGTTCATCACAACAAGCTGTGGTTCGCAGGACAAAATGAAAACTGGGAATTGGCCGATTTTGAAATTCACGAAATAATGGAAGCAATTGACGACATTCAGAAATATCAAGCCGAACGAAAAGAAAGTGAAATGGTAAAAATGATTTTACCTGTGCTGGACAGTCTAAATACATCCATTGAACGAGAGAATCCTATTCTGTTCAAGAGCAATTTTGTTTTGCTCACCAACACATGCAACAACTGTCATCGGGCGGTCAATTTTGGATTTAATGTTGTTAAAATCCCGGACCGCCCACCATTCAGCAATCAGGATTTCAAACATCAGGATGAACAATAGAATCTACAAAACCTCGGAAATACCCACGCTAATTCCCCGACTGGTTGTTGGTTTGGTTTTTCTTTCTGAAGGCCTGCAAAAATTTATCCTGCCAGAGGCTGTTGGGGCTGGCCGCTTTGCGAAAATCGGTTTTGAACATCCTGAATTCTGGGCCTCGTTCACAGGAGCATTCGAAATTATATGCGGTTGTTTGATCCTGTTGGGCCTTTTGACCCGATTGGCCTCACTTCCATTGCTGATAATTATGGCGACGGCTTTCGTTACCACAAAATACCCCATCCTTATTGAAAAAGGGTTCCTGGCAATGGCGCACGAAGGTCGAACGGATTTTGCTATGACCATGCTCCTTCTATTTCTTCTCTACTTTGGTGGCGGTAACAACTCCCTGGACAAGAAGCTGTTTAAACATGGGAAGTAATGGAAGTTTAAGAGATGTCGCGGGGTTATTTCTACGCCTGGGTGTTACAGCCTTTGGCGGCCCGGCTGCCCACATTGCCATGATGCAACTGGAGGTTGTCGAGAAGAGAAAATGGATGACCGAACAACATTTTCTCGACCTGATTGGAGCAACCAATTTGATCCCGGGCCCGAACAGCACAGAAATGGCAATCCATATCGGACACGAAAGAGCCGGATGGAAAGGTTTAGTTGTTGCCGGAATTTGTTTCATTCTTCCTGCTGTTTTTATTACCTGCATTTTTGCGTGGTTATACAAAGAATACGGGCAACTTCCCCAGGCGCAGCCCTTCATTTACGGTATCAAACCTGCTATCATCGCTGTTATTCTTGCGGCAGTTTATCCGCTTGCAAAGAAATCACTCAAAACATTTCAGCTTGGAATCATAGGTACTATAGTGTTGATACTTGCTTTGCTGGATTACAACGAAATTTATTTGATGTTCGGTGCGGGGATACTGGCTTTGGCGGTCACATCCATTAAGCGCTCAAATACAACCAATGAAATTTGGCCTTTGACCCTCTTGCAAATATCAAGTACAACACATC
>CAZLWX010000223.1:0-4026 GCA_964563295.1 uncultured Roseivirgaceae bacterium | reverse complement strand
AACACCTGAACACTAAAACGCCAGCTGGAGTCCATCGTACGCGAGCACGACGTTGTCCGGCAGCTCGTCGGAGACTTTAGCATGCAATCCTAACTTGTGACTGATGTGCGTGAAATA
Organism: uncultured Roseivirgaceae bacterium; assembly: GCA_964563295.1. Classification (GTDB taxonomy): domain Bacteria; phylum Bacteroidota; class Bacteroidia; order Cytophagales; family Cyclobacteriaceae; genus Chryseosolibacter. The sequence continues at coordinate 3,909 of CAZLWX010000223.1, read as the reverse complement.
AGTTTTTCGAGGCTTGATCCTTTCCACCATGTCGAGAGCCTCTTTGAGATTGAAATGGGAAATGTGCGGCTCCCGCTGGAGAGCATTGAGCACGAGTACTTCCGTGCCCGCGAGCTTATCTAAAGTTTCATCCGGGATGGAATTCGCATCGGTGATATAGCTGAAGTTGTCGAACCGGAATCCCAGAACCGGCAGCTTCATATGAAAAACCGGGAGTGGCCTGATCGCGACGCCGTTGACGGTGAAGTCGCGGCTGTCGATGGTGTGAAGGTTCAGACGCGGAATTCCCGGATAGTACGGGCCGGCGAAGGCATAGGCGTATTCTGTCTTTATCTGATCGAGGACGGCAGCCGTGCCGTACACCGGCATATCCATGCTGTGAAGGAAATTATAAGCCCGGACGTCATCCAGTCCCGCGGTGTGGTCGCGGTGCGCGTGAGTAAAGATGACGGCGTCGACACGACTCACATTTTCACGCAGCATTTGTTGGCGGAAGTCAGGGCCGGTGTCGATTACAAAAGTCTGGTCGCCGGTCCCGATCAAAATCGATGTACGCAGTCTTTTATCGCGGAAGTCGAGGGAGGTGCACACCTCGCATGTGCAGCCAATCACTGGCACACCTTGTGAGGTACCGGTGCCCAGGAAAGTTACTTTCAAGCTGCCGCCGATTGTTGGAATAGCTCGCTGTACAACTTCTGACTTTTCTCGGTAAAGCGCGCGGTGTCGAGGTGTACGTTCTTGAGGATGTCGAGCAAGGCGTTGATCTTACCTTCCGTTGTATAGAACTTGTTGACGATGATGATCTTCTGTTCTTTTAATACACAGTAACCCGACTTGAAATTGCCCTTCTCATAGCGTAGGGTGTAGTCCGATTCAGCAATCATCTCCTCAAGTTTGGTCAAAAACGGTGTGGTATACTTAATCATAACGGTTAAAAAATCGGTATAAAGATACGCCATATTTCCCATTTTGTGGATTTCGTTGTGGATTTTGTGTGGATAGATGTTCGCCTGTGTGGATAACTCGGCATTTTCGGGTTTCCAGCTCATCGCAACGCATGAAATTCCGCCTAAATTGCCAATGTTGAAAGAATTGAAAACATTGATCGTCATTGCCGGCCCAACCGCCGTGGGGAAATCCGCCCTGGCCATTATCCTTGCCAAACATTTTAACACAGATATCATTTCAGCCGACTCCCGGCAGTTCTACCGCGAATTGGAAATAGGCACCGCCAAGCCAGACGCTGACCAACTCCGGGAAGTGCGGCACCACTTCATCAATAGCCACTCCATCACTGACGATTATGACGCCGCACAATTTGGGAATGATGCCCTGGAATTGATCAACCAGCTGTTTCGTGAGAAGGAATTTGTCATGCTCTGCGGCGGATCGGGACTCTACATCAAGGCTGTTATAGAAGGTTTCGATGAAATTCCGGAGATACCAGACGCCGTTCGTCAATCCCTGATCGATGCCTATCGCGTTCACGGTCTCGAATGGCTGCAACAAAAGCTACTTGCACTGGACGGGCCCTTGTATCACACCATCGACCGGAACAATCCACACCGTCTGATCCGCGCGCTCGAAGTGAAGTTGGGTACGGGTATGTCGATCAGCGCCTTCCGAAAGGAGAAAAAACTGAAACACGATTTTAACATTGTAAAAGTTGGGTTGGAACTACCACGCGAGCAGCTCTACAGCCGGATCGACGCGCGGATGGACCAGATGATCGATGCTGGATTGTTTGCCGAGGCGGAACGGCTTTACGATTTTAGGGAACACAACGCCCTGCAAACGGTAGGATACCGTGAAATATTCCGTTACCTGGAGGGAGCCTATGACCGGGAAGAGGCCATTCGCTTAATGAAACGGAACTCCAGGCGATATGCAAAGAGGCAACTGACGTGGTTCAAGCGCGACCCAGCAATAAAATGGTTTTCGCCTGACCAGGTCGGCGACATCATTGAATACGTGACGCAATCGAGCCGGTAACACAATTTTTATTACGTTAGAGCTTTTATAATGGAAGCTAAGGATAAGAAGGTATTGATCATCACGTACTACTGGCCCCCGAGTGGCGGGAGCGGCGTTCAGCGGTGGCTCAAGTTCGTCAAATACCTGCCGGCGTTTGGATGGCAGCCTTTTGTCTTGACACCAGAAAAGCCAGCGTTCGATATCCGCGACGACTCACTGCTGAGCGACGTGCCGGATGAGGCCGAGGTGTTTCACTTTCCGATCTGGGAACCGTACGAAATGTTCTTCAGACTTTCAACCATGTTTGGCGCGCGCAAATCGGCCAAGCCGACCGAACTCGTCAAGGGTAATGACACTGGATTTTTTCAAAGGATGGCGACGTGGGTCAGAGCCAATCTTATGGTCCCGGACCCGCGTGTCTTTTGGGTGAAGCCTTCGGTGTCGTTTCTGAACAGCCTCATTCGTGATAACGCGATACGAATTGTCGTCACCACCGGTCCGCCGCATAGCGTTCACCTGATCGGGTTGCGATTGAAGAAAAAGAATCCTTCGATTCGCTGGATTGCTGATTTTCGCGACCCCTGGAGTGAATGGGGTCTGCTCGAAAGCCTGCGTGTGGGAAGAATGGCCATGAAAAAGCACAGGAGACTGGAACGAGTGGTACTGAGGACGGCTGATGACCTTATCACGATTACTCCTTTTTATAAGCGACGATTTGAAGACCTTTCGGGACGGAGTGTTCACCTGATCACCAATGGTTTCGACGATGCCGATTTCAAAGAAGTGGACCGTCGGCGGCCAGAGTCATTCATCATTCGTCATGTAGGAATCATCAACGAACGATGCGACCCGCGACCGTTCATGGATGTCGTGGAAAGTATTGCATCGGTCGACAAGGATTTTTTGGCAATGGCGCGGGTGGAGTTTGTTGGGGAAGTGCACCCGGTGTTTCGTGCCTGGGTAGAGGCGTCGCCGTTGAAGAATCGCCTGGCGTTGTTGGCGGGTAGCATTCCGCATAAAGAACTGCTTAAAACATATGGCTCGTCGTCGTTGTTATTACTCGTGCTTCACGGGTATAAGGACGCCGGCGGCTACTTGCCGGGAAAGTTGTTTGAGTATCTGGCGACGGGCATACCTGTATTAGGTGTGGGTCCCACAACGGGGGATGCCGCTGCATTACTGCAGGAGACAAGTGCCGGACAGATGTTTGAAGCCACCGACCAGGATGGCATCCGGCAATTCCTCGTGACGCATTTCCGGGAATGGAAAGACGGGGTGTCTGCCTCAAGAAAGACTGCCCAGGCCGGAAAATATTCGCGCAAGGAACTGACCTCAGCACTTGTAAGAATTTTGGAGTCATGAAACCGTTATGCTTGAAATCGTGAATCTCATTGAATCTTCGTTTTTTTGTTGCGTATTCAACACTCCGTCTCTTCATAACAAACAAGGCCTGTGATAAGCCGGCGCTTCATCAAGAGTTCAGTCATCTACACGATCGCCGGTGCGCTTCCGATGGCGAGCGCGATTATACTCCTGCCGTTCTATATTCATGATTTGTCGACTGATCTATATGGAGTGCTGTCGCTATACATGGCGTTCTCGCTGTTTGTCCAGATTGTGGTCACTTTCAGCTTTGATACCTCGGTCTACATTCATTACCACGAACTGAAGGGAGATCGGAAAAGCCTGTCCGAATTTATCAGCTCGGCATTTATCTGCACATTATTTATTGGGTTGGTCGTCGGGGCCATCCTGACAATCTCTGGTGACTTGGTCTTTGATCTTGTCTTTGCAAACAGGCGCATGTCGTTTTACCCGCTCGGGGTTGCAGCCGTTGGCTCTGGAATATTCCAGGCGGTTGTCAAAGTGTATTCCAATTTGTTGCAAAGCAGCGAGAAGCCTGTCGTTTTCTTTTGGATGAATGTGCTGACGTTC
>CAZLWX010000222.1:0-4038 GCA_964563295.1 uncultured Roseivirgaceae bacterium | reverse complement strand
GATCATTTCGTTGTTGTCCCATTCCAGCCAGTTGTATTTGCGTGCTCCCTGCAGCGAAAGACTGTTGGTTATCGCCTCAAGCGACTTGGATCTTTCGCGAACCCCGATTTTATCGCCAGGACGGAGGGTATAAGACGGCACGTTCACCACTTCGCCGTTCACCTCAATATGTTTGTGGAGGACGAACTGTCGCGCGGCGCGGCGGGTGGGCGCAATACCAAGGCGGTATACCGTGTTGTCGAGGCGGGATTCCAGGAGCTGGAGCAATGTTTCACCCGTTACCCCTTTCTTCCGTGAAGCTTCGCTGAACAACTTGGCAAACTGTCGTTCCAGCAAGCCGTAGATATATTTTGCCTTTTGCTTTTCAGCAAGCTGGATGGCGTATTCCGACTGCTTGCGTTTCTTACCGCGTCCATGCTGGCCCGGAGCATAGTTCTTCTTAGCTAAAACTTTGCTCTCACCCATGATGGGTTCATTGAACTTTCTCGAAATTCTGACCTTAGGACCTGTATATCTTGCCATGGTGATACCTTAAATTCAATCTTTAAACTCTTCTTTTCTTGGGAGGACGGCAACCGTTGTGAGGAAGGGGCGTCACGTCGCGTATCGCGGTAACCTCGATCCCTGCACCCTGGATGGTCCGGATTGCAGACTCGCGGCCGGCGCCGGGCCCTTTCACGAATACCTCAACTTTTCTCAGGCCCAGGTCATAGGCTTTCGAAGCACAATCCTGCGCAGCCATCTGTGCCGCGTACGGTGTGTTCTTCTTGGAGCCCTTGAACCCCATCTTTCCAGACGATGCCCAGGAAATCACCTGACCGGCGCTATTGGTCATCGCGATGATGATGTTGTTGAAGGATGCCTTAATGTGAACCTGTCCAACAGCTTCGACAGTAACGACCCTCTTTTTAGCTTTATCTTTTCTCTTTTCAGCAGTTGCCATTATTTGAAAAGTTTATTCAAATCCTATTAACCCTTGGTAGCCTTCTTCTTGTTGGCGACCGTTTTGCGCTTGCCCTTGCGGGTGCGAGCATTGTTTTTCGTGGTTTGACCGCGGACGGGCAGACCCTTGCGGTGACGAAGTCCCCGGTAGCACCCGATATCCATCAGGCGCTTGATGCTGAGCTGGATCTCCGACTTGAGAACCCCTTCTATGCGGAATTTCTCGGCGATGATCGAACGAATATGGTTCGACTCCTCGTCGGTCCAGTCCTTTACCTTTTTATCCAGACTAACTCCCGCTTCCGACAGGATGCGTTGAGCCGACCGGCGGCCCAGGCCAAAAATATACGTCAGGCCGATCTCGCCTCGTTTATTATCCGGAATGTCTACACCAGCAATGCGTGCCATATTAACCTTGTCTTTGTTTATACCTGGGATTCTTCTTGTTGATCACGTACAGCTTGCCCTTGCGCCGGATGATCTTGCAATCGGCGCTGCGCTTTTTTATGGATGCTTTAACTTTCATCTTTTTTTCTGTTGCGATACCAGGCTCACGTCCCGGTGTCGTTATCACTTATACCTGAATACAATTCTGCCCTTCGTCAAATCATACGGCGACATTTCGAGTCTAACCTTGTCGCCTGGCAAGATCCGGATATAATTCATCCTCATCTTTCCCGAGATGTGAGCCAACACCTCGTGCCCATTCTCAAGCTGAACCCGGAACATTGCATTCGACAATGCCTCGGTTATTGTTCCATCTTGCTCAATTGACTTTTGTTTCGCCACTTATAGCTATAGTTTTCTTCGATATACTGATGCGTGGTCAGGACTTCGGTCCTGTCCTTGTGCACGGCTACCGTGTGTTCAAAGTGCGCCGATGGCATCCTGTCTGCCGTACGGATCGTCCATCCGTCACGTTCCTGGACAACGCTGCGAGTGCCCTGGTTGATCATTGGCTCGATGGCAATTACCATCCCCGCAACGATCTTGACTCCTTTTCCACGCTTGCCGTAGTTCGGAACTTCCGGATCTTCATGGAGTTTCTTCCCAACCCCATGGCCGACCAGTTCCCGCACAACGCCATAGCCAAAGCTCTCCACGTAATGCTGAATGGCAAAAGCAACATCTCCGATCCTGTTACCCGCACGAGCCTGTTCAATGCCCAGGTACAAAGCCTCATACGTTCTTTGCAGCAACAGGAGTGTTTCGGGCCTCACACCTTCCATCGGGTACGTGTACGCCGAGTCGGTGTGATATCCCTTGTAATTCACGCCACAGTCGACCGAGATGATGTCGGTCTCATTGATCTCGTAATCACCCGGAAACCCGTGCACGACGACCTCGTTTGCAGAGATACATAGCGATGCCGGAAATCCCCTGTAATTCTTGAACGAGGGAACACCCCCGTGATCGCGAATAAACTCTTCAGCTAACTTATCCAGCACCATGGTTTTTACACCCGGCCGTATTCGCTTGGCGACCTCTCCGTGAGCTTTGCCCAGGATTTGGGCACCTTCACGGATGATCTCCAATTCCTCCGCTGTCTTTAAGTTGACCATTCAGCTGTTAAGCCGCAGCAAATTGAGAACGTCCTTTCACTCTTCCAGACTTCATCATACCCTCATAGTGTCTCATCAGCAGATAGCTTTCAATCTGCTGGAGCGTATCGAGGATAACACCCACCATAATCAGCAGCGATGTGCCGCCGAAGAACTGGGCAAAGTTTTGTCCTATCCCGGCTTGTATAGCAAAAGCTGGGATGATCGCGATTGCCACCAGGAACAATGATCCCGGAAGGGTGATCCGTGACAAAACAGTATCGATAAACTCGGCCGTTTGCCTGCCCGGCTTTACGCCCGGAATAAAACCGCCGTTTCGCTTCAAATTATCCGCAATGTCATTGGAGTTGATCGTGATGGCCGTGTAAAAGAATGTGAATACCAGGATCATCATTCCAAAGACAAGATTGTATTGCCATGAATACGGATTGGAGAACGTTTGGCCAATAGCCGCACCGATATCCGAATCACGCCACAAACCCACCAGCAACACAGGGATAAACATCAGGGCCTGCGCAAAAATGATCGGCATCACGCCCGCTGAATTCAATTTCAAGGGGATAAAGTCCCGTTTACCACCATACAGCTTGTTGCCGATAACCTGCTTGGCATACTGAATCGGGATGCGACGAGTGGCCTGGGTCAACATAATCACGCCCATCACAATCCCAAACAAGATGAGCAACTCGATAATGAAGAGCAACGCACCACTCATGCCACGGTTTATCACGGCTTCGTCGTACAGAGCCAACGGCAAGCGCGAGATAATTCCAATCATGATGAGCACGGAAATACCATTCCCTATTCCCTTATCCGTAATCCTTTCACCCAGCCACATACAGAACATCGTGCCGCACACCAGGATAACGATTGCCGAGAAATAGAAGAAGAACCCCGGCTCTATGATGGCTCCCGGGTCGATCGTGCCCTGAATGTAGGCGTATCCCTGGAACGTTGTGATCACGATGGTGAGCACCCGCGTAATCTGGTTCAAGCGCTTCCTTCCGGAATCGCCCTCCTTCTGAAGTTTCTGGAAGTACGGCACCGCGAACGTCAACAGCTGCACGATAATCGACGCCGAGATGTAAGGCATGATACCAAGCGCGAAAATCGAAGCCCGGAAGAAAGACCCTCCGACGAATGTGTTGAGCAGGCCGAGAATACCATTGCTGGTTCCACTCAGCAGACTGGGGTGGGTCGGATTAATCCCCGGTATGACGATATAAGAGCCCAAACGGAATATGATCAGATATCCAATCGTATTCAGAATGCGCACCCGCAGGTCTTCAATAGAAAAGATGTTCCTTATGGTTTGAAAGAAACGCTTCATTATTTCACAGTTGTTGCGGTTCCACCTACTTTTTCAATGGCTTTTAACGCCGATTCAGAAAAGGCATGGGCTTCCACGCTGATCTTTGACTTCAACTCACCTCTACCCAATACTTTCACTTTACCGCTCTTTGAAACGATACCCCGTTGGATCAAAAACTGAAGGCTGATGTTTTCGCCTTTATTCTCCTGGTATAACTCCTCG
>CAZLWX010000221.1:0-4062 GCA_964563295.1 uncultured Roseivirgaceae bacterium | reverse complement strand
CATCACCTCATTCAAACCAGCAGCAATTTTCAAAGGTAAGATGAAGTTTGGTGGGACAAATTGGTTTACGCGAACGCTGTTGACCTTCCAGTTTGCAGTTTCCTTGTTGTGTTTGGTGTGCGGTGCTGCGTTCATTCGCAATGCTTCTTATCAACGAGACTTTGATATCGGCTACGCAAAAGAAGGAATTATTCTTGTGGATGTTTCAGGCAAGACTGAATTCGAGTCGTACCGAAACCTGTTGCAACGGAATAAGGACATCCTTGCTATTGGCGGATCAAGAGGTCATGTCTCCGATCGATTTTATACTTCTGCACTGAAGTTTGGGACCACAGAACTCACCACCGAAACAGTTGATATAGGCGATGACTATTTGAAAGCAATGGATATCGACTTGATCGAAGGGCGCGGCTTCGAAATAAATTCAGAAACGGACAAGCGAGAGTCTGTATTGGTGTCGGAGGAGTTTGTGAGGCAGATGGGCGTTACGGGGAGCGCTATCGGTCAGCGCTTGCTGTCGTCCGACAGTGTTCAGTTGTTCATCGTGGGTGTAACCAGGGATATTCTCACCGCTGGATTCTGGAAGCCAGTGGCGCCAGTAATGCTTCGATATGTGGGACCGGAAAGCTATACTCAAATGGTGGTCGCCACCGCACCTGGTACGTTGTATCAGGTCAATGATTTCATGAAGGAAGAGTGGAAGAAGGTGTCGCCGAATACGTTGTATAGTGGAAAATACGAGGATGGGAATATTCGCACTACGGCGATGATCAACAGGAACTCGGTAAGTATGTTTGGATTTCTTGGCATCGTGGCGGCGGTGTTGTCGCCTACTGGCCTATTCGCATTGCTTTCGCTCAACATTCTCAGGCGTATGAAAGAGATCGGCGTTAGAAAGCTTCTGGGAGCTTCCTCTCAGAACATAGCGATGGTGATCAATCGTGAGTTTTTCATCATCATGATGATTGCATCGACGATTGGTGGTGGACTCGGTTTCATGGTCGGCAACAATGCTATGGATGCAATTTGGGAGTACTATAGGAACATCGATCTGACCACGGTTGGTTCTTGCGCGATCGCGTTGTTCTGCATCGCTGGATTATCGATTGGCTACAAGACGTTCGTGACTTCAAGAATGAATCCGGTGAAGGCGTTGAAAAGCGAATAGTTGGCGGGCTGGCTTCGACAAGCTCAGCCAGCCTTGTCGGCCCCTGAGCCTGTCGAAGGGGCCGAAGGGGACGAAGGGGAAAGGGAGGGAGGAAATTGTGTATAGTTTCTGGACAGCTCTGGCAATTTATCGTGCTGCCCCAGAATCAGTGCTTCTTTCTTTTTCCTGCTCCACTTTTGTACCTGCTTTTCCCGATAAAAAGCTTCATCGATGCGGTCGTACTCTTCGAAGTATACCAATTTTACAGGCAATCGTTTTTTTGTGTGCTTTGCTCCCTCACCATTTTGATGTTGCTGCACGCGCACCTCGAGGTTCTTTGTACTACCAGTGTAATAGCTTTTATCAGAACATTCTAAAATGTACATGTATCCTTTCATAAGCTGCAGATTGAAGCCACCCGTCTCGTAGTCGGGTTCCTTCGGCCCCTGAGCTTGCCGAAGGGGCCGAAGGGGTCGAAGGCACCCTTCCGCTCATCAAGAAACCAAAGAACCTGCGACCGATCTTTGTATATTGTCATATATTCCTTACCCCATGACACGAAAAATTCTCCTGGCAACATCCCTCATGTTCGCGATGTTGACCGTTTGGGCTCAGCCGAAAAACACTGGTTCTCAACCAAAGGCTGCGACAACCGAACCTGCGTTCAACTCTGATCTGTTTGCAAAGTTATCCTTTCGATCGATCGGACCGGCAGTAACGTCGGGCAGGATATCAGACTTTGCGGTCAATCCTAAAAATCATCATGAGTATTATGTCGCCACGTCTTCGGGCGGCGTGTGGAAAACAACGAACCATGGCACAACGTATACGCCGATTTTCGATGGGCAAGGGTCTTACTCCATCGGTTGTGTAACGCTCGATCCATCGAATCCAAGCGTCGTGTGGGTTGGGACTGGAGAGAACAACAATCAACGATCGGTGGCGTATGGTGATGGCGTTTACAAAAGTGAGGACGGGGGGAAGTCGTGGAAGAATATGGGTCTAAAGAATTCAGAGCACATCTCTGAAATCATCGTGCATCCTACTGATCCGAACACCATTTACGTTGCAGCTTATGGCCCGGTCTGGAGTGAGGGTGGGGATCGTGGTGTATATAAGTCTACCGATGGTGGAGCAACGTGGAACAATGTGAAATCCGTCAGCGCGTATACGGGGTGTAATGACCTGGTCATGGATCCACGCAATCCGAATATCCTTTACGCTGCTTTTCATCAACGCATGCGCAAAGTGTTCACCTATATCGGCGGCGGGCCGGAGTCTGCGATTTTCAAAACTACCGATGGAGGAGCGACATGGAAGAAGCTCGAAGGGGGTTTGCCGACGGGAGATATCGGCCGCATGGGGATTGCGATCAGTCCTGCGAACCCGGATGTGCTGTATGCGGTGGTAGAAGCCAAAGACGATAAAGGCGGCATTTACCGTTCGACCAATCTTGGAGCGAGCTGGGAGAAAAGAAATTCGTTTTATACATCTGGAAATTACTACCAGGAAGTTACCTGCGACCCAAAGAACGTAGACCGTATTTTCATTACCGACACCTACTACCGCGTGAGTCACGATGGAGGCAAAACCGTGAGCGCTCTGGGAGAGATCAACAAGCACATCGACAACCACTGTATCTGGATCGATCCCGATGATACCAACCACCTACTTATTGGGTGCGATGGTGGTATTTATGAAACGTACGATTTCGCAGGCTCATACGACTTTAAATCCAACCTGCCCGTCACGCAATTCTACAAAGTCTCAACAGACAATGCTTATCCGTTCTACGGCGTGCATGGTGGAACGCAGGATAATTTAAGTCTGGGCGGTCCGTCGAGGACAACTTCGGCGAATGGTATCGTTAACGCCGACTGGTACGTAACTTCTCTTGGCGATGGATTTGAAACGCAGGTCGACCAATCGAACCCCGATATCATTTACGCGCAAAGTCAATATGGTGGGCTGAACCGGTTTGACCGGAAAAGTGGTGAATACCTTTTTATCAAGCCAGTCGAGAAGGAGGGAGAGGCAGCTTACCGTTGGAACTGGGATGCGCCGCTGTTGATCAGTCAGCACAACAACAGCAGACTTTATTTGGGAGCGAACCGACTTTTGAGAACCGATGACAGGGGCAACACGTGGAAAGCGATCAGTCCTGATTTGAGCCGTCAACTTGATCGGAACAAATTCGAAGTGATGGGCCGCATATGGTCCGTTGATGCGATTGCAAAGAATGGAAGCACGGACATCTACGGCCAGACGACTACAATTGCGGAGTCAAAGTTTGATGAAAAGATGATCTGGGTCGGGACAGATGACGGTTTGATACAACTTACCACCGATGGCGGCGACAGCTGGAAAAAGTTCGACAATCTTCCCGGTGTTCCGCAGCAAAGTTATGTTAACCAGATCATTGCATCGCTGCACGATAAGAACGCGGCGTATGTTTGTTTTAATCACCACCGGTATGGAGATTTCAAACCTTACGTTTTAAAGACCAGCGATGCCGGTCGCACGTGGAAACCTATTCAGTCGAATCTTCCAGCGCGGGGAAGCGTATACAGTATTGCAGAAGATCATGTTGATCCAAATCTTCTGTTTGTGGGAACGGAATTCGGTGTGTTCTTCTCCAACAGCGGAGGTAACGACTGGATTCAGCTGAAGGCGGGGCTTCCTACCATTGCGGTGCGTGACATCGAAATTCAACGACGGGAAAATGACCTTGTGCTCGGCACTTTCGGTCGCGGCTTTTATATCCTTGATGACTACTCGGTGTTACGAACATTCAAGAAGCAGGATCTCGCGAAACCTGTCATACTATTTCCGGTGAAGGAAAGTCTTATTTACGTTGAACGGTTTCCGTTGGGCCTTCGGGATAAAGGACACCTGGGTAGCAGTTACTTCGCGAC
>CAZLWX010000220.1:0-4076 GCA_964563295.1 uncultured Roseivirgaceae bacterium | reverse complement strand
GCGGAAGAACTGCCGATTGCAGGCCAGTCGGTGGGATCGTTGATCGCCGACCACCACACCCTTTGCGGCTTGTTGCCGTCCGTCGTGTCGTTCGTGTTCGCGACCATGAGGAAGTCGCGGACCACCGCCCCGTACTTCGCCTTCGGCGCGCTGGCATTCAGGTCGGCGAACTCCGTGGACGAGCCGATCACGAACGATTGTATGGGGTCCGTCGTCCCCATGCAGGCGATGACGTTTTCTCCGAATTGGAGGAACGACGCCGCGTCGTCCGCCGCGATCGAATACCCTGCGCTCTTGGAGACGTTCAGCCATGTCGTCGCGGAGGCCGCAGTCAGCCGATACAGGTTGCTCGAATCCGCCGCAAACAGGCTTATGTTTCCGTCCGCGTCCCGCGCCGTGAACGCACCCTGATTCCTGCCGCTCAAGGCATCGGAGAAGACGGACAGGTCGGAGAACGGCCCGTAGCTCTCCGGAGTCCGCGAGATGACGTTCGTGCACGTCACCAGACCCGGATTCTGATGGTCGGGAAGGTCCGGCGTCCAGGACCCGAACGGAAAGACGGCCATTAGCTGGCGGAGAGCGTGATCGTCACGTTGAGGGTATCGCCCGACGACACCGAACGGGTCGAAGCGAACGAGCCCGCCGAATAGAGCGTGCCCGCAGACCCGCCTTTCGTGTTGTTGTTCGCCACGAAGGCCCCGTTGATGGTCGCGGTCGCGTTGATGTCGAACGAAGCGGGAGAGGCGGAGTTGGCAATCGACCCGCTCGCCGCCGTGCCGAAGCTCACCGTAGGCCGGTTGGCGCTCGAATAGGCCGTGCTCTCCAGCCATCCCGAGTGAGAGGCCATCGTGTTGGTCGCGGTGATTCCCGTGAAAGACGAGTTGTCGATGAGCCCCGCATACCACGCGGCGGTGTAGGCCGAGCCCTTGAAGTACTTGTCAACGAGGTCCGTGACGCCCGCCGTCATGACGGTGTTCATGATGTCTTCGGCCCACTTGACGTTCCCGTCCTTGTCGCGGCACTTGAGGCGATAGCGGGTTCTCGGCGCCCGCACGACCTCATCCATTCCACCGCGCGACGAGACAGTTGCGCCGTACGAAGCGCCCATGTCGGTGTTGTCTTCCATCCTGCTCTCCTATTGAGGCGTCCACGTCGTCGTGGTCGGGGCAACCGTCGTCCATGAACCCGAAGCCGGGGTTACGACCGTCCACAACAAGCTCGATGCGTAGCTGTCCGTAAGTACGATGCTCTCGGAAAGAGAGCCTTCCACGCTCCCGCCCGGCGCGAACGCGGAATCGCTCAAGGAAATGGATTCCGAAATCCCGATCCCGAATGTTCCCCCGACGCCCAAGGCGTCGTTGAATACGACCGTCTCGCTCAGCGAGCGCCCGAGCGTCGCCCGCGTCGTGTACGTGTCGGAAAAGACGATGCTCTCCGAAACGCTGTCCGCCTGCGCCCCCTCGCGCGCGGCAATGTCGGAAAGGCCGAAGACTTCCGAGAGATTGACATTGAACGAGCCGACCGAAGACAGGGCGTCAAGCGCGACCGCCGATTCGGCAACCGCGACCCCGAACGATCCGATAGATCCGAGCGCATCCGCAACCGAAGCGGCCTCGCTTACGCTCCCCGTGACCGTCGTGCCGCCGCCGCCCGTCAGGTCCGTCGCGACAAGATTATCTGTCCGGCCGCCACTTCGACCGCGAATACCTACAAGGCCCGCGTCCGTGATGTCGTTGTTGTCGCTCGAAATCCGCTCGACGCCGTTGAGATAAACCTTCTTTGTGGCGTCGCGGACCTCGAATTTGCAGGAATACGCCGTGTCGTTCGGAAGATCGGAAATGCTGCCCCAAGAACCGAGGTTCGCCCCGGTTCCGTTGACAATCACTTCCAATTGGAAGGTGCCCGCGCCTGCGCTCCAGAAGCACTGATAGCCGTGCACCGTGTCCGTCGCGCGCGCCCGCGCGAGCAGGCCTTCGAACTGACCAGCAAACTGGTCGTGCCTTAGATCGGCCTCGACATCGTACTCCGCGCCGCCGGGCGTGGCGCTGTTGAGCATGACGCCGGTCGTTCCAGAGCTTGACCCCTCGGCGTAGTCGGCCGAGTTGACCCGCATGCCGCCGGAGTTCCACGCAGGGTTCGCCCACGAGCCTCCCGTGTCCGGCGTATGCGTGGTCAAATCTACAGTAGACGCCTCCGTGAAGGTGTCACTGAGGAAGACCGCCATCAGTCGTTACTCGGAAACGTCGAAATTCTCTTCGTGGAAGTTCGGGTTGATCTCGCGCCCGATGGCGCGCACCACGTCCCGGAACCCGTCCGCGTTGTCTACCGCCTCAAGGGCAATCCCACGCGCCTGCAGACGGGAACGGACGGCGCTCTTCGTCGCCTGCTGCATGGCGCTCATCTTCGCATCCAAGGGGAAGTCGGGAAGTGCGTCGATGTCAGAACGCGCAAGAATCGGCAGGTGGTTCTTCGCCGCAACCCTCACCAATGCCCACGGGCGAGTTGGGTTGCCGCTCGCGTCCAAGCTGATCGCGGCGACGTAGTTCTTGATCTCCGGCGGGAGATCGGCGCGGAACTTCCTGATCCCATCCTCTTCGTACTGCACAATCGGCACGACGTAGTATCGCTTCGCCATCAGCGTTTACCCTTCTTCACATAGCCTTTGAAAATCAGCGGCGGACACCAGCGCGGGTACTTCTTGTCCGTGGTGAAGCACTCACATGCCTCATCGTCCGCGCGTTTAATCAATGCGAAGTGCGGCCACCAGCCATAACGGCTTGGCTCGATCCACAACCCGCAGCCTGCCCGCCAACGCTCGCGTATCCTCCCGAGCGCCCAGAACAGGCAGTTTGTGCGCATGGCATCAGCGGATCACGTATCCGCTCACGTCGAAGGTGATGGCGACGCAGGACAACGCGCCGCCGACGTATCCGACGATTCCCCCGAACGCGATGAGGATAAGGGCCGCCAGCACGCGCCCCGCCATGTCGATGCCGTCGATCATGGGGTGGGCGTATCGGGACGCGAGACCCACACGGACCCGCCGACGCGAGCGCGCTTGTCCTGGAACATCAGGCCGTTCAGCGCCCCCTGGAACATCGAGAACCACAACGGAAGACGCTCATCCCCGAGGAGATACGGAGCGGCTTCGACCAAAGCCCCATAGAGGTAGATGTCCGGCTTTGCGGCCAGGAGCCAGTTGCTCGTGTTCGAATCAGAGAGCGCGGGGACCTTCGCGTAGTACCAAAGCTCCCCGGTATAGGACGACCCGGAATCGGGGGTCGGGCCGAGCCTCAGCTCGCCGCCGATGATCGTATACCAGTTGGGCGTTTCCGCCGTCTTGGACGCCGCGATCTCCGCGAACCTCTCGGGAGTGAGATAACGAAGGATGCGTTCAGGCGAGGTGTTCAGCTTGAGCGTCTTGATTTCCAGGAAGTCCCCCGGCAGCGCGATATATTCATCGTCGAACGTCGCCGTCGAGCGGGTTTCCATCTGCCTGACACGCAGCGGCATGGAGGGAAACTGCGCGTGGGCCGAGCCGTAGTTGAACCTCGCTTCCGCAAGCGTAATGAAGTCCGTTGCCGGCGTCGTGATGAGCGTATCTCCGGAGCGGGAGAACCAATCCGCGATGGCGGATTTAAGCTCATCGTATGTCGTGATGCTCATGCCGCCAGCCTCATGGATTCATGCGCGCGCCGCCACTCGTCGGCGAACGCCACGTCCTGCCACTTCGCAAACCAAGGCCCGCCACGAGTCAGGTGGACGATCTTGGGGTCCGGACACTGTTCGAGCGTGTTCCAGCCTTCCAGCCAATTCCACTCAAGGGGAAGCTCCCCTATCTCATCGTCCGAGAAGGCTTCGAACTGATGCAGGGCCGAGGCCCTTTTCATGTTCGCCGCGTTCACCCAGTTGATCGCCCTCACGTGAGGGTGATCGCAATTCCACAGCACGAGAGATGACCAGTTCTTGCGCGGGTACTGAGTCTGAACCGCCCCGTCCATCTTCACCGTCTCGGATGGGGCGTGATCGTGCTTGACCACCATGAGCGCGTATTTCGGATCGGCGAGGGCGAACAA
>CAZLWX010000219.1:0-4093 GCA_964563295.1 uncultured Roseivirgaceae bacterium | reverse complement strand
CCCCCACGGCGAACATCACGATTGCCAGCACCGGAACCGTGACTGACATCACCTTCGACGCTTTCAGCAAGGCGCTCACCAACCTCGACGGAATCAGCTTCCGCACCACCTAGGAGTCCTCTATGCCCTTTCAAGGCGACGGAGCCGTAACGGGCCCCGGCATCCCAAACGGATACGGCGTTCGCATCGACCGCCTCAAGAAGCGCCTGGACAACCCGGGTGCGAACAAGCAGAAGCTCCGTAACCGGATTCACAACCTGCAGGCGCAGAAGTACCTCAAGTCCGAGCAGAAGCAGCAGAAGGCCCAGATGCTCCCGTTCAACGCGGAGTACGACACCACGGTCTCCGGTGCCGCCAGAAACCGCGACATCGCCCTGCAGAACAACGCTTACGAGCGGCAGCGGGCTCAGGACAGCTACGGCTTCGACAACCCCCTCGCCAACCCCTACTCGAAGGCCGCTCTCCTGCAGCGCTCCTTCGACCAGTTCAACCGCGGGACGGTGAACAGCGCCGCGGCCTCGGGACAGCTTTACTCGGGTGCGACCCAGACCGACCTCAACGCCGGGATGTTCGACTTCGGGCAGCAATACAACGCCGCCCAGACCGAGTACCAGGACACCCTCCGCTCGCTCACCGACAAGGACCTCGCGGCGAACACTGAATACTCGGACACCGTCCAGGGTGCGGAGGCCAAGCGCCTCGCCGACGCGCTCGCCGAGGGC
Organism: uncultured Roseivirgaceae bacterium; assembly: GCA_964563295.1. Classification (GTDB taxonomy): domain Bacteria; phylum Bacteroidota; class Bacteroidia; order Cytophagales; family Cyclobacteriaceae; genus Chryseosolibacter. The sequence continues at coordinate 3,371 of CAZLWX010000219.1, read as the reverse complement.
ATCGACCCCAACGCCGCACCGGACGATCCCAAGAACGTCAAGCGGTTCATCCGGTCCACCCGCAAGGACATTCGGCAGGCACGGCGAGCGGGCCGCGACAACCAGGCGGACAAGCTCCGCGCAAAGCTCAGAAAACTAGGAGTCGGACGTGGCCGATAAGCACAAGAACAAGCACGACGGCCACAAGGGCAAGGGTGGCGGCAAGGGCGGGAAGAACCCCGCCACCGTCAAGTCGCTGATCCGCGAGGCCCTCGGCTCCAAGACGGTCCAGCCCCTCTCGGGCAAGGGTCTCAAGAAGTTCATCCGGGCCGGCTCTCGCCTCCGCTACGGCCCGCTCGAGAACGAGCTCGACAAGCAGCTTCGCGCCGAGCAGGCGACCCAGCAGCGCAACAAGGCCTACTACAACGACTATCTGAGCCGGGTCCGCAACATCCAGCAGAACACCGGGGACATCTACTCCCGGGCGAACGACCAGCTTGCCACCGCCCAGCAGCAGGCTTCGGTCGGCGACTCCAACCTCCTGCAGATCCTCAACCAGAACCGCCAGAAGCAGGCGGAGACAATGGGCGCGGCTCCCTCCGATGCGGTCAACCCGCTCGCCCAGGCGCAGGTTGCTCGCTCCTCCGCGGCCCTCGGCAACCAGCAGCGGATCATCGGGCAGGGCGCAACCCAGCAGTCCTACCTCGCCGACCAGCGCAGGATCGGCTCCCGGCAGAAGATCGAGACCCTGCAGGAGGGCCTCGACCGAATCCGCTCGGTTCGCCAGGACCAGGAGGACATGGCCCGCGAGAAGGGTGCGTTCAAGACGGACATGCTCCGTGACCTCCGCGAGGGGGAGAGGGGCTTCCTCATCGACCTGCTCTCAGGCCCGAACGCCCGCAAGCTCGCCCATATCCAGATGAGCGGGAGCAAGTCCTCGGGCGGCTCCTCGTCCTCGGGCAGCAGCGAGAAGGCGAACAAGGGCAAGAACAAGAACGAGCAGCGCCGGAACGCTCACGACGCGATGACCGAGCTCCGCTCCATGTCCTCGAAGGACAAGAAGAAGTACGGCACCGACGTCGGCGAGATGACCCGCTACCTGATCCAGCAGGGCTACGACGCTTCCCTCGCCCGCAGGATCGCCAAGCGCTTCGCTCGCAAGCGTGGCGGTGGCGGTCACAAGGGCGGAGGCCACAAGGGCGGCGGTGGTAAGTACCACGGCGGCAAGGGTGGCCCGGGAATGCACATCGGCCCGTAGTCGATGCCCGGTCCCGGCTACAAGCGACATGACCTTCCCGGCCCGTCGAAGGTCAACAAGCCGAAGGTTCGCCATCGGCGCAAGAAGAAGCTCCGCAAGCACAACAAGCGGGTAGAGCGCCGGGAGCGCCGCGAGAAGCGGGCGCTGCTCAAGGCTGCTCGCCGTGCCGCGGCGATGGGAGACCGCGCCACCGGCAAGGGCAGCAAGGTCATCACCCGGCAGCAGAACCGGGCGGCTCGCCGCGACATTCGGCGCACCCAATACAACCAGACGCTCTCCGAGGACAGGACCCCCGAGGAGAACAAGAAGATCGGGTTCAAGCCTTCGACCAAGGACATCCTCGGCGACCAGATCGAGCGCGACATTCGGGCTACCGACCCGGGCGCGATCCACCCCGGGGTCGGTGTAGCCAGCCAGGTCGCCAAGCCCATTGCCAACGCTCTCGTCACCCTCGGAGCCCCGGAGGGACGAGCGGTGGACGCTGCCGGTTCGATTGGCCGCAGGGTGGTCAAGTCGATCGGCAGGACCGCCAAGGCCGAGGAGAAGGCCGCGGCGAAGGCTGCCGCCAAGGAGGGTGAGAAGGTCGCCGTCAAGACCGGCAGACGGGTCAAGCGCAAGACCCGCCCCTCGGGCAGCCGCAAGTCCGACAAGAACATCACCAAGGACGCGAGGGCCAAGGTCAAGTCGAAGGCCAAGCCGAAGACGAAGCTCCGCACCAAGACCAAGAACTTCGCCAAGCGCCACCGCCCGACGATCACCTCGGGCAAGCGGGCGATGAAGGGTGCCGCCAACGAGCGCGTCCGCAAGGCTGTCATCGCTGGTGGTGTCGCCGCCCCGGTCGTCGCCGGCCCCGGTGCCGCGGTCGTCCAGAACACCGTCGAGGCTGCAAGGCGCGATCCGACCAAGTTCAAGGACACCTCCCTGCAGGGACTCGCCTCCCTCGCCACGGCTCCCGCCAAGCTGGCGATCGAGGGCGGTCAGGCCATCGCCACGGGCAACACGAAGCCGCTCGAGCGGGAAGTCGAAGCACAGATGGACTACTTCAAGGACTACCCCGAGCTCGCCAACCCCGGCAGCGAGAAGGCCCAGAACCTCATCCTCAAGAAGTACGGAGCCACCCCGCTCATCACCGGAGCGCTCGGTGTCCACGCTGCCACCCGCCCGATCCTCTCCCGCATCCCCAAGGCCGAGGTCACGGAGCCGAAGTTCGTCCGCCAGGGGGGCAAGCTGCGGCGCACCTCCAAGGTCCGCGAGGACGCCCGGAGCAAGGATAAGAACATCGCTGAGCCCGCCCAGAAGGCGCTCATGGAGGCGGAGAAGAACCGCCACGCCAAGCGCCGCAAGGTGGCCCGGGGCAAGGACCGTGAGCAGCGGCGCACCCACGCCAACTTCAACGTCGACGTCAAGACCAAGGGCGAGGCCGGTGGCAAGGCCCGCTCCCTGCAGGACTCGATGCGCCACCTCTCCACGGTGCCGATCTCCGAAGGGGTCTCAGCCGCCGACGCGGTGAAGCTCGTCCATACCTACTCGGTGCCCCTCGATGCTGCCGCGGGCAAGGCGAAGCTGATCCAGATTCGCAACCACCTCGCCGACGTCCCCGAGGGAACCAAGCACGAAACGATCCACACCCGCGAGGTCCTCGACGCCCTGATCGACAACCCGAGCGTCTTGGAGCACTCCGACTTCGCCCGCCTCTACGACTCGCTCGGCAAGGTCCAGCGCGACAAGAACACCGGGCCCTTCGCCCCCGACCCCTCCGATCGTGCCCGCCACGTCCCCCTCGCCCGCCTCCACAAGGTCCCGACCCCCGAGGAGCGGGTGCCCCATGAGTTGCGCGACGTGGTCTCCACGAAGCCGAAGAAGTACGTCGAGATGGACAAGCGGCTGCGCGGGCAGGCGAAGGAGTTGCGCCGCCGTGCTGCCCGCAAGGAAGCGCAGGCTCGCTCCCACCCGAAGGGTTCCGCGAAGCGACTCAGCCTCGAGAAGGCAGCCGCAGAGGACATCGTCAAGGCCGACCGGATTCAGGAGATCGTCAGGCGTCCGCAGCGGGCGAAGGCCCTGGACGCCGAGGCGTTCGCAGCCCGTGAGGCGGGAGACATCGCCGAGGCCAAGCGCCTAGAGGCAGAGGCCCGCT
>CAZLWX010000218.1:0-4119 GCA_964563295.1 uncultured Roseivirgaceae bacterium | reverse complement strand
AAATCGGCGCTATACTTTACGGAAGTGGTTATGTATTATTTGCCTTTCTTGATACAGAACTTGTTTCAACCGGACTTCTAAGCAGACAACAGCTTATCGATGCAATTGCAGTTGGACAGTTTACTCCAGGCCCCGTTTTTTCCTCTGTAACGTTTGTCGGGTATCAAATCAAAGGCTGGACAGGGGCGGCGGTTTCCACCTTCGCAATATTTTTGCCTTCATTTGTCTTTGTGGCCTTGCTTAATCCACTTGTAAGGAGAATGCGAAACTCAACACTATTTTCAGTTTTCCTTGACGCTGTTAATGTCGCTTCGGTGGCGATCATTGTGGCAGTTTGTTATACGATGGGTAGAGAGAGCATTGGCGACTGGCGGACAATCTTGGTTGCGGCGGCAAGCATTGTCCTGACATTTGGCTACAGAAGAATAAATAGTGCCTGGATAGTTCTGGGCGGCTCTTTGGTGGGTTACTTATTGACCTTGATTTGACAATTTACCTTACTCGACAAGGCTGGCTATTTGAAAAGCCTGGTGATTTAGTCGCTATTCGGCGACATTGGGTTCATACCGGCTTAGGGTGATGTGTGGGTTTGAAGATTTTGTTTTATATTCCATTCGACATCCCGTGCAAATGACGCGCCAGGGACCATTGTCCTCGAGTTAAATCAAAGAATCCCGGAATTGGAATTAAGGGAATGTATAGAAGCATGCTTGACCTATCACGATGTTAAACACCTGGAGACATTGGGGATTGGATTAAAGAATACCATTCAATAAGATTTGAAACGACTTTTCTCCATATCCATTCTGTTAACATTAGTGTTCAACCTGACGGGTATTTTTATTGTTTTCGAAATTCAAAAATATAGGATCAGGAAAGAGATCAAACACCAAATTAAGGCAGGAATTCCCGGCGAAGAATTGCATCAATTTAGAATGTCCAAAAAAGAATACGAGCAACTGGTCTGGGAAAGACCGGCTAAGGAGTTTCGAAAAGGTAAAGAGATGTTTGATGTTGTTCGTTCTGAGACTTCGGGTGATTCAATACAACTGCATTGCGTCAACGATAAAGAAGAAGCGGTTCTTTTTGTTCAATTGGATGAGCTCATCCGGAAGAAAATGGAGGAAGACTCCAATGCGCCAAACAGTCCGATCAGCAACCTGGCCAAAATATTGCAGTCGGTGTATGTCATTCCCGATTTTAAAAAATCTTTGGCTTGCATCGATGTGAAGGAACCCTATCATTTCACTGATCTGAAATATTTATACTCATCTCCGTACCTGGAGGTCCTCACTCCACCACCCGACACTGTTTAATTCAACTGTTTTTGATGCTTCTCAAACACAACTCCTCTTTAGGCAGGGAGAAGCATGTCTTTTTATTTTTTAACGAATTAAACAAAACGACTTTGAAACGTTCAATTTTGCTCGTAATGAGTATGGTGTGTGCATTGGTAAGCTTTGCCCAAACCGGCCAACTCAAAGGAAAAGTAGTTGACAAGCAAGACAGGACTCCTCTGGCGGGAGCGACGATAATGGTGAATAACTCAGGAAACGTTACTACCGATCAAAATGGTGAGTTCAGCATCTCTTGTGCTGATTCATTGGATATTAAAGTAACGTTTGTTGGGTATACCACTGTTCGGCAAAAGGCAAGTTGTACCCAAAGCGGTATACTGGAAATTGGCATGTCGCCTAACGCGCAGGAATTGGGAACAGTCGAAGTAACCGCTACCTCCAATCCGAATAAATCGCAATTGGAGCAACCGGTGTCCATTGTAAGATTAGATAAAATGGCATTGAAAAGAGCCACTGGACTTTTTCTTGATGATGCTATCAATACCAATGTGCCGGGTGTTACCATGCAGCGCAGAACCCAATCCGGCGGCCAGCAGATTAACATCAGAGGATATGGAAGCGGAATGGGCATCAGGGGCGTGAATAACAACTTTGACAATCAAGGCGTAAAAATGTACCTCAACGGCATTCCTATTACCGATGCAGAAGGCATAACCGTGATGGATGACATTGATTATGGTTCGGTTTCCAACACTGAAATTCTCAAGGGTCCGTCAGGAAGTTTATACGGCCTGGCCATTGCCGGTGTCGTCAACATGACGACGGAACAAGCTCCCCAAAACGAAACTTCTATCGGCCAGGAGGTCATGGCAGGAAGTTATGGCTTGTTGAGAACAACTACCCGCCTGAGCATCGGCCGTGAAAATTCATCGTTGTTGGTGAACTATGGTCATCAGGAGTTTGATGGATTCATGCCTCACACCCAATTACAGAAAGAATTTGTAAATGTGATGGGCGATTTTCGGTTGAACGACAAACAAACGATCACTACTTATTTTGGCTATTCAGACAGTTACGATGAGCGAAATGGTGAACTGACTACGGAGCAATACAATAACCTGGATTATTCGGGAAATCCAAGGTACATCAAAAACAATGCTCATTCGGCCGTTAGAACATTCAGAGCTGGTGTCGGTCATACGTACCGGTTTAATAACAATATTTCGAATACCACCTCATTTTTTGGCTCTGCTCAAAATATGGACAACAGCTCCGCCGGAGGATGGACAGATAAGTCTCCATTGAACTATGGCTTGCGTTCGGTGTTTGAAAAAAATTTCCACTTGTCCGGGGAAATAAACCTTTCCGGTATTACCGGAATTGAAGCTCAGAAAATGAGTGCTCAGACCGTCGGCTATGGTATGGGAGCCGATAGCACCAATCTTGCGGGTTATAATATCATCACGGCTATTCGGAGCGACCAGGCTACTACTAGTTCTACGTATTCCTATTTCACCCAATGGACCCTGAGTTTGCCCATGGAATTGAGTATAACTGCAGGAGTGGGTGTAAGCGGTATGAAAATTAGTTTGGAGGATCGCCTATGGGGGTTGAGCAATAACCATCCCGATAATGACAAGTTGAAAGTTTACAAAAACAGTTACAACAGTTTGGTTTCGCCTACCGTGGCAATCAACAAAAAAATCAACAGCGTTGCTTCGGTATATGCCTCTTATTCTACCGGGTATAAGGCGCCTGTGAGCAGTAACATTCTTATTTCAACCACAGGCGAACTGAATACCGGTCTGAAACCCGAAAAAGGAACGCAAATTGAGTTGGGAACAAAAGGCAGCTTTCTCGAGAGCAATCTATTTTACACGGTAGCGGTATTTCACGCCAAATACCAGGATAAGTTTACAACCCTTACGGTGCAAAATCCGGATAACACGGCAACTTTGTATTCTTATTTGGTCAATGGAGGAAGCTTAAACAATAATGGATTAGAGTTTTATTTGAGCTATAAAGCCATGGAATCTGAAACGGGCATTATAAGGTTGCTTCAACCTTTTGCTAATTTCACTTACTCTGACTTTGAATACGAAGATTTTCAGTTCGAAAGAGTTGGTAAGAATGCTTCGAATCTGGACATCACCATAGTAGAGGATTACTCGGGCAAGGCGGTTGCCGGGGTTGCTCCGGTTGTCTTCAACGCAGGAATTGATGTTGACACCAACGTTGGCCTATACGGTAATGTGTATTATAACTATCGAGGTGAAATGCCCTACACTTCTGATGGTGTGAATGTCGCCAATCCATACAGCTTGCTCAATGCAAAGGTCGGTTTCAGGAAGAGTATTCAGCACGTTGACTTTGATATTTATGCCGGTGCGAATAACATCACAGGCACGCAGTACTACAACATGGTATTTGTGAATCAATTGCCCGATGCCTATATTCCTGCACCCGACGAAATCAATTTCTTTGGTGGTGTAAATCTTCGGTACACGTTTTAATTAGCGGTAAATCCTGCCTCCGACTTTTGTCGGAGGCACAACAAGGAGTGAATTGTTCGTTTTCGGCAGGAAATAAACAATTATGGAACTATACGGACAACAGAGCAAGAGCATCCCTCAAAAAGTGACCATTCATATTTTGGAAATTCTGATCCTTTGGTTGTCATTCTGGATCCTTTTTCAGGATGGCGGTGCGTGGATCGAAAGTACGTTGCACATTCAGAATTCAACCCAATTTTCCGGGAGACGAGTGATCATCTTCACATTTAACATTATTACATTCCTTCGGTTTGCGTACATGATGACGG
>CAZLWX010000217.1:0-4126 GCA_964563295.1 uncultured Roseivirgaceae bacterium | reverse complement strand
GTCAGCGTGCCGGTAAGCGTGCCTTCGTCAAACGGGACGCGTGCACTAATTCCGATGTCAAGTTCACGGCACAACGGAAACAGTTGGTCCTCGGGCGCCTGATCGAAAATATTGTAGATCACCTGGACGGTGTCGATCAGGCCGGTGCGCAGTGTGTTCAGGACGTTTTCAGGTTCCCACCGGTTGACGCTGATACCGATGAATCGAATTTTTCCTTCCGACTTGAGTTTCTCTATTGCTTGCTTCCATTCATCACGGGTTGACCATCCGTCTTCCCAGACGTGAAACTGCTGAAGGTCGATGCAATCCACGTTGAGATTCCTGAGGCTCTTTTCTGTGTATTCAATGATGTGATCGGCCGGGAAACACTCTTCAAGCCTGTATGTGGGGCGACTTGGCCATTTGAAATTCTTTGGCGGGATTTTGGTCGCGGCATACAGTCTTTTATCGCGGTGACGTCGCAGCAGCGAACCCAGGATGTTCTCACTTTTTCCTGCGCCATAGCCCCATGCGGTGTCGAAAAAGTTGCAGCCAAGTTCGACGGATAACTCAAGGGCTTCGTTGACTTCTTTTTCGTCTGACCCGGTCCAGCCCGCGAGGCCCCACATTCCGTATCCAATCTCGCTTACATTCCAGGATGTCCGACCAAATCGCCTATACCTCATATCGCAATGTTTATGGCTCAATTTAGCACGAAGGTCCTAAAATCGTATAACGTTTACATTTTGCTACTTTTGCCACCGAAATCCGCCATCATCGCCGGGGACGAGCGGCGGCGGCTCAAAAAATCAAAATGACCTTGGAAGAAGAAATCGCACGCCGACGCACGTTTGGAATTATTAGTCACCCCGACGCAGGGAAAACCACGTTGACGGAGAAGTTGCTGCTGTTCGGCGGCGCAATTCAAAAGGCTGGTGCGGTCAAGTCCAGCAAAATCAAGGATCATGCGCGGTCGGACTGGATGGAGATCGAGAAGCAACGCGGCATATCCGTTGCCACTTCCGTGATGGGTTTTAACTACCGCGATATCAAGATCAACCTGCTTGACACTCCGGGACACCAGGATTTTGCTGAAGATACTTATCGTACCCTCACGGCTGTAGACAGCGTGATCATGGTAATCGACTGCGTGAAAGGTGTGGAGGCGCAGACTGAAAAATTGATGGAAGTGTGCCGCATGCGCAACACGCCGGTGATCTGTTTTATAAACAAACTCGATCGCGAAGGGCGTGATCCTTTCGAGCTGCTAGACGAGATCGAAGAAAAGCTGAGCATCCGGGTTCGCCCCCTTAGCTGGCCAATCAGCATGGGCAAGGGTTTCAAGGGAGTCTACAGCCTTTACGAGAAGAGCCTCCACTTGTTCACGCCCAGCAAGATTACCGTCGAGGAAGGCATTCAAGTCAGCGATATCCATGACCCTGTGCTGGAGGAGCACGTTGGCGAGAACAACGCCCGGCAGTTGCGTGCCGATGTCGAACTCATCGAAGGCGTATACCCCGATTTTAGTGTTGATGAATACCTCCAGGGAGAAGTGGCTCCTGTGTTCTTTGGAAGCGCGGTCAATAATTTTGGTGTGAAGGAATTGCTGGACACTTTTATCAGGATCGCGCCGCCCCCCGTGGCAAGGGAAACGACGGTCAGAGTTATACCGCCAAATGAGCCTCGGTTCACAGGATTTGTTTTCAAGATTCACGCAAACATGGATCCCAAGCACCGGAACCGTATCGCCTTTCTCCGGATTTGCTCCGGCAGGTTTGAACGCGGAAGTAATTATTATCACGTCAGGTTCAACAAGAGCGTCAGGTTTTCGCAGGCAACTGCGTTCATGGCGCAGGACCGCGAAACTGTTGACGAGGCCTGGCCGGGCGACATCGTCGGGATCTATGATACCGGAAACTTGAAGATCGGCGATACGTTGACCGAAGGGGAGAAGGTTTCATACACCGGCATCCCCAGTTTTTCCCCAGAGATTTTCAAGGAGGTTATCAACCTCGATGCAATGAAGACCAAGCAGCTCGAAAAAGGGCTGCTGCAATTGATGGAAGAAGGCGTTGCCCAGCTTTTTACGTATGAGCTAGGAAAACGGAAGGTGGTTGGAGTGGTGGGTGCTCTCCAGTTCGAGGTCATTCAGTTCCGCCTCAAGCATGAGTACGGAGCAACGGTCGAATTTGCGCCACAGAATATTTACAAAGCTTGCTGGATAAGCAGTCCGGATCCCAGGAAACTGGCCGAATTCATCGCATCAAAGCAACGTCACATTGCCCGCGATAAAGATGACAAAATCGTTTTTATGGCGGAGTCGCGGGCATGGCTGCAGATGGTTCAGGATAACTTCCCGGATATAAGGTTCCACTTTACGTCGGAGTTTAAACCCGACTAGATCTTCTTTTCCAGTTCGGCGATATTTTCCTTCGCTTCAAGCTTTCCGAGTGAAAACGCTTTCTTGTACAGTTCAAGAGCTTCGCGATAAGTCTCGCGTCTCTTGTTGCGCGCCAGCTTGGTTCGGCGAGCCGCTTCCTCGACTGCGCGACCGCGGGCGTAGTAAGCTTCTGCTTCGGTCACCTGAAAATTCTTGACCATCTCGTCTACCTTGGCTTCCAGCAGCCTGAGTTCCTGTTCGCGGGATGCGATTCGCACTTGTAATTCGGTCATGGCTGCTTCCTGGATGTCAACCGTCCGCAGCAGCTTTGACTTCTCCTGCTCGAATTCGGCGACGCGTTTCTCAAGGTTGCTGATCTCACCCGCGCGTATTTCGAGCTCACCCTTTAACGCGTCGACCATCATCAGGTAAGCGGCTGCCTCCGTGTTGGACGACTTCAGTTGCTGCTCAATACTGGAAATCTTATCCTGGGAGCGTTTGATGTATTCATTGATTTCTCTTAAACGTCCGGTGAAGTTCTCGTACGTAACTCCTTCGCGCAAGTTCGCGCTCAGTGCGTCGCGTGTGGCATCGATCGAGTCCAGAAGGCTTTCTACGTCGTGCATGACCGCGACCATGTTGTGACGGGTTTCAAGTTCGCGACGCAGGGAATCATTCTCACTGCGCAATTGCTCGAGTTCCCGAGTGTTGCATGCGGCTAACAGCCAGATTGCGGCGAAAGGAATCAGGGAAGATGATCGCAATGACATACCGTAAAATTTTGGCACCAAATGTAATCTTTCGCACTCATTAATTAATATCACTTGACTTACCATTTTATTGGGTTCTGCCGTATCATTGTCCGGGACTTCTGCAATGGTCGAAGCATTTTCCGTTATCTATGAAGACAATCACCTGATCGTCGTCAATAAGGCGGCCGGGATCCTGGTGCAGGGCGATGCGACCGGAGACACACCCCTTTCGGATCTCGTGAAGGAATACATTCGTGTTCGTTATAAGAAGCCGGGGGCGGTATTCCTTGGAGTGGTTCACCGCATTGACCGACCTGTCAGTGGCCTGGTGGTTTTCGCGCGAACGTCAAAAGCGTTGGAAAGGATGAACGCGCTATTCAGGCAAAAAAAGACAATCAAGACCTATTGGGCGCAGACCCGGAAAAGGCCAGCCACTGATTCAGGGTCGCTGGTGCACTGGCTGGCCAAGGACACGGGGAGGAATAAGGCGATCATCTACAATCGCGAAACACCAGGCGCTCTTCGCTCTGAGTTGAACTATGAAGTTACAGGTGAAAGCGGCGGATTCTGGATGATAAGCGTCTCCCCGGTCACCGGAAGGCCGCACCAGATCCGGGCACAGCTGTCGAGCATAGGATGTTCGATCCGGGGTGATGTCAAATATGGGTATGAAACGCCCAACCCCGATGGCAGCATCTGTCTGCATGCCCGGCAACTGGAATTCATTCATCCCGTAAAAAAAGAATTACTGATATTAAAGGCCCCGTTGCCTCAGTCCAACGTCTGGCAACCGTTCCGGAATATCGAATCCTAATCCCATCATGAAAAGTCAGGGCTGGATACATAAGCTAAAGGATCGGTGGCAAGTGACAACCGTGTGGCAGGTCGTTGTCATTCTGATCGCCTTTGCCTGTACAGGTTTTACGGTGCTCTATATTAAAAGGCCATTGCGTACATGGCTTGCTGGAGATGCGGGCAATTCCACATTTGCTTCGGTGGTATACTACATTTTCAT
>CAZLWX010000216.1:0-4135 GCA_964563295.1 uncultured Roseivirgaceae bacterium | reverse complement strand
CCCCGTAATTGACGATGCGAGTAATCCTAATACCGCCGTTTCCAATCTTCAGATTGGCGCGAACACGTTTACCTGGTCCATTTCCAGCGCGTTGGGTGCTTGCGCAGTTACCACCGATCAGGTCACCGTTACACGACATGATCTTCCGGCGGCGTTGGATCCCACACCCGAGTTGTGCGTGGATTTCGGCAACCCAACGGAGGCGACAGTTACTGCCGCGCACCTGGCATCCGCCCTGATTACTGACGGGGTCACGGGCATTGCCGGGTCCGCCGGGCGAACGGTCGAGTTTTTCTCTGACGCGACACGCACGATACCTGTACCGGATCCCTACATGGTCTCCGATACCGATATCATTTATACGCGTGTCACGCGCACCGATGTAACGCCAAATTGCCAGAGCGATGGCACCATCACATTCACAGTGCATCAACTACCCCCGACGGTGGAACCTCCGGTGGCAACCCGGACATTTTGTGAAGACGTGCAGGGAGGTGATTCACACGACGGCGTTGATCTCTCGGTGTACAATGCGGTCATCAACGCCACGGCCACGGTCACCTGGTACCCCACACTTGCCGATGCGATCGCTCTTACCAACCAAATCATGCCCGGTGCAGCGCCGGGACAGGTCAGCAACTTTACGGTTTTTGGCGGATCGTCAGTATTCGCTCGTGTCGTGGATGCCAACTCATGCGCCAACTTCCAGGAAGTTGAGTTTGTGATCTCACCACTCCCTCAAGACAATATTATTTCGGGTAACACCATCGATTGTACAGGTAACGCATCCAAGATCTACAGCGTCGATAACACCCTGAACAGCTTTGGAACTACGCACGTCTATAACTGGGAGATAGACGGTGCTGGCACCAACTTCCAGGTATTCGATGGTTCGGGATTTACAACGACTGATAACTATCAGGTAACCGGACCAGCATTTCTGCTGATCGTGCGTTTTCCTAATCCCGGAACCTTCACGTTTAGCTTGAGCGAGAGTATTGACGGATGCACAGGCAACATCGTCCAGAAGGTTGTGAATGTCTCTGGTGCGCCTCCAGCGTTGTCATTCTCAGCCGCCCCGACTGATGTCTGTAAAGGAGAACAAGGGGTCGTTTATACCCTGACCGGCGGTGCGCAACCCGGTTCAAACTACATCTGGAACGTGATCGGCGGATCGATCATTGGGCCTACCAGTGGAAATATCGGCTCCATCACCGTCAACTGGGGCTCCGTTACGGCCCCGCAGCCGAGCGTTTCCGTCACCGAATCCAATGCGGGTGGATGTCAGGGTGCGCCGGTCTCGGTGAACGTCTTCCTGCACGACAATCCCGTTATGACGTCGCCTGCCAATGTAACGATCTGCGGTGGAGCGGCACCTTCGTCGGCGCTGAACTTTACCGCGTCATTGGGTGGCGGACCGCCAGTAAATGGCGTGACGTTCAACTGGAAAGTAATCAGCGTATCGCCAAACATCACTGGAATAGCAGCGGGTCAGACGGGTGCAGGCAACTTGGGGATGGCGCTGGAAAATACATCCGGCGTCGACGGAATTGTGAACATTGAAGTCACGCCGGTAGAGAATGATCTGCCTGTTCCACCGAATTGCGCAGGTGCAACGCAAACGGTCTTTATTACTGTAACGCCCGAACCTGTCGTCGTGCCTGGCCAGGTGAAGACCATCTGCAGTGGTGATGCGGCTAACTATTCGATTCAACTGACGCCCGCGAATTTGCCGGCAACTACGCAATTCAGCTGGGCTATGCCAACGATGTCGTCCGGCCCCGCACAGGGATCGGCTCAGGCGGGTGTTGCCCTTGGCGCAGCGGGGACGTTGCATATCACGGATGTGCTGGTAAATAATACGAATGCGCCCATCACAGCGACATACGAAGTGGTGGCATCGAACGGCACCTGTAACTACGTCTCTGTTCCGGTAGTTATTACAATCGAGCCGGTGCCGACCATGACGGCCACGTTGACAACAGCAGCGACTGTCTGCGATGGCGACAATATTAATTTCGATCTCACTACCGCGACAACTCCCTCGGTTGCATCAGACATCAAGTGGGATGTTGCCGTGTCACAGGTCGGAGGATCCGGAGTCGTTGCCGGGTCGGCATTTGCTAACCTTTCGGACCAGACATTTACAGCTGGGGCTGCGACCTTGTCAGGTATCCTGACCAACAGCGGAAATGATGCGGCTACCGTGCGGTACGTATTCACACCGAAGCTACTCGGTACCTCCAATTGTACAGGGGTAGCTATGGCTCCGATCGATATTGTCGTGGAACCTTCGCCGTCGATGACGCGGACGTTGACCACACCAGCGACGATCTGCGATGGCGACAATGTGAGCTTTGACCTCACGACAGTAACCACGCCGAGCGTGGCGACAGACATCAAGTGGGATGTCACGGTGACCCAGATTGGCGGAACCGGAGTTGTTGCCGGGTCGGCCTTTAATAATCTTTCCGACCAGACATTCGCGGGGGGGACTGCGACGTTGTCGGGTATCCTGACCAACAGCGGAAACGATGCGGCCACTGTGCGATTCGTATTTACGCCGAAGCTGGATGGTTCATCCAATTGTGCCGGTGTTGCATTGGCTCCAGTCGATGTAGTGGTAGAGCCGGTGCCAGCGATGACGCGAACATTGACGACGCCTGCGACGATTTGCAATGGAGACAATGTCAATTTTGATCTTACCACGCCGACGGTTCCTACTGTCGCGTCTGACATCAAATGGGATGTGACAGTGACGCAAATCGGTGGAACGGGGACAGTGGCTGGTTCGGCCTTTGCTAATCAGACCGATCAGCTGTTCACAGCCGGAGCCGCAACATTGTCGGGTGTGTTGACCAATGATGGGAATGACGCGGCGACTGTGCGGTTTGTATTCACGCCGAAGTTAATGGGTACGTCCAACTGCGCAGGAGTAGCGATGGCACCGGTCGAGGTGGTTGTGGAACCTTCCCCGTCAATGACGAGGACCTTGACCACTCCGTCGACGATCTGCAATGGCGACAATGTAAGCTTTGACCTCACGACAGTAACCACGCCGAGCGTGGCGACAGACATCAAGTGGGATGTCACGGTGACCCAGATTGCCGGAACCGGGGTCGTTGCCGGGTCGGCATTTAATAATCTTTCCAACCAGACATTCACAGGGGGCACTGCGACGTTGTCGGGTATCCTGACCAACAGTGGAAACGACGCCGCTACCGTGCGCTTTGTGTTTACACCGAAGTTGCAGGGTACGTCCAACTGCGCTGGAGTAGCGTTGGCTGCGGTGGATGTTGTAGTGGAGCCGGTGCCCGTGATGACGCGGACGCTGACAACACCTGCCACGATCTGCGATGGTGACAATGTTAGTTTTGACCTTACCACGCCGACGGTTTCCACGGTAGCATCGGATGTCAAGTGGGATGTAACAGTGACGCAGATCGGCGGAACAGGAACGGTAGCGGGCTCGGCCTTTAATAATCTTTCCGATCAGGTATTCACCGCAGGAGCGGCAACACTGTCGGGCGCCCTGACTAACGACGGCAATGACGCTGCTATTGTGCGGTTCGTCTTCACGCCGAAGTTAATGGGTACTTCGAACTGCGCAGGAGTAGCGATGGCTCCGGTTGACGTTGTTGTGGAACCTTCGCCGTCGATGACACGGACATTAACCACACCATCAACAATCTGCAATGGCGACAATGTAAGCGTTGACCTTACGACAGCGACGACGCCGAGTGTAGTGGCAGACATCAAGTGGGATGTTGCCGTCACGCAGGTCGGTGGAACGGGAGTCGTTGCCGGGACGGCCTTTGCCAACTTGACGAATCAATCGTTCACGGCGGGGGCTGCGACCCTGACCGGCACGTTG
The DNA here is from genome assembly GCA_964563295.1 of uncultured Roseivirgaceae bacterium. GTDB lineage: Bacteria > Bacteroidota > Bacteroidia > Cytophagales > Cyclobacteriaceae > Chryseosolibacter. Next base: position 261 of record CAZLWX010000216.1, on the reverse strand, counting down.
ACCAATACCGGAAACGACGCTGCTACCGTGCGCTTTGTGTTCACACCGAAGTTGCAGGGCACGTCCAACTGTGCAGGCGTGGCCATCGCTGCGGTGGATGTTATAGTTGAGCCGGTACCGGCGATGACGCGAACATTAACGACACCTGCTACAATCTGCAATGGTGATAATGTCAATTTTGATCTGACAACGCCGACGATTTCAACAGTGGCATCTGAAATCAAGGGGGATGTTATCGTGACGCATATCGGTGTAACGGGA
>CAZLWX010000215.1:0-4196 GCA_964563295.1 uncultured Roseivirgaceae bacterium | reverse complement strand
TGTACTTCAGGAGGATCAGTATGGCGACTGAACAATTCGCGATAAATGAACCGGTCGACTTGGTTATCATCGAACACGGCGATAACAGTGCTCATTAATTACGTCGTTTTCCCCTGACTTGTCAGAACCGTGCCACATTGAAAACCTTGATTTTAGCCCTTACGGGGCACATCAGCTGAGCACATCCTTCCCATTTTGAGACGACGCAGAACATTATTTGGAATAACCTATTTGGCATGTGTGGTCTAATGTTTCGCATAGATTTCTCGCATTTTGCGGGGATTGCAGAATCGTAAGGCCTGGAATGCCCTTTATGAATAGGATGACCTGCGTTATGGCGACTGTTATGTATTTACATCGCAAAGGATGGGATGCAAAAGGTAAACATTACCGCGGCTATACTCATGTAATGTAGATTGTGGGGTAATCAAATTTTCGGCTGCGGATATCGGATATTCACAGTTGCCCAACGCCCCATAACTGTAAAAGACCACGACTACATGCCCAGAACCGGACCCATTGTTGTCATTGATGATGATCCGGACGATCAGGAAATGATCTACCGGATACTGTCCCGGATGGTTTCTCCCGCAGAGATCAGGAAGTTCTTTGACGGCGAAGAAGCGCTCAAGTATTTTCAACAGGCTACTGAAACACCGTCGCTGGTAATCTGCGACATCAATATGCCCCGCATGAATGGCATCGAGCTGAAGCAGAACATTGAAGCCGACGCGAAACTTGCAGCCAGGCACGTACCTTTTGTATTTCTGTCGACTACCGCCAACCCCGATCAGATCGCAAAGGCATTCAGCTTATCATGTCAGGGGTTTTTCATTAAGGGGCAAAGCTTCGCCGCACTGAAGGAAACGGTAAGCACCATCGCCGCATACTGGAGATTAACCGAATATGCCATCGATCAGCGCGGTAACTGACTTTGAGGTAACAACACATGAAACGCCGCGCCTCTCCCTTCCTCAGATTCTGCAAAAATGTCGCCGCGATGATTGCGGGCAATCTTCCGGCACAGCGCTAGACCTATTCCTGTACCCTCGTACCTGCTTCTCGAATGCAGGCGTTTGAATATTTCAAAAATCTGGCGGGCGTACTTCGAATGGAAGCCGATGCCATTGTCACTTATCGTTATGTCGAAGTAATAAAGTCGCTGGCTGAGTTCAGGGTAACCCGACAGGAGCGCTTCAGTGATCGGAGTTACCGAAATCCGGATGTCGGGGTTAACTCCCGGTTTGCGGAATTTCAAGGCATTGTTGATGAGATTATAAAACAATTGTGTGATCTGTTGCTCCGAACCTTCTATTGCCGGCATGGGATCAACATGAATGCGCGCGCCTGTTTCGTTGATCTTCAATTCGAGGTCTTCGATCACGCTGGCGATCACCTCATCCAGTCTTACCCGCGTGAAAATATTCTCGTCTTTCAGCAGACGCGAGAAGTTGAGGAGATCCTGGATCAGGTGTGACATGCGCACCGCGGAAGCCATAATTTTTCCAAGGCGCGGTTGTTCGGGTTTGCCCTGTCGCCGCGCATTTTGCTGTATCAGGTCGGTGTATACCAGGATTTTTCTTAAAGGCTCCTGCAGATCATGGCTCGCAACATAAGCGTACTGCTCCAGTTCGTGGTTGGAACGCTCAAGCTCCTTGTTGGCCTCAAGCAGTTCGCGTGTGCGCATCTGCACGCGTTCCTCGAGAGCTTCCTCAACCTTTTTTCGTTCGGTAATGTCGAAAACGGTTCCTGTCAATCGATAGGGTTCGCCATTTTCGTTGAAGAACGCCTGGCCGGAAGTGCGTTGCCACCGCAATAGCTTGTCGCGGGCGCCCCTGACCTGGTATTCCACAAAATAATTCCGGTAACGCTTGTCGCGCAACGGCCTGCTGATCTCGACCCGGACGCGCTGACGATCGTGGTCGTCAATGGCGGCAAGCATCTCTTCAAAAGTAGGCTCCGATTCCGGCGGCAGCCCAAAGAGCTCTTTGGTCCGGGAAGAACAATAGAATTGTCCCGTACCCGGATAGTAATCCCACGTACCTAACTCGGCAGAGTCCAGCGCTATGCGCCATCGCTCTTCGGCCTCCTTAATTTTCATTTTGGCCTTTACGCTGGCGGTAACATCGACTGCCATATTCAGGATGCCATACACCGTGCCGTCAGGATCCCGCAAGGCCTTGTAGGTGAAATTGAAATAGGACGACTGAAGCCGGCCATCAATTACCAGGTCGGCCCGATCCTCAGCCGAATAATAGGTTTCGCCGGTCCGGTAAACGTGGTCCAGGAGGTTGACAAAAGGTTGCCCGGCGAGTTCCGGCAGGGCTTCCCGCAAAGGTCTGCCGACGACAGAAGCATCTTTACCCCACAACTTGAGCATCGATTCGTTGGCCAGGAAGATTTTCTGCTCCTGGCCCAGGTATACGGCAGTTGCTACGGTCGCATTGGCGATCAGATCGCGATACTTTTTTTCACTCTCTTCGACTTTGTTTCTCGACTCGACTATAGAGGTGACATCAGATGCCACCATCATGATTCCTTTTGTCACCCCCTGTTCTTTGATGGGAGAATACACAAAGTTGAAGTAACATTTCTTCCAGGAACCGTTCTTGAACAACATGGCCGGAGTCTCAATCCCATGGTATCCTTCGCCGGTGTTGAAGACTTTTTTCAAGAGCGCAGGGAACTGCTGGTCGCGGATCTCGGGAATGCTCACTTCAATCGGTAATCCGATAATCCCCTCAGATTTGCCCCAGAGTTCAAGCATGGAGGGGTTTGCAGTCTCCAACAGGAAATCACGCCCACGCAAAATGCCGATGGCAACCGGCGCTTGCATGATCACGTGCTGAAAATCCGAGGCGGCTTGCCTGGGGCGTCCGCCCTCTCGTCCGCTGACGGCCGTGAGCGTTTGAGTAATGTAAATCACTTCCCCATCGTCAGACAACACAGGTTTGTGCTCGATCTGCTCGAGCTCGCTCTTACCCGGAAGTTGAAGGTGAACAGTCTGGGATGCCTTTGTTCTCAGCACCGTATCCAGGGAGGCGCGAATTCGGCGGGCAAAACCTTCGTATTTCGGTCCATAAGCACCGGAAATCAGTTTCATGATGCCTTGCCCTTCACATTCCTCACGGGGCTGCTTCACATGGGAAACATAAGCGTCGCTGATTGACAGGATGGTGAACACGGGGCTGTCGGGAAGCAACAGCGCGTGCCTTCCCGGAAAGGTTTCAAAAATGCTTCGATAATTAACCTCCAACGTTTCCATTCCAATCCCCTCTCAACACCACTTCCCTGTTGAGGATTTTTAACCGATCTAAGTCGTTGTCTAGACTTCCAATTTTCCCTCGACCCCACCCTCACGCGTCTGATCACTCATCGTGGAGGCCACCATCTTGATCAGGGTCACGAGTTTGCCGTTCCTGGTATCCCAGTAATAGGCATCCTCAGGAGCGACCATGATGAGTGTTAAGGTTGGATCGTAGCGGTCCCGAAACCATGCCTTAACCATGGGATGCCACAGCTCGTCCATTTTGCCGGGGTCGCGACGAATCATCGCATGCCCATACACGGAGAGGAATTCGGCTTTTGAGGGATCGCCATAAAGCAATTGCACGCGGGAGTCGTTTTCTATCTCGAAGTTCTTGTTACTCATCTCGTCGCTGAAGAACCAGAAGTTGCCCTCGTCGTCCACGTCCTGGGTTGCCATCGGACGGGTCTGCAAGGGTGTGGTATTAAGTCGTGTTACGAAGTGGCAGACCCGTAGATCTTTTACAAGCTCCTTCATTTTCCGGATGGCATCCGGCCTGCCCAAATTCTCGACTGTTGAAATATTCTCCTTCATAATCTGTCATCCGTCCGGTAAGTCGAACGAAATCCTCCGGAATCCGAGATCAAAATCTTGTTCCCGATAGGTGAGAATAATGATCAGAGATAGACGTCCCTTGCGACGAACCCCGGTTTCAGCCAGGTGTTCATAATGGCCAAAACTCGTCCGTCAGGTACACCAATCCCGATTTGTGGTCTTGCCTTGCCGTCAAGAGAACACAGGCTCGGCGCTTCGTCTACCCCGATTTATGAAGAAAATGAACTGGAATAAAGAAATTTTCCCGTGCAGAATCGCCGAGCGCCATTCACACCCCGACGCCAACCCCGTCACCGGGACAATTCATAGGCGACGACCTTGTCCTTGAAGAATG
>CAZLWX010000214.1:0-4196 GCA_964563295.1 uncultured Roseivirgaceae bacterium | reverse complement strand
GACAAATACGCGTTTTAGACATATGCGGACCAAAACTGTCGTCGTTTTTGCCCATTTGCAACATTGATAGAATTAGTACCATTAGGTAAAAATTCGCGTATCAATCATATAATAAAATTGATTAATTTATGGCTGCGAAGAAAGAAATGCAAAACCTCCAGAACTGTACGAAGGCGCAATATCTTGAATTCCTTGAGCTTACCGGCCGGGATAATCCTATTCTTGTGCGTGATGAAAACCTTGACGCCACTTTGAAGGCGTATAGGCGTATCAACAGTATTCTTGATAATGACGAGGAGAATTTGTTGTCAAAAGATGAGAAGGAATTATTGCGCAGGCTGGTTAAGCACGTATACTTACAGAGAAAGGCTAACTCATACTTGTCATGCAGATTTGACGCTATCGTAAATAGTCTAAATGAACTTTTTGAACTGACAACGACATCGGACAAAGAAGAAAACTGCATTTACTATACCCACGCAATAAGACATTCAATCAAAAATGAATGGTGACAAGCCGGTAAAGCCAGCAGACGGGGATGACTCATCTCCCGAAGCGCTTCCTGAGTTATCTGCACGAAAATTTGAATCGATTTTCGAGAAATTCGAGATGATGGCTATGCGCCAGGGCGGGGGCTTGAACCTAGGTTCATTAAATGAAACACAAAGAGATAAGCTCTTGGGCGTTGTTGAGAAAAATGAAGAGCACGCATTTGAGTATTTTAAGGAAAAACTAAAGACAAAAAAAGAAATAAAGTTAAAAGAAATAGAGGCTGGTAATTTTACGTTCAGGACCAACAGGATCACGATGGTGATAGTCTTACTTGCCTTATTTGTCGTAACCGTTATTATCCTCTACACGAAAGATAATTATTTCGTTCCTTGGCTGACGTTTCTCACTGGCCTAATCGGTGGTTATGGGTTCGCCAAGACCCAAAGTCCTTATAGGAAACTTCATATTAAAGAAGATAACCAATAGATCACATTCTTTGTGCACACCCTCCTTACGGTTCGCATTTGTCTCGCACCAGTCACGGCGGTCAAATAGTCAATAGCATAACCAATACCAAATCGATTTTAGGAGGTGTTGGTGGACGGAGTTAGAGTAGTACCACCGGAACATTCAAGCAGTGCGCAACTCGGCGCCCAGCCAGCCGTCGCGGGAGCGTGAATTAACGAATTACGAATTTCGAATAATTTCGAATTAGGAATCTTAGGAACTAGGAATTATTAGGAATAGGAATTGATCATCTCCGATTATCTTCCCCGGCCAGCATGCTGAGATAGCTCTCGTATCGACTGAGCGCAATTTCACCTTGTGACACTCCGTGTGCGATGGCGCAACCCGGCTCGCCCGCATGAATGCATCTCGACCCAAACCGGCATGACGTGCGACGTTCCCGCATTTCAGGAAAGTAATCCGAGATCTCCTGTTCATTCATATCGATCAGCCCCCATTCCTTCACACCCGGCGTATCGATGACGAAGGTATTCTCGTCAATAGCGAACATCTCGGCGAAGGTGGTGGTGTGCATTCCCTTTTCTGTTCGCTGCGACACATCTGCCGTTCGCTGGTTGATACCCGGCACTATGCGATTCAAAAGCGTTGATTTGCCAACACCTGAATGGCCTGCAAGGAGGGTAATCTTGCCTTTCATCAATTCCGCGACTTCGCGGAGGTCGTCCTGCAGGGCTGAAATCGACATCGTCCTTACGCCGACCGCTGTATACAATTGGACAAGCTCATGTTGTGTTTGCATGGCCTCGTCATCGAGCAGGTCGCTCTTGTTGAAAATCAACGCCTGGGGAATTCGAAACGCTTCGGCGGAGACGAGGAAGCGATCGATGAATCCCAGGGAAGTTCGGGGTAAGGCAACTGTTGCCACAAGCATAGCCTGGTCAATATTCGCCCCAAGCACGTGCGCATGGGCCGTCTTCTTAACCGATTGCCGCAACATGTGGTTAATGCGCGGGAGGATTTCCGTGATCGCGCCGGTGTCGCCGGCCACTTCAATCAATACGTTGTCGCCAACAGCCACAGGGTTAGTCTCACGTATGCCTTCAAGGCGCAGCTTTCCCCGAATCTTGCAAACATAGGTTGTCCCGTTTTCGCCAAGAACGTTGTAGAATGACCCGGTGGACCGTAGTACGCGACCTTTCATGAGAGCGATGTGAACTTGTCGACAAGGACCGGCCGGCAAAAGTCCATGACCTTTTCTGTTGCTCCGAGGTTTTCCTCCACATATTGACGGGTGACCTCGCAGGCGAGAAGAAACGTTTCAGGCGTATTGACCATTTCGTATTTCGCTTTCAAATCCGTGTAGTCTCTTACCGGGAATGCGCCGCCCCGGTTGATCAGGTCTACCGCTTCCTGAAATTTATCGTAGTTATTATCACCGAAAAAGATTGGTATACCATAACACGCCGCCTCCAGGATATTGTGTAAACCTTTTCCGTACGCGCCGCCAACAAATGCAAATTCGCCGTACTGGTAAAGCTTGCTCAGCATGCCTACATTATCAATGATAAGAACGGTATAGCTATCCAATGGCTGTCCGTCCGCCTGTGAAAAGCGAATATGCCTGACGGCCAGCGCTCGTTCAAATTCGGAGATGGCGCTCTCGGATATTTCATGAGGCGCAATGATGAACTTTAGCCGGTCTTCGTTGATGAAGGGAATGAGAACATCCAGATCTTCTGTCCAGCAACTACCGACGACCATCGTCTTTTGGTCATTTTTGAAAGCCTCGGCGATCGCAATCGGCTCTTTTTGACTAACAACTGAATAGACACGATCAAAACGCGTATCACCGGCCAGGCTGCAGTTATACTGAGATATCGAGTGAAGCAGGCGAAGCGACTCCTGGTTCTGGACAAAGAAATGAGAGAAGTTCTTGAGGATACGACGTGGCAAGCTTCCAACCCGACTAAAAAACAATTGGTTGCGGCGGAAGATGGCTGACACGGAGATAAGTGGGGTATCGGCTTGCCGAAGTGCCCTGGAGTAATGAAACCAGAATTCATACTTGATGAATATGGCAAGCGCTGGTTTTACTGCTTTCACAAGACGCCTGGCATTCCGGCGCGTGTCCCAGGGTAGGTAAAAAACGTGGTCGGCAGAGGGATAATTCTTTCGGACTTCAAAACCGCTTGGCGAGAAGAACGTCAGAAAGATGATCAGCTTCGGGTATTCGCTCTTAATACGCTCAATAATAGGGCGGGCCTGCTCGAATTCACCCAGTGAGGCGCTGTGAATCCAAACCACTGGCGTGGTATTCCCCGAAAAGGCATTACTAATTCTGTTTAAAAGGTCTTTTCGTCCGGTTACGAATGCCCTGGCTTTGGGATGAAAAAAGCTTGCGGCCCAGATGAATTTTGCGAGGAGAAAAATTGAAATGTTGTAAAGAATCAGCATTGGCCGCAAAATTACAATTTAGCCGTCATGCTGTGTTTTTATTTTTTCTGAGTGGTTCTTAAATACACTGCAAATTCATTAATTTGTGTTGACTTTTGTCTATAAACAACCCCGCTATGAAACTTATCAGGAAAGTCTTTTCCCTCCTCTGTCTGACGATCCTTGCGCTGCCCTCATTCGCCCAGGACGACCTGGAAGACTTGCTCGTGGAGAGCGTGGAAGATGGGCGCAAACTTGTCGGCGCTTATATTAGTCCATTTATGAAGAGTATCAGCCTGGGCATGAACCAGGGTTGGTACAATACCGCCAAAGCGCACAAGATCGCCGGCCTTGACCTCACCATAACGGTGAACGGCATGACTGTGCCAGACGACGAGAGGATGTTCAACCCGGCAGCGCTTGGCCTTACACAAGTGGAACTAGACCCGTCATCGCCTGGCTATCCGGAGATGCCCACCATATTGGGTTCCGAGGACAGGCCAGTGCTACGCCTTCAGGACGACCCATCCAAGACCTTTGAAGGACCTCCCGGATTAGGGCTCAAGGAAAATCTCGGAGTCAACTTCGTGCCTGTGCCGATTGCCCACCTTGGCATCGGCCTACCAAAAGGTACTGATCTGAAAATACGGTTTACACCAACGCTGGAATTTGACGATGCAACCACGTTCAAAATATTCGGTATTGGTATCATGCATGATATCAAGCAGTGGATTCCGGGCGTCAAGCTTATGCCTTTCGATCTATCAGGATTTGTAGGATTCACCCGCCTCACTCTCGAAAGT
>CAZLWX010000213.1:0-4213 GCA_964563295.1 uncultured Roseivirgaceae bacterium | reverse complement strand
TCGTGTAATCAGTCTCCCGGTCATCATAACACAGAGACTGGCGCCCGGCGACCGGTGACTGGCGACCGCACGGGCTCGTTTTGAAACCGTAAACACCATAGCTCGAGATAGAAATTCGAACGTGCACGGAACTACAAACTACAAACTACAAACTTCAAACTCCAAACTACTCCAAACTTCAAACTTCAAACTACAAACTTCAAACTACAAAACTCCCTGCGCGATAGTTTACGCCCCCTCAAGTTGAATCTGCTCCAACTTCGGCGCTAGCAAGTGATGTATTCCAAACGTCACCACATACGCCAGCGCACAGATCGTAAACAATATCGCATATCCAGCCGTCACGTTTCCGGAAGCGGTGAAGGAGTCCAGCAAACGTCCCGTGACAATCGGGAAGATCATACCACCCGTCGCGCCGGCAAGTCCACCGATTCCGATCACAGACGCCACGGCGTATTTGGGAAACATATCGGAAACAGTGGTGAATAAATTCGCGGACCAGGCCTGATGCGCGGAACCCGCGAGCCCGATCAACAATACAGCACCCCAATCGCCGACACTGGTCACCATGAAAATCGGAAGCACGCACAAAGCAAAGATGAACATGCCGGTCTTCCGCGCGCGCGTAACCGTCCAGCCGCGCTGATGAAGATACCCGGTTATCCATCCGCCGAAAATACTCAGCACGGTCATGATCGAATAGATCGTCACCAGGTGCACCCAACTCTCTTTGATGTCAAGGCCACGCGTCTTCTTAAAATAATCCGGCAGCCAAATCAGGAAAAACCACCACACGGGATCGGTCATGAATTTGGCAACAATAAATGACCAGGTCTGGCGATGGCGCAAGAGTGTCAGCCATGAAACCTTCATCTCCACTTGGACCTCGTCCCGATCACTGAGGATGTATTGCCGTTCAGGGTCCTTGAGCAGCTTGCTGTTGTCGGGCTTGTTATAAAATGGTATCCACAGCAACAACCAGAGAAGTCCTGCGACACCCGCGATCACGAATGTCATCTGCCACCCGTAAGTAAATGCGATCCACGGTACGAGGATGGGAGCAACGATGGGTCCTACATTGGTTCCCGCATTAAACACACTCGTTGCCAAAGCCCTCTCGCGTTTCGGAAACCATTGTGCCGTAGCCTTGATCGCCGACGGAAAATTTCCGCCCTCCCCTAGTCCCAGCGATGCACGCGCGATAACAAACCCTGTAACACTCGAAACAACGGCATGGCCAAGCGCAGCCAGACTCCACGCGGCGATCGATACCGCATAGCCGATCTTCGAACCATAGCGGTCAACAAACCAGCCGAAAAACAACAATCCGATGCCGTAGGTCCCCTGGAACACCGAATTCACTATGCCGAACTCCTCGTTTGTCCAGCCGAGCTCTGTATCCAAAATCGGCTTGATTAGGGACAGGATCTGTCTGTCGATGTAGTTGATCGTCGTCGCCGCGAACAGCAAGGCACAGATCGTCCAGCGGTAGTTCCCAATGCGCGTAGCCTGCTCCTTCGTGACGATCTCCATTTACAATGTCAGTTTGCCCTTATCTTCTTGACGATAGCGAGGGAATCAGCCACTCGCTGCCTCAACGTTTTCCAGTCACGGGTCTCCAGTATTTCCCGCGTAAAAAGCTGTGACCCCATGCCGACACACATCGCACCGGCACCGAACCAGGCGGAAAGATTCCTCTCGTTAGGCTCGACTCCACCCGTTATCATCAGTCTCAAGTCTGGAACCACAGGCATGATCGAGGCAACAAACGACGGCCCCAACACCGAACCCGGGAAAACCTTCATGACCTCCGCGCCATGATCTCTCGCCGTCACGATCTCCGTCAACGTTGCACAGCCCGGAATCCAAAGTCGATTGAACCGGTGACAGACCGTGGCCATCTCGGGCTTCATAATGGGTGAAATGATGAAATCAGCACCAGCATCGATAAACCGTTCAGCGGTCTCCGCATCCATCACCGTCCCGATCCCGATCATGAGCTCCGGAAATTGACTGCGGTGTTGTTGGAGTTCGCAAAAAACATCAAAAGAATTTTTCCGGCGGTTGGTGAACTCAAAGACTTTTACCCCGGCTTCGTGAACGGCGGCGAGGACCTCCCGGGCAACGCCGGCACCGTCGTGCGTAAAAAGGGGCACGATCCCCGTTGCCTGCATCTGGTCGATGATGTGTTGCTTTTCAAACGCCATATCACCGTAACAGTTTGCCCACATTCTCGCCCTTGACCAGCGCATCGATTTCCGCCACCGTGGCGCGGTTAACGTCGCCCTCAATGCTGTGCTTCCACGCCGATGCCGCCGTTGCAAACTCCAGGGTGGCCTGGTCATCGCGCTCGCTGACCCATCCGAATATGAGGCCAGCCATAAAGGCGTCACCGGCGCCAACGCGGTCGACGATATCGGTGAGGTCGTAGGTCTGCGATCGCAACACTTTCTTTCCGTTGAACATTTTTCCGCTCACTTTGTTGTGCGACGAGCTCATTGAATCGCGGTTGGTTTTGGCTATCTTTTTCAGGTTCGGAAACTTCCGAAACGCCTGGCGGCATGCGTCTTCAAAGGAGTCGGACTTTATCCCCATGCTGCTCTCCATATCACTGGAACCCGCCACGAGAATGTCGGTAAGTTCCACGAGACCGGGCATTATGTCGCCGGCAGATTTGCCGTAGCGCCAAAGATTTCGCCGATAGTTAATATCTCCCGACACGGTCAGTCCCTTTTTCCTGGCAACCTTGAGTGCTTCCAGACACACATCCGCGGCTCCCTGCGAAATCGCCGGCGTAATCCCCGTGTAGTGAAACCAGGCAGCATCCTTGAGGACCGTATCCCAGTCGACGGCACCCTTCTTGATATACATGAATGCCGATTCAAAGCGGTCGTAAATAATCCGCGAAGCGCGTTGCATAACGCCGTTCTCAAGGAAATAGACACCCATCCGCTCATCGCCGTACAGGATATGAGAAGTATCAACACCCACTTTCCGAAGTGCTTCTACCGCCGCAAAACCCAGATCATTATTGGGAAACCGCGTAACGTGTGCGGCAGGAATGCCAAACTGCACCAAAGATGCCGCCACGTTGGCTTCGGCGCCAGCGTAGGTTACGTTGAGGCTCGGCGCCTGGATCAGTCGCGCGAACCCGGGGGTCGAAAGCCGCAGCATGACTTCGCCAAACGTAACTACCTTCTTATTTTTCATCCGGATTCAAAATGACGTCGACCAAGTAAGGGCGTTTTCCTTGTGTGGCCCGAACACGCAAGAGGTTTACCGTTCTAAACTTGTTAATCCAGCCAACTCCTTGTTATTTTATTGTAAATAACCGGTTAAAAGATTGCAAAAGTTTGACTGTGCTGCAAGCCGGTTGTTGCATAATATGGCTAATAAATTCCTAAAAATTCACCCCCGGGATAATGTTGTAGTGGCGTTGTCGGACCTGGGAGTTGGCGAAAACGTCACGCTGAACGGCACTTCACTGTTATTGGCTGAAAATATCCCGGCAAAGCACAAGTTTGTCACGTCCACCCTTCAACCTGGCGATGACATCATTATGTACGGTGTGCTCGTCGGCAAGACCAAACAGGCCATTCCCGCGGGAGCGGCAATCGGAACCCACAACGTCAGCCACAGCGCCTCAGACTTCTCCAACAAAAAGACCAGCATTGCCTGGCAGGCGCCAGACGTGTCGCGGTGGCAAAGTCGCACCTTTTCCGGCTACCACCGCGCCGACGGCCAGGTAGGAACAGCAAACTACTGGCTCGTCATCCCGCTGGTCTTCTGCGAAAACCGCAATGTGAACATGATCCGCGCGGCGTTCGAAGAAGAACTTGGATTTGCTCGACGCGATACGTATCGCGATTACGTCAAGCAACTCGTGCAACTTTATAATGGAGGTGACCTTGAGACTGTCCGGTCACTCGAACTGAATGCCGGCAGCTCAATGCCACGCTCGCCAATATTTCCGAACATTGATGGCATCCGGTTTCTCACCCATGAAGGTGGGTGCGGAGGCACACGTCAGGATTCCGATGCCTTATGCGCGCTGTTCGCCGGATACATTCACAACCCGAATGTCGCTGGCGCAACCGTGCTCAGCCTCGGATGCCAGCATGCGCAGGTAGCGGTACTGAAAGAAAAACTTCACGCCCTCGACCCTGATTTTGCGAAGCCTTTACTCATCTTTGAACAACAGCGCGAAGGCACG
>CAZLWX010000212.1:0-4275 GCA_964563295.1 uncultured Roseivirgaceae bacterium | reverse complement strand
GCTCACAAAATTGATTTTTGTGGGCTTTTTTGTTGTTTACGCAGTTCAAAAAAGTCGACAATTCTTAAATGTCGAGTGAGCAATTCGGGAGCTGAAAAATTCTCGGTCCGAAATGCTCCCGAATGGCCACCGAAGGAGTTCAGAATCAAGCAGTTCAGTAAATGGACATCTTGATTGTACAAAGACATCAAAGGAAATTTATTCACCACTAAAATTTCTATTTGATGAACAAGACCATGAAAGTCCTTTTCCTGCTGAGAACAAGGGCGTATCATCCAATGAAAGGAAGCGCGGTAAGCTTGATGGATCGAGGAAATACAAACTCAACCAAATGAAGGTAAAGCGTATGCTAAGTCCAGGTCAGCCGAAACCTTGGTGAGGTCAGACCGCACCTTGACTGAGGTCATCAATTTCGTTGACTAGGGTCGGACATTCTTGGAATACAAACTTTGGGGCCTTGGAAGCACCTTAGATGAAATGTCAATGACCTTAACCACCAAACTCGGTGACCTTGCAGCTACCTTTTTTAGGTTACAGTATAGTCGGCCGCAGCTACCCGATTCGGCACAGACTAATAGACTCTACATTTTCAGCCCATCGTTCGCAGCTGGAATCAATAAACATGCAAATCAGTCATCTGAATCGCAACCTGGAAGAGTCGTCAAAGCTGTTCCAGAAATCCAAAAAAGTATCTCTCTGGCATCGCTACTCGACAGCCATAATCGTGGGCGTGATCTCAGCCCTGCTAACCAGTCTTCTGGTGATGATGATAGCATGATGAAGAAACGGAAGAAGAAAAAGAGACGGGAGTTGAGGATGTAATGCGTTAATCGGAAATTTTACCCTAAACAGCGTGCTTAATCGGAAATTTTAACCTAAAAGTATCGTTTTAATCGGAAATTATACCCAAATTTAGGTCAAATCGCTTAATTAATGGGAAAAATTCCCCCTTCTAAGGTTCAGGAAATTGTGTTCGCCTCTTCGGATAAAGCGGAATCCAGGAGAATAACTGCTCTATTGAAGGAAAAGCAGATCAGGAAAATTGCGCCCAGGGTTTACACATCAAACTTTTCTGATGAACCGGCAGCAATCATTAAGCGGAATTGGTTTCACATCCTGTCAGCCCTATATCCAGACGCGTTGCTCAGTCATCGCAGCGCTCTTGAATTTGTGCCTTCTCCACAAGGACACATATTTCTGACGTATACCTATACAGAAAAGATTCAGCTACCCGGATTGACCATTCAACTTTTGGAAGGTCCACAACGGATTGAAGGCGACAATGCATTCTTTGGAAATCTCCATGTATCACAGGATGCAAGGGCATTTCTCGAAAACCTTCAGGTGACAAGACGCAAAGCAGCGGAATCAAAAACGCTGACTCGTTCTCAAATCGAAGAACGCCTTGAAGCGATTATCAGAACGCGAGGCGAGAATGGTCTTAATGAATTGCGCGACAAAGCAAGAAAAATTTCCAAGCCGTTGGGAATGCAGGATGAGTTCAAAAAGTTGAATGACCTTATCAGCGACCTGCTCTCTACAGACACGTCAAAAACATTAACTACACCCGCGGCAATCGCGCGATCACTCGGTGAGCCGTTAGATCCTGATAGAATCAAGTTATTCGAAAGCCTGTATGAAGAGTTAGCTGGAAAAACTTTCCCGCGTCATCCGGATAAAAATAAGGCACTTAAGTCATACAAGACCTTTGCTTTCTTCGAGGGCTACTTCTCTAATTTTATAGAAGGAACTGAATTTACTGTCGAAGAAGCTAAAGAAATCATTGAGACTGAAACACCTCTCCCTGCACGGGACGAAGACTCGCATGACATACTCGGTACGTACCGGATTGTGTCGGACAAAAAGGAAATGGCTATCTGTCCTACAAACGCAAATGATTTTCTGGACATCATGAGGAGAAGACATGCAATTCTTCTTCAATCCAGGATCAGTAAGAGACCTGGCGAGTTCAAAAACAAAAACAACAGAGCCGGCAACACCGAATTTGTAGACAAGCAGCTTGTGGTTGGAACGTTGAAAAAGGGATTTGAATGGTACTCCTTATTACAAGAGCCATTTGCAAAAGCGGTTTACATGATGTTCCTCGTTAGTGAAGTTCATCCATTCCTCGATGGCAACGGAAGAATTGCCCGTGTGATGATGAATGCAGAGTTGTCTGCTAGAGGGCTGTCGAAGATCATTATCCCAACAGTATATCGGGAGGACTACATGGGTGCATTGCGAAAGCTGACACGGCAACGCGTTGCTGATGCGTATGTAAGAATGCTTTTGCGTGCATACGAGTTCAGTTCGACTTTGCACGGTGAAAGCATTGATGAGATGGAGAGGCATTTGATTAGGTGTGATGCGTTTAAGGAGCCAAAGGAGGGGAAGTTGAAGATCTTAGAACAAAATAGATAGTATTCTATGGAAAACTCCGCCCAGCCAGCCAAAACGGACTTGAGTTCCTTAAACGAACGACAAAGAGAAGCCGTTATCAGCGAACAAAAACGGCTGCTAGTCCTAGCCGGTGCAGGGTCGGGCAAGACTAAAACGCTCCTTCAAAAGCTAGTGTACTTGATCGAAGAAAGGTCAGTCAGCCCTTCATCGATCCTTGCGATCACCTTTACAAAGAACGCTGCAAACGAAATGATTGATCGATTGATCATGACCGCTGACCAATCAGGAATTTTTCATAAAACGATCTCTGATAAAAATATTTCAGCCGCAGCAAAAGACCAGGAGAGACGGAATTACACGAAGAAATTTAAATGGATAGAAAACCTGACGCTGAGAACATTTCATAGTTTCTGCTACATGGTTCTTAGAAATTATGGTGTAAATGAATTCGATAACAAGTTCCGAGTAATTGGTGATGAAAAGCGTGATGAAGATGATGACATGTCTAAGTATGTCGCACCTGAAACAGCCTTCGAAGTTTTTCACAAATTACTTATAGAGCTTTGCGAGGACAGCAATTACTTGCTTAATCTAAAACGATATGTATTGGACTATGTCGTTGATAAACTGCACGTAGAAAAATTCCGTAAGAATCTACCCAAAGACGGTAAATACTTTACGACACTGAATGGCATTAAGGTTCGATCAAAATCAGAACAATACATCGCCGACTGGCTTTATCGCCACAATCTGCAATTCGAGTATGAACCACTTCTGAACATTAAGGACTTTGAGTTTAATCCAGACTTTCATATACCCGCAGCCAATCTTTATATCGAGCATGTCAGCAATAAAAGTTATGCAATGCGAGATAAGGAGGAGCAGTTTGAGAAGGGCGGATTACTTCTCGTGAAGACATATGAACAGATGACCAAAGATTCGGCCCTGTTCAACCACACGTTAGACTCAATTATCAGAAGCCGTGTATCGAAGAATGGCTACTCAAATAAGTCTATCACGTACCGTGAGGAATTCAATAAATACCATGAAGATGTAAAAGACTTTCTGCGAATGGTCATGCGAATTACTGACATGATCAAGGTCGAAAGTCTTGACCTATCAGAAATAAAGTTGAAGGCGGAGCAGGACCAGCACGAACGGGTGAGAGATTTCTACAAACTGGCTCTGCCTTTAATTGAGAAGTATCAGGACTATTGTGTAAATAAATCCTACCTGGACTTCAATGATATGATCTCCAGGACGATTTCACTTTTTAAAAATCATAATGACATCCTTGGGAAGTTCAAACTGAAATACCGGTACATCCTGGTAGACGAGTTTCAGGATGTGAATAACCTTCAGGTCGAGCTAATCAAAATGCTCTTAACAGACGAGACGCAACTGTTTTGTGTTGGAGATGATTGGCAGAGCATTTACGGATTCAGAGGATCGAACGTTAGCTATATTATTGAGTTCGAAAAGCACTTTACAAATTCATCGGTCATAAAACTCAATCTCAACTACCGGAGCACCGAAAATATTGTTGGAGCAAGCAACGAAGTCATAAAGCGAAACAAGTTTAAAGTTGAAAAGGAAATAAAGGCCTCAAAGAGATCAGAACACAAGATTGTTGTATACGCAGGAAATGAAGAAGAGGAGAATGTGAATTTCTGTACGCAACGCGTTAGGGAGTTGTTAGACGAAGGGCTAACACCAGATGACATTCTTTTTCTTTATAGAAGAAGCAATATGTATAGACCTTATTTCTTCAGATTCAAAAATGAAAACCTGAAAGTTCAAGCCAAAACAATTCACGCTGCTAAAGGACTGGAATCTAAAGTTGTATTCATCATCGGGTTAAGCGAAGGATACGGA
>CAZLWX010000211.1:0-4310 GCA_964563295.1 uncultured Roseivirgaceae bacterium | reverse complement strand
CTGATACCCTGCCGTTCGGTCTTCGGCATTTCGAGCATGCCCGGATTCTTGCGGATGAATATACAATCGATTTACTACTGCCGGCCGAAGGGGCAGTCCGTCATATGTCGGACCCCCAGTTTGGCACTCGCATGTCACGTACTGCAGCAGGAGAAGAAGCGCGCAAAATTATCGAAGGCATTGATCGGCAGCGTGAAATCCAAGAGCGGCAATTACGCATCCTGGAAAGCCTCGACAACAAAACTAGCGACGGAGGCATCTACATTGGAGGCGACTAATCTACATCCAGGGGTGAGCTTTGCGGGAGATCAGGTGGAGGGGTTTTCGGGGGCAAACTGTGCGCCGCATCAACGAATCTCTTGAACGCAATAAAGCATTTGGCGGCAACGCCAAACATGATAATTAGCCCCCCAATCTCACCGGCTTCACGGCCAGAATTAATAGCAAGTATGCCAAAAATCATAAGCAACGTGGCATTGATGGAATGCAGGGACAACTGCAAATTGTCATTCATCGCCTAATTACCCCACAAAAGAAAAGTTATGGCCCTACAAGCGATCATAGATAAAGAAGAAGGCCCTGTCGACGGAATGTCGACAATGATCACCGTCTATGACGATGCTGGGGCTACCATCAGTGCAGCAGCTGCACTGACCAAAGCCCAAGCGGAAGCGCCCACGGACTTTTTTGGCATTAACCAGGACGTGGTACCGGATGTGCGGCGCATCGCCCCTCATGCTTTTGAGGTGCGAATCAATTACCGCTTTCGCCAATTAACAACGCTCAAGCGGCCAGTGCCGGGGGAGACCAGCACAGTACGGTATATCTCCCCACCGTGCTATACTAAGCCAAAGGTGATGCATAAGTTCCTCGCAGCGGCTACTGTCTACGGCGCCGGAAGCACCAACGTGTCTGCAAACTTCCCGGAGCTGCAGTGGGGCATTGACTTGCCCAGCGGCCCTCAGTTTTTGGTGCAAACCCCTGGCCATACGTTCGAGCCCGAGGCGATTTCTGATGCTTATCATTACTACGTGCCGAACGCATCGGTTACTCGGTCTTACATCTACACCGTACGCGAGATGGTGCACAATGGCGCCTGGAACAACGCCGCATTTATGGGCTGTGCTGCAGGAACGGTACAAATCGTTTCGTTCTCTGCGCAAGAGCGTTCGCCAAACGACTGGGATCTCGAATTTGGTTTTGGCTATCGCCCCAAACTTACGAGCGTACAAGTCGCCCCTGACATTACGCTGCCGGAGGTCTACGGCTACCAGTATTGGTACGAGCGGTTTAAGATTCTGCCGATTACCGTGGGGGGACAAATAGTCCAAACCATTCAATCAACGGAGCATGTTATCATTGGCCAGGTTTGGCCGACAGATGACTTTAGCAAATTGTCTCTTGCCAATCCCGCGAACATCACGATTAGTTAATGCGCAATCTCAACGAAGTCCTTGTCGGCCAGCCACTCTCTAGCTTCCCTGGCGGGACGTTTAACGAGTTAGTGCGCAGTGAGATTCGACGCCGGCAAGATCAAGCGACCATCCCCGCCACTACAGCTCCACCGGCACACACAGAGGCGCCGGCAGCGTATGTGCTGCTGTTGTGGTCGGAAGCAGACCCGTTGCCCCCCGGCTCTCTGGTGGTGGTAGGCGAAGTTCTGCAGTCGCCTGAGAACGATGCTTCGGTGCCCTACGCGGGCTTGCAGTTTCATTGCCGCGCGCCCGAAGAGGAAGATGATTTAACGAAGGTGCCCTTTGCGATCACCAAGACACCAATAGCTCAAGGCACCATAGGCTTTGGTGCGATCCCCAACGCTACCTGGGCACAGGTCGTAATCAACTCGGCGGACGACGAATTTGCGGATCTTGTAGCTGACCAGGTGTTATTGTCGAGCAGCGCGAGTGGGCGCGTGCCGATAATCTGGAAGCCCTCAGGCACTGGCCAGAAGTGGTGCGTAGTGGCGCTCGGTGCCGGCGGCGGGGCAGGCGACCTCGTCGTCGGCCAAGCAACTACATCCGTCAGCTCTGGCACCTCGACATTCGCCATCGACAACATCCGGTGCATCGAGGGAACCGACCCGCGCACGGACCCAGAGAGCGCGAGCGAAACCCTGTCGGTGAAGAACACGCTAGGGCTGGCGCTCGAGAACAATCAACTGGTTTACGCCAGGCGGAACAAGGAAGGGGACTGGGACACGTGGGCGGACACAAAGGGTGAAGGCGGCGACCCGGGGGAACCAGGGGCAGGTGCTCTCTTCGCCGAATTCACCGCCACCTCGACCAGCAGCCACACAACCGACACAGTAACGGGCGACATCGACCATTCTTGGGGCGGTACGCCGGGCAGCACGACAGGGGTCACGGTCCATAAACTCTCTGACCACGATGTCACGATCTATTCTGGCGACAAGTTCATCGGCGTCTGGGACACGGAAGACGATAAGTGGAAGTTGCTCTATTACGATGGGATGCGGGTTGCGATCAAGGGGACGATCGCAGGCGAGACGGATGTAACGCCGTCCACCACCACCTTTACGCTCAGTAGCATCGCCTTGGTGAACGGCTGGCGCTTGCCCGGTTCCGTCACTGTCACGAACGACCCGCCGATTTATGCGGCGGCGGGGGCTGCGGTCTATGCCCGGTTCAATCTAACGCTTGGCAGCAATCCGCTGACAAGTTGGGATACTGGGGATGGGGGGAACTTCCTGCCGAAACTCAAGGGCATCGGGGGGTACAACGAGGGCGGGGATATTCAGTTTGTCGCGAATGAAGAGGGCAACGACGACCCTGATTGGATTTCGCCTGATAGTTACGACGGCGATGAAATACAACAACTTGGGCATAACACATCGGGTGAACTGCTATGGGTGTCGAGTGGCATCAGCATGGCTTGGGGGCAGGCTACGGAGCTCGTCAACGGAGACGCAGACTTCGAAGCATCGAGCTGGGACGCAACAGGTGGGCCGGAGTCCCCCGCCTCTCCCCAGACGATACAGAATCCACTGGGGTTCTCGATCGCTAACGGAGGTGATGTTTTCGTCGCCAAGATTGGTTCGAACTGGTATTGCATCAACGCGGAGTGCCCATAATGCCCGGCTACCCATTTCGCAGGATTAAACCAGAGCAAGTCCCCGTTGTAGTGTCTGGATTTTCGCCGTGGGATGGTAGTTTCTTACTTGATCCGATTGATTGCGGCAAGCAAAACGCGAATATGTATCACATCTTCAGCCCGCTCAGGGCATGCGACAACACTCTTATGAATCCGTGTGACAACAACTTTCAGGGATGGTCATACTTGGTTGGTACGACGGTTGTTTACACCCTCGGCACCTACTGGATTGCTGGACAGCACTATGTCAGATTTACTATTAGCCGACCATTCCCATTCAGCCCCTACTTCCACCACACATGGGAAAAGCCAATTAGCAATCCTCACGATCCACCGACATCCGCCCCATTTGTTTTTACGATTCACCTGGGCAGTGGTGATCGTCAGGTGAATCCACCATCTTCCGCATGCCCAAGCGATAACGGGTCCGGCAGTGCAAGCATCACTATCTCCTGATTGCATTTGGAGAATTGAAGGCAATCTAGCGATATGCACTCAGTGCGGATTCAATTGGCCGTTTGCGGGCACCCTCTACAGGCATCAGTGCTCAGCTTATTCGGAGCCCGCCTGTCCCCACCTCGGCCCCCCCATCGAGCGCGACGGCGTGACCATCAAGGTCAAGTGTGGCTGCAACGGAAAAGAGCACGACCAACCGCACGCCGCGCACGAGTGCGCAATCCACAAGCGATGCCTACCAACGCTCGTACCCGCCGACCTGGCTGCGTGGATGGCACGCAAGCCGGAGAGCGACATTTACCACCTCTGCCATGGGTGCGCCGATCGCACGCTCACCGCACCAGCTCAATCGACCCCGGCTGATCCAGCGTCAAAGACCTAGACCCTCGATACAGGTCACAGCCAGCCAGCTCGAGCGCCGCAACGATGATGCCGACCAGGATGGCGGCTAGGATCGCGTTGGTGGTGATGCGCAGGATGTAGCGGGGGAGGTGCCAGATCATGGCTTGCGCGGTCTCCCCGGCCTACCCGGCTTTAGAGGCTCTGATAGTTTCGCCCTAACCGCCTTTGGCAGCCGATGCGAGGCGGCAAGGCCGAGCCACGCGGCCAGTGATTTGTCCTCCTGGCGCGCGGCAGCCTCAAACGCCTCCCACCAATCTGGCGGCAAGATGATGTTCTTGCGGACCCCTTTTTTAGCAGATTTTCCCATGCCACAAATATACACACTGTAACGACTTAGGGCA
>CAZLWX010000210.1:0-4349 GCA_964563295.1 uncultured Roseivirgaceae bacterium | reverse complement strand
TTGCCTGTCAAATGATCAGGCTAAGGTCCGTGGCTTCATATTACCGCAAAAAAAAAGCGGAGTCCTCGGTCAAGAGACTCCGCTAACCAATTAAGCCACTTTTTACCTATAGACCGATTTTAGTTTCGTTTGATTGTTTTCACCGACTGAGCTCGGCGGGTAATCACATTGAGTGATCACCCGCAAAACCCAGCGAGACGGAATAAAGAATAAACCTTATTGTAAACGGATGAAAATAGAGCGCTGTCGCCCGCTTTTGACCACCCCGGCATCGCGAAAAGCACAATGCTGACCACGATAAAGAGGATTACAATGATCTTCTTCATAGCAGTGGGGTTTATCCAACAAAAGCTTCTGCAAAGTAGAAGGAAGGGGTGTGCCGTACCATACCCTGAAAATGGTATTCTATATCCGTACTGGTACGTAGCGGCCACCCGGCCGTACGGCGCAAAAAAATAGGCCCGCGGGCATTTCACGGGCCATACACGCTGAGTTTTCTCCGAATTTCTAGAAGGCTTTCTCGCCCTTGGCCATTTCGATCATGGCGGTAAGTTCCGATATAAGTTTGTCATCACTGCCCCCAAAGCCAACGCTCTTAAAACGTATGCGCCCATCCTTGTCCAGCACAAACTTGGTCGGGATGCCTTCAACTTTGAACTGCTCCACAACCTTATCGTCGTTGTCCATCAGCACGTGAAACGTGTACTTGTTGGCTTGAATAAAGTCTGAGGCATTCTTAGCCTTATTGTCCCCACGTTCCCATGTATCGACAAAAAGGAACTTGATGTCAGGGCTGTCCTTGTACTTATCGACCATTTTCTGCATACCGGGGAACGAGGCTTTGCACGGCCCACACCAAGTCGCCCAGAAGTCGATCACCACGATTTTGCCCTTAAGGTCAGCCAGGCTAACGTTCTTGCCATCGAGGTCAACCAGTGAAAAAGCCTTAGCTTCTTCATTGAGCATAGACTCTCGCAGTTCCTTCAACATCTTCAGGTAGGCGTCTCTTTCAAGGGCGGTGATGTAAGAATCAAACCCTTCTTCGGATTTCTTTTCTCCCACGTATATTTTCTTCAGCATATCCTTCATGCCTGTTGTCGCCTGGCCATCCTTGACAAAGCCCTCAAGCGCGATCTTGAAGTCTGCCTTGGGAAGCACCTTCTCCGCCAGAAGAGCGTATGTGTTGTTGTAATCGGCGTCTTTGCCCTCCCGCAAGTTAAGGGCGCTCTCGCGGGCAATAGCGTATCCATCCTCATAGCGCCCGAGACGGTACAATACCATCGCGTAGGTATCGGCATGAGCGCCATACGTGTATTTGCGATTGGCTTCCCAGTTCTTGGATGTCATGTATGAGGGGCGTGCGTCACTGGGGTTCTTCCATTCATTGCGGCTGATTTCAACCGCAGTCCTCGCCAGTTCTTCCGCCAGGGCCAGGTCTTCGTTTTTTTCCTGAAGGCTCCACGCGAGGCTGTTGTAGCTCGCCGCCAATGCGTTCTTGGGCAGTTCCTGACCGAGGGCTTTATACGATTCCCAATCCTTCGCTTTCGCATAGGCACTCATCATTGTTCTGCGATAGTTGACTTCCATCTGGGCCTCCCGGCTCCAATCAGGGTTTGTCTTGATGTTTGCGACAATCGAGTTGAAATGGTCACGCTTTGCTGCAAGATCATTCTCTTTGTAGAATGCATTAATAGCCTCAGCGACCTTCCATTTGCCCTGCGGGAATTTTGCTTGCTTTTCGGCGGAGATGGCTGCGAGCTTATCCTGTTTTTTTCCCAACGCGCAGAGTGTTTCAACGTAATCATAGTCGTCTTCGGCATCCAGTCCGGCATTGATCGTATTCTCAAGTTCCTTTTCTATATATGCGGCAGCTCGCCCGGGCTCCTCGCTGCTGAGCGTTCGTAAATATGATTCAGCATAGGCTCTCTTTTGCGTGGGATACAAGTCAAAGTCTTTCTCAAAAGCGGCAATAGCTTTGGCGTTGTCCTTTTCGAGTCCTGTTATTGATCCATAGTACATGTGGAAAAGCCCGAGGCTTGAATAGCTGCCCTTCACGGGGACATCATTATCATACAGGTGGATGTAATAACCTTCCCCGAAATGCGTATCAAACTTCTGGTCGACGTAGAAACCAAGTTGGATGAAGTTGTGCGTCGCGTCGGTTTTAATGGTGGCGAGGTATTTCTTGCCCGACTTTTTCAGCTCGAGATCGTCCGCGGAGCGGCCATTGCTTCCCGATAGGTAGACGACGGCCTCAACTTTCCCCAGGCTGCTGGCAATTTCGCCAGAGGGTACGTATGTAACCGTGATTACATCACCCGGCTTGGGCTTGGCGGGATCGATAGTGAAGTTCTGTTGTGCCAAAGCTGTGGATGCCCCCACGGCCATGGCCAATAAAAGTGTCAGAGTTTGTTTTTTCATCACCGGTGAAGGTTATAAGTGTCCTGAATATAGTCAGTTAACGCATATCTAAAAAGATAGTTGTCGACGGGAAAAAGTTGTGTTCGCTAAACAAATTTCCGGGAAGACGAAGCCAACTGTCCGGTCTTGGAATTCCCTTATACAAGGTATTTGACCGCGTTTTCTTAATTTTCCTCTTTCCTGAGCGTCCAGATGCCTTACCCCTTTTCTGCTCTGTCGCGTGCCGACCGGATTGAGCGCCTGAGCTCGATGCAGTATGACCTTGTGATCATCGGTGGAGGGATTACGGGAGCGGGAATAGCGCTGGACGCGGCGTCCCGTGGTTTGAAAACCGCACTCATTGAAAAAAACGACTTTGCGTTTGGAACCAGTTCCCGGTCAACCAAATTGATCCATGGCGGTCTGCGCTACCTCAAGCAATTGGAGTTCGGACTTGTAAAGGAAGTGGGAAGCGAGCGCGCGGTGGTGCATGCCCTTGCTCCCCACCTGGTCGTGCCCGAAAAGATGCTGTTGCCGTTGTATGAAAAAAAAGGGCTGGGATACTGGCTAACGTCGTTGGGTCTGATGGTTTACGATTTTCTGGCAGGGGTGAAGGTCGATGAACGAAGGAGAATGCTAACTCGTGCGCAGACGCTACGGTATGAGCCCTTGCTCCGGCACACTGACGTCAAGGGAGGAGCGATATACGCTGAATATCGTACGGACGATGCCCGGCTCACGATCGAGATCATCAAGATGGCAGGCACGCATCAGGCAGACGCAGTGAATTATGTTCGCGCCGTTAGGTTTGTTTATGACGACAACCACGTCTCCGGCGTTGTGGCAAAGGATGAAATGACCGGAAGAACGTTTACCCTGAGTGGCAGGGTTGTCGTCAACGCCACGGGCCCCTGGGTTGACGAACTGCGCCAGGTGGATGGATCTCTTTCTGCCAGAAGACTCCATCTCACAAAAGGCGTACATGTGGTTGTGGCATGGGAGAAGTTCCCGGTATCACAAGCAATTTATTTTGACGTCGATGATGGCCGCATGATATTCGCCATCCCGCGCGGGCGTGTGACCTACGTGGGGACAACGGATACCAATTACGATGGCGACAAAGATCGCCCCATGACAACAGCGGTCGACGCCGCATACCTCGTCAAAGCGGTGAACGCGACCTTTTCAGGTGTAGCCCTGTCGGTGACCGACATAGAATCCAGTTGGGCTGGGTTGCGACCGCTCATCCATGAGGAAGGAAAGTCGTCCTCGGAACTTTCTCGGAAGGATGAAATATTCGAATCGCCTTCCGGATTGATTTCTATTGCTGGGGGGAAGCTCACCGGATACCGTAAGATGGCCGAGCGGGTTGTCGATCTGGTGATCCGGCGATTTTATCCGGACCTTAGGGACCAGGAATGCTATACGGACAAGATTCCACTCACGGGATTCCATTTCCAGAGCGTAAAGCAAGTAAGGAATTACACCCAGTCAATTGCGCAAAAGCTTATGCCGTATGCTGTGTCGGGCCATACAGCAAGATATCTCGTGGAGACTTATGGGAAGCAGTCGGATATTATCCTGGATTATTTCTTTCGCAATCTCAACGAGTATGAAGCCGAGCTCTCGTTGCTCAGGGCAGAAGCCTGGTTTGCCGTTCAATATGAAATGGTCACAGGCTTACAGGATTTTTTTGCCCGCCGTACAGGATTGTTGTATTTTGAAATCCGCAAAGTTATTCAGCATCGGAAGTCTATCGGTCTTTATCTCCAGGAGCTTTTGCAGTGGGACGACTTTACGTTGAATGAGGAGTTATCACGACTGGATGCTACGATTGCAGAAATCACAGAGTTTAAGAACGATCAGCTAGTTTCAAAACCGGTAACCGGACAGGATTAATGGCGAAAAAAAGAAAAGCGACTCCCGGAGCCGATGCCCTGTGGGGAATA
>CAZLWX010000209.1:0-4355 GCA_964563295.1 uncultured Roseivirgaceae bacterium | reverse complement strand
CCCTTTGAAGAAGGCGCAGCTGTGCAGGGGTCGCTTTTGGAAGATCATTCGTCGTGAGCTGGTGGCGACGGAATCGTCCTTACGCCCTTCACCCAACGATCATCGCGCCATGAGACCTTTGTGGCTCTCCATTCGGCAGTAGTTGACAAGGGGTCCAGCCGGATTCGTACACGCTTTGTACTGTCGGCCTTTGATCTCTCGTCCTTGCCCGGAATAATGAGTCCGGCCGTGCTGGCCAACCTATAGCTCTCGAACATGATAAGGCCATTTGGCACACTTACGAACTCGAGATAGCTGAGTGGCTGGTCACCGAAGCCGCCAACTTCGTAGACTGCTTTGAGGAAGAAGGTCAGACAGAGAAGAGGCTTAGATTCTAAAATGTACACCGGCGACAGTTTCGGCTGGAAGTGGTAACTCACCTGGCCCCGTTTGCCCCCTCTGTTGTACAGGACCGGCCAGGACGAATTAACGACACCGTCGTTCTCCCATCCCGCCCCATCGCCAGACACCTGATTGGGCGGCACTACTATTTCGTTCGGGTTATCATTAGGACCTGTTAGCTTTATATCGAGATGAACATACGCATCTTCGGTTGCGAATCTGATATCCCCCCCGGTAGGAAGCCCGGGAAAGCGCACCTGGGGCATTCTGCGGTAGACCTCAGCTATTAGGTGAGAACTAAGGGTCTTCTCCCCAAGTTCGAGCATAGGGGTAGCTGTTCCAGTGGGCTGTCTACCCCGCTGCTCAGGCGGGTAATTTATCCAAAACGGCAGAAGTTCACGAGGCCTGATGGAAAAGTCGATATCTATATCTGTTGCCCGCCCCAACAGAATGTCCAAGAGTAGGTCCGTGTATCGACGCTCAAATCTAACTATTTCATCTGGCTTGTCCAGCCATTCCTGACGGGCATCAAAGTAAGCCTCCCTCAGCTTCCGGGGGTCCATCGGTTCGGCTTTCTAGGCTTGTGAAGAGTTCCGACAGGGACATACCTAACGCCCTCGCAAATTTGGCCGCTGTCGTGATAGTCATCGTCTTTTCTCCCCGTTCAATCGCTCCAACGTAAGTCCTATGCAAACCGCATACGTGAGCTAGGCCTTCTTGAGAGAGGCCTTTCGATTCGCGGAGGTCTCGTATGAGGGCACCTAGCTTGGTCGCTAGCTGGTCGTCATCCATACAGAACAAAACTAAAACATTGCTATCTTTAGGTCTACAGCCTAAAGATAGCGGCGACGGGCAGAAACGCCCCCCTTTACTCGCCGTCCTCCAGCTCGTCTCCTAGCATGATGTCTGCCACGGAGATGCGCACCTCTGTCGGGGCATACTCGACCGTGAAAGCGCCGCTGTGTAGCACGTCATGCACCAAGTCGCCACAGGTGCAGCGCACCAGGATCACGGCTGGCGCTTCGTGTCGCACTTGCAGCCGGTCACATCGGTCTGCGTCCTTGGGGGGACGTCCGGCAGAACCACGCGCCAAGTACCTCTTGCCCGTATCATGCAATCGCACGCTGCGGGCGTCTCGCCAGTCGCTCAGGGGATAGATGTCCACCGCTGTGCCTCCTGTGTTCAGTAACAGTAACTCGACACTTCCACTCCATTCGCATCGTACAGATACCCACAGTCGCCGCTGTTGGCCCAGATCGCCTTCGAGATCCCGAAGCTGAACCCGCACGTTTCGGGGTGGATCTCGTTCGTGTACACCCGGCACGACTCGCCAGGCGCTAACGTGTAGTTCGGGAAAACAAAGTCCTGGCCTCTGTCACCTGCGTTGAGCCGCCAGCCGGTGATGTCCTGGGGCGCTGTGCCTGTGTTGGCGATGACGGCGTACTCATCGCTCTCCACCCTGGGCACTACGCCGTCATAGTAGACACTCTGAATGACCACGGTCGCTGTGCCTGTCGGTTCGGTCTGTGCGACTTGGGGGGCGCTTGTTTGTGTCTGCGATCCGCTTACGACCACCTGCGGGTTTGCTGGCGCACCATCGACCAGATCGCCAAACACCCATGCGCCACTGGCTAGCAGATACCAGTCCCCAGCCTCGTTGACGCCCTCGATGGTCAAGCTTTCGCCTGCGCTCACGCCGCCCACGATCTCGTATTCCGTGCCCGGCCCACTGCGCAGGTTGGCGTTGCCGTTAGCCACTGGCCCGGCAGGGACGCTCTCTCCAGCCCACAGCCCCCGCTGCGCTGCCATCGCCTCCTGTTGAGCGGCACGGATCTCGGCCTCCTTGCTCACATCTGGGGGGAACGTGGCGATCTGGGCGTAGCCCTGGCGAACCAGTTCGACGTTGACGAACGTGCCGTCCTCCAGGTAGACGTAGCGCAGCAGCCGCCCGTAGCGGTCAGTCTCGCTTACATCCTTTTGCAGGTAGACAGTCTTGCCGCCCACTAGCTGCCGGTTCGCCTCGGTGGCTTCGCTGAAGAAGGGTTCGCCGCGCTCTGGCGTATTCATGAGGATATAACGCACCCGGTACTCCTGCCCGTTTATCACCACGTCAATGGTGTCGCCGTCCACGATGGCACCGACCTGGGCTGGATCGCCAAGTACTTCAGGCGGCGCAACACCGGGCACTTCGGCAGGTGCAGTGTCCTGCGCCGCAGAGGGAGCGGACGCATCTGCTACGAGTTGGTTGGTGATCGCCGACCGCTCGGCTGACGGAGCGGCACACCCCATCAGGAGCCACAGGCAGAGTACGGTCAGGGATGAGGCAACGATGCGCTGCATGGAGGACTCCGATCAAGCTGGTGCGCTGGGGTACAGAAGGGTACAGAATCCCCCTGAACCTACCATCACCAGACAGATTCGACAAGTCGGTCCATGCCTGGGCGTCTCTGGGCAGGGCAACAGGGACTCTTCACAGGGGGGGTCAAGGAATGAGGGCGACAACTGATTTGACCGGAGGAAAAAAAAGAGGCAGATTAACGGCTACCACTCGTGCAAGCCAGTGGCCGAAACCCGCCTCCCGCTCAGTTGGTAGGATAATCGGCTCTCTCTGGCTTGTCAAAGTGGCTTGATTCCATTTGCCATCAGCCAGGGAGCCAGACCATGCGAGTAAAGCAAGGGCGCTTCATTGATTTCGGCTTCGAGCCGTGCGCCAACGCCTTCTTCGACTTCTACGTCACCCCCAAGTACATCGACCCACCCCTCTTGGAGTTGCAGGACGTAGCGTTCTTTCTGTTCCTGCGCAAGAATGTCAATCCCTCCAATCCCAACTGGAAGATGCCCTCGGTCCGGCAGATGATGCGCAGGCTGCACGTCAGCCAGCGCAAGCTGGATGCGATGATCGCCCGTCTCAGCCGGGCCAAACTCTTGGAAAAGGAGTCCGGTCTGAAGGCAGGCGAAAAGGGCGAGAACGTCTCTAACGATTACCTGCTCTCTGACCCGTACCCCACCCTAGAAGAGTTCTTGGTCGCCTTCTACGAGGATATCAAGGACACCTGGAAGGCGTACATCGACGAGATCTACCCTGTACGCGAAATGCATACAGGTGCACGCGAAAGTGATACACCCCCTGTACGCGAAACCGATACAGCATATAAACAAACCACTTCTAAAGAACAAACGGTGGAAGAGGAACTTTGGCATTCTGTCTTGGAAACGCTCCGGCTCCAACTCCCAGCGGCCACGTTCGATTCATTCATCAGGAACTCCAGCCTCGTCAGCCTTGAGAATGGGACAGCCACCATTGAGCTTGCCAACTCAAGGGCTAAGGGCTGGGTGGAAAACAGGCTGGAAAAGCAGATCCGGATGCTTCTGAGCATCGAGCGAGGGGGGGACCGGGTGAAGGAACTCCACATCGTTGAGAAGGGCGAAGTGACAGACACCTAACGGGCCGTTCGTGCGCCAACACCACACCAGGCATGAAGGGCCGAGCGATGCCAATGCATGATAATGATCCATATCGTACGTTCGAATTGCATGTTATGACAATAAAAAAGAGGGGCTGCGATAAGCCCCTCTTCCGCTTCTTTCACCCAGGCATACCGTCTCTACACGTCTTCCATTTCCCCGGTGAAGGGATTCTCCACTCCACCATAGGCGTAGTTGATTATCTCGTCATCGACCTCAAAGATTGAATTTCTAGTCTCATCATCCAGCTCTAACACATGCATAAGTTGTGTTATTCTTTCCTGATTGTGGATGGTGTATCGAGTCAGATCCCGATGGGCTTTTGTTAACTGCTGCTTCATCAACTTGATCTCTGCCGACAACCCCATGATCATGAGCCGCAGCATTTCCACGTCCGAAGCGGCCGGAATCTGCTCTGCCGTGCTGGCCGCGCGCACAAGGTTGCTCACCGTCTCACCCATCTTGTTGCGCGAGCCGACCAGTTCCGCCAGCAGCTCGCCAACCCCATC
>CAZLWX010000208.1:0-4377 GCA_964563295.1 uncultured Roseivirgaceae bacterium | reverse complement strand
TAAGCACTTATCCAGTCTTCGAATTAGCTGTGCACCAGGTACTCTGCACTGATCTTCGGACTAGTTTTCATACGCCCCAATGTCGAAAGCTCCACCTGATGGTCTGGGGTTCCCGAGACAATCGAAGGTTAGTGTACTGTTGTATTGCCTGACATCGACGCCGTTATCGATCGCCGGAGAGCCGGGTAGCAGACGCAGGTCGTGGTTGAGCGTATCCCGGAAGAGAATGCTGGACGTATGCTGCGTGAAGATGTTGCAGAGCGAATCGAGATCAGCACCTTTTGAGGTTAGCTTTTGTCCCGCGCGGACGACCAGGTTATTCATCACCAGCTTGCGCCCACCATCATTATTGTAGAACACAAACCCGAAGCGGCCGGAGTTGTAGATCGTGTTGTTGAAGATCCTGAAGTAGCCGTCGTCAAGGTAGACACCCATCTTACTGCCTGACGCGTTGAAGCCGTCCTCGCCCGCGTTCATAACCACATTGTTGTACACGTCGTTGTTTCCCATTCCCTGGAACATAATGCCATGACCGGTTCCGGTGTCGATGAAGTTGTTGTATGCTCTGCCAGTAACGCCTTCCGCCAACATCAGTCCTTCATTGTGGGCGTTGTGATTGCGCGTTCCGAAGTTGCGGATCACGTTAGCATAGACCTCACAGTCTTTGTCGGCGTTCTTGATCTGAATACCATCATAGCCTGTATTCTCAACCACGTTCCTGTAAACTCTCAGGCCCTGGATGGAGTGGGAGTATGTCTTGACCCTGCAATTTTTTTCAACTCTTCCTTTATAAAAACCGTGGCCGATGTAGAGCCCTTCGCCACCAGTATCGTGGATATAGTTGTCGTGGATGGACACATTGCGCATGACCCACGCGGTTCGGGTCGAGTCGGAGAACAGTTCACAATCTTCATACGGACTAGTCTTGACGCCCATCCCTGAAAATCCGGCGCCTTCGCCCTGGCCATTGGGGTTGTAGCCTGCCACTTCCACACGGGCGATTTCAAAGCCTGTCGTGAATTCCTGGAAAATCACGAAGAAGCTTTTGTGGGTGGAGACCTTGATTCCATAGCGCGCCTCTGATCCATCCCCGATGATTCTGAAGTTTTCGGATCGCGAGACCCGAAGTCCCTCCTGAATCGTGGCAACGCCACCGCAGTTTCGGATGATGACTGGTTCGAGTTCTGTTCCCTTAATATTCTTCAGCAGGACAGTCTTGTACGTTTCGAGAGCATCAAAGCAGATGACTTGCCCGGGTTTGACACCAAGTTTGATTCCGTCAGTCAGGTAGCCGTGGACGATGAAGTCGCATTGGCCGCAGCGGAGAGTGTCGGGGGGTGTGAATTTGCTTACCGGGATGTTGGTTGTGCCGGCGATGAGTAGGGAGAGGAGGAGTGTGGTAAGGGAGCGAAGGGCGACCTGCATGGGGTAGCGGGTAATAATATTGTTCCTGCTTCGGCAACTGCAGGTTCGCCACTATCAACACCGCCAGACGGCACATCCCACAAAAGTTATGGTAAATCGGCCATTGGCACCACGTTTTTATACTTTTTACCCGGTTATTAATGCAGAATTACTATTGAGCCAACCCCTGAAAACGTCGGATTCCTTACACCATGCAATAAGACCAGGTACTGAAGCGGCTGTACTGACATTCAGATGGATGCCTTTGGCGATTTTTGTATTGGTGGCAGCCGCCGTCGGCATGCTGCTCTTCCGGGAAAAAGCTCTCGCCGTTATCACATCTATTATCCAGCCCGAGGACGACAAATCAACCGGCTATTATGACGACCTCATCAGCCTTTGGATTTCTGAATGTCTCTGGCTTGGCGGATTTACCGCCGTGTTTTGGATGCTTAACACGTTCCTGAATGAAAAAATACTTTCCTGGCCGTTGAAGGCGAACCGGGTCAAAGTTGCGACGACTGTCATTATTGCGTTGTCACTAACGTCATCTGTATTGGTGGCGACCATCACTTTCGACCGTTTCCCCAACTCCGCCGACGAGTACGCGTATCTCTATCAGGCCGAAACCTATAGCCGTGGCGAACTTTGGGAGCGGCCTCATCCTGAAGCGGACTTTTTCACGTACAATCACATCGCGCAGAAGGACAACAAACGCGCGGGAAGGTTTCCCCCGGGATGGCCTGTCTTGCTCAGCGTGGCATTCCTGTTGGACATGCCTCCCTACCTGGTCAATCCAATCCTTGGTGTGCTTACGTTGTTGCTTATTTACCGCTACGCAAAACGCTTTTACAACGAGACTGTCGCATTCTGGGCAACGGTCTCGGTTGGACTCACCTCTTACTTCATTTTTAACAACGCCTCATTTTTTTCTCACACATCGTGCATGCTGGTCACGGTTGGATTCGTCTTCGCCGTTGGTGTCCACCTTGAGAAAAGTGACATTCTCCACGCCGTGCTTGCAGGTTTCTGTCTTGGCATGATGGTCATCATCCGCTATTATACAGCCTTGCTGATATTCGTTCCTTTTGTTGCGTACATCATTTTTCACCGTCGCATCTCCGCCGTGACCACTTTTTTCTGGATGGGTGTCGGGTTGCTGCCGCCGATATTATTTCTGCTCTGGTACAACTACTCGATTACAGGCAACGCGATGATGCCGGTGACAATGTGGGCGTATCAGGATGAAGCCTTAGGTTTCGTGAGGGGTCACACGTGGGCCAAGGGCGTTGAGCACGTTGTGCGCTGGATGTTCATGTTCGTGTATTGGTGTTCGCCGGCATTGTTGATCATGTATGGAACGTTTCTGGTGCGGAAGGGAGGTGTGGGCTCTCAGCGCCCGCAGGATTACGTGTATCTGCTATTGATAATCGGTTATTTCTTCTACTACGAGATTGGAGGCAATCAGTACGGCCCGCGTTATTTCCTGGAAGCTTTTCCGTTTCTGGTCATTTTTGTGGTCGACAAGGTTTTTGCTTACAAGCAACGGTGGGCGTATGCGCTTTTTCTTGCGGGATGTATTTATGCCGTTGTCAAAATACCCTTTATTGCCCATCGCGAACACGAGATCATTACCGAAAGGCAGGACGTTTATCGACTCGTCGAGGAACGCGAGCTCCATAATGCCGTTGTACTCATCGCCTCGCCGACAAGTGTGAAACGACCGATGCCGATCGGGGACTTGTTGCGGAATGACTTCGAGTACTCAAACCCAGTGTTGTTTGCCAGAGACCTGCGGGAACGCAACAAGGAGCTTTTCGAATATTATCCTTCCCGGGAGTTCTATCGATATGTGAGAGGAGTGAACGAGGTGGAAGGGAAATTAGTTCGAGTGCGGTGAATTGGCTGTTGGCTGTGAGGGTGTTCAAGTGTTCACGTGTTCAGGCGTTGAGGTTGTGCTATTGTGCTGATGTGCTATTGTGCGGTTGGGAATTCCCAAGTTCTAATTCCTATTCCTAATAATCTGGATTTGCATGGTGCCCATCGTGGTTCATTGTGATCTTCGTGTTATTGCATTCGATCCTCTCCAATTCAACCCGGCTCGAAATACAGTAACATAATTTACACAAAAGACCACAATGGACACGATGTCTTCAACTAGTTGTCGCCAACGCGAGTGAATACATAGATGAATGATTTCTCCGGATGCCGTGGTGCGAGAAAGCTGAACTCGAACTTGTAATGCTTCTCCAGGCACTTGTGCACGTCCTCGGGATAGAAATTGATTACCTCTTCCGGATTGACAGACTCGAAGATTACCAGGTCGTACTCTTTATTAGCAACCTTGTCACAGAACCAGTCAACCTCCTTGTCGAAGATCGACACCGTCTGGTGAAACCACATCGGCTGGCCCGTGAGGGGTGTGAACCCGATTTCCTCTGCCAGCGATGTCAGCTCACTCATGTTAAGAACCTTTAATTTTGAAGGATCGGTGCTTTTGACTACGGGAAGATTCATGATCTTCTTAATTCCATCGATCGTCTCCTCAGCCAGAAAAAGCCTCTGCATCGTCGGATACTCGGTCGCGAGTCGGTACCTCCGTCTGGAACTTTGTTCCTCCTTCTCGAGCACCGGAGGACGTTTTGCGATCAGCCGCTGTACGTTTCTCCAATAAATTCCAGCCCACCAAAAAACAATCAGTCCGAAGCAGATGGCCAGATAGGGCAGTCGCTTTAGGTCCAGGCTTAGACGGACATTGTTCAACAAATACGCAAATCCAAAAGCGTAGAAGAAATACTCGTTCTTTTCAGGAACGGGACTGGTGACCGGGATGATAAATGCCTGGATGATGATCGCTATTGTGATAAATGCAAAGAACACTTCAGGTTGGTTGCGCCAGAACGCTCTGCCACCTCGCGCCTTGTCCAACACGAACAGTATGACGACAAGCAAGAAGAACTTTTCCCAGTACGC
>CAZLWX010000207.1:0-4412 GCA_964563295.1 uncultured Roseivirgaceae bacterium | reverse complement strand
CCGACGTCCGCGGGCTCTCGGTGGCCGGCATCCTGTTGGGCGGGGAGGACGTGAGAGGTGAGGAGGAGGAGTGGGAGGATTGGCGTTTTTAAAATTGGGGACTAAGGAAGGTTAAGATACGTAGGCGTTTTGAAAGGCGGCAGCTAAAGGTGATCAAGCTTGAAAGTCGGCTGATCGGAATAACTACTTGGCCTTCAATGAGATATAACCAGTTAAGACATATAAACTAATTAGTTGGTATTTTTGAATAATTGTTACAATAAATCAACTAATTAGTTGAACATGTTGTTAATCTTGTTAGATTTGGTCATGTCAATCCAGTTAGCTGATGGCCACCGAATCCGACGTAGAGGCGTTCTTGAACACCTTCAAGGCCAAGATGGAGATCTTCGACGTGATCTTCCTTGAAAGGGGTAAGAACCTTCAGGCATTGATTGATTTGGAGATAACGCGAGTAAACAGAAAAGAACTACTTAAGGAACTGAAAGTCGAAGACTATTTCCGTGGCCCCACCAGGGACAATGACAACGGACCTGACCTGTGGGAATTCGGCAGGATACTGAAGCAAAAGGAAGTATACATCAAGATCACAATCGGGAGGATGAACAAAGCCCGTAATCTGTGTATCGTTCCACCTTGCCGAGAGAGCAATTGACTATCCATTTAAGAAATGAATATGAAAAGTCCATTCACAGATGGAGAGGCGACTCTTCTATATGAGAAGAAGGAACTGGAATTCAGAAAGGACGTATTCACGGTAATGCAGTTCTATTATAAATGCAATGACACGCTGGAAGAATTTTCGACCGATGAATTGGATCAAATCAATGTCAACCAGTTGTACAATCAATATCGTGAAAAGCATGGCGTTCCATTTCCTGATGAGATTAGAGAGATCCGTGAGCAATACGGGCTATCGGCCACCAAGATGTCGGAGATACTCGGCTTCGGCGTAAACAGTTATCGTCAATATGAAGCAGGGGATATCCCGACAGTTGCCAATGGCCGGCTGATTCAGGCCGCAAGGGACCCTGAAGAGTTCAAGAAGTTTATGCAGGACAGTAGAGCAGTATTAACCGATCGGGAGTACAAGAAATTTTCCGAGCGTATTGACAAGCTGATTGAAAAGAACAAGACCGATGCATGGGAGAACCTGTTCACCAGACAAATTTTCGCTCATTCAAAACCCACGCAATATACCGGCTATCGATCCCCATCGCTGGATCGGATCGCGATGGTGATTGCTTATTTCTCCCAACATGTTCATGACCTGTGGAAGACTAAGCTGAACAAGCTGTTGTTTTACAGTGACTTCCTCAACTACAGACGTTCTGGCTATTCTATCAGTGGCATTGCGTATCGTGCCATCCCATTTGGCCCCGTGCCGGCAGAGTACGAAAAGCTCTATGTGAAATTGAAGGATGATCAGTATGCGAGCATTGACCTCATTGAGTTCAGCGATGGGAATTACGGAGAGGCAATCTCTTCAAGCCGCCAGTTTGAAGACGAACATTTCTCCGAATTAGAACGAAGAACCCTGGAAGATGTGGCAACGAAGTTTTCCAATTATAACACCAAGCAGCTCGTCAATATCAGCCACCAGGAAAAGGCCTGGTCAGAGAACGTATCGAATCATGCATTGATCAGCTATCAGCAGTATGCGTTTGGATTGCAGGCTTTGCAGTAAGAAAAGGACGGAAAGGGTTTATTTAACATAATATAAATTATATAACTCTATATAGCTCAACTGGCTGGCCTACACTCGTTGTAAGTACCGCCGCAAAAACAGACGCCATCATCCATTTCAATCTGGTCGTGGCGGCTGTCGGAGTCCTGATCGCGATTGCCGGCAACTATATGAACAATATCAAGCCGAACTACGTGGCCGGAATCCGATTGCCCTGGACCTTGAAAGATCCCGACAACTGGAGGCGCACGCATCACCTGGCGAGTAAGGTCTGGGTCCTGGGTGGCATCGCATTGATCATCAGTGGCCTCGCCGTGCCCGAGCGCGTCCTCATACCCACCATCATCGCCATCATAATGGTGCTGATGCTGGTACCGGGTGTTTACTCATACCGAATCCATAGGAGTAAAAGCAACGCATAAACAAAACACTAATCACACAATCCAATGAAAAAGCTATTGTTAGCCGTCCTGGTGCTCGTCACGGTAGACTTGACTTCAGCACAATCTCCCTTCATCGGAACCTGGGAAGGGATTTTGAAAGCAGGCGCAGACATGCGCATATATTTTCGCATCGCGCAGGATGATCAGCAAAATCTCACCGCTCTAATGGATGCCCCTGACCAGGGACTCAAAGATGTTAAGGTCAGCGACCTCGTGATCGCTGGTGACAGTATCTCGCTGACGATCCCGCAATTCCAGGCTAGCTACGCGGGCAGTATGAACGGAGACGGCACCATCAATGGCACCTTCCGCCAGGGCATGGCGTTCCCTCTCAATCTCACGAAAGTAATGAAGATCGCGGAAGTGAAACGGCCACAAACACCAGTGCCGCCGTTTCCATACAGATCGGAAGACGTCACCTATACCAGCAACGACAACGCCATTTCATATGGAGCCACCATCACCATACCGAACGGTACTGGCCCCTTCCCTGCCGCCGTATTGCTGACAGGTTCCGGCCCACAAAACCGCGATGAAGAAATCGCTGGTCATAAGCCGTTTGCTGTCCTGGCCGATCACCTGACCAGGAATGGCTTCATCGTGCTGCGAGTCGACGACCGTGGCGTCGGACAAACCACCGGTGACGCCACTACTGCCACCACCCGCGACTTCGCCGACGACGCCAACGTGAGCCTGAATTATTTGAAATCGCGCGCCGAGGTTGACACCCGTAAGATTGGAATGATCGGGCACAGCGAGGGCGGCATGATCGCCCAGATTGTAGCTGCCGAAAGAGATGACATCCACTTCGTCGTCATGCTCGCCGCTCCGGGCATGCGTATTCCAGAACTGATGTCCGAACAGACACATGCTGTTCTTTCAAAGTCAGGTCTTCCCGCCGATTACGTCACTGCTTATGTGAAGCTTTACAACAATGTCATCGCTTCGGCCATCGCATCCCAGGGTGACGACCTGTCTGCCAGCGTAACCAAGGTGGTCGACCAATGGGTCAGCGAAACGCCGCAGTCAATCGTGCAGGCCACCACCGGCATACGTGATGAGAGTTCAAAGGTGAATTTTGTCAACACGTTCGCAGGACAAATAGGCACGCCGTGGTTCCGGTACTTTTTGCAGTACGACCCGGCTGTCAATGTTCAGAAGATACGCGCCAATGTCCTGGCGGTGAATGGCAGTGAAGATGTGCAGGTGGTTAGCAAACCTAACCTTGCTGCCATCGAATTGAGTCTCAAGAAAGGGAAGGCCAACAGTTTTGAAGTCCGGGAGCTGAGCGGGCTCAATCACCTTTTCCAGGAATGCAAGAGTTGTACGCTCGCCGAGTACGGGCAGCTTGACCAGACGTTGTCGCCCGTGTTGCTGGAGACGGTTACAGCGTGGATGAAGAGGGTTGCGAAGTGATTTTCAGAGGGGTCACGTACAAGCGCGGCCCCTCTCCCTCCTGAGCAGGGCCTGAGCGCTGGGCGGCAGCGAGCGAAGCCATTGCGCTGAGCACCGCGAAGGGGATCTGGCTCTCAGAAGTCGTGACACCGCGCGCATCGCATTTTACCTGCAACCTGCAACTTGCAACCTGCAACTTGTTCAGCTCGCCATCGCGATTGCCCACAATGAAATGAGCAGGAGAATCGCCATCAAAAAAAGGTTTTCGCGGAGGCGGGAGTTGAAGTCCTGTTTCTTACGGGGACGCGGGGCTGCAATGGTCGTGTGTGTGATCATAAAAAAGTGGCATCCATTTTTAAAATCCTCTTTTACCCTGATTCCGATCGCCGCTCCCTGCTTTCAAGGTCGCGCGACCAGGAATCGCCCATACACATAACTCACTGTGTATGAGCCGAATAGGCCATAGATTCAGGTAATGGGTTGTTGGATCTAAGGCTAAAAAATGCGTTCGCAGTCAAAAAATTGATAAACTGCACTTCAAACGTACATAATAAACATTTAATAATCAAGTGGTTATTATGACGCCTCTAAATTGACACTTTTAGGCTGTTGGGTGTTGGCCGTTGGCTTTGCTCTGCGGTGAAGGACTCGGTCTCGCCCTAAGGTCTGCGCATGGTTCCGTACCTCTGAATTGAATCATAGGCAGCGATTCAGAATCTCCTCCCAACACGCGACCCGATTCATGCCACTAAGGCCCCAGGACACAAAGGAAGTGCGCCCCGCACCAACTCGGCGGGCTGGCACTACGAAACCAAAACGAACACAGCGCAGTGGCGCACCCGAAACTGGGATCGCGCACCCACTCTCCCGGTCATCATAACACAAAG
>CAZLWX010000206.1:0-4415 GCA_964563295.1 uncultured Roseivirgaceae bacterium | reverse complement strand
ACAGTCCACGGTAGGGCGATCTAATGATGAAGACCGATCATCACCGGGAGTGAGGTTTTGCGAGAGGTCCATGGTCGATAAGTCAATGGCAGAGTCGAGTTGCGAGGAGACTCATTGCTGCGAGAAAATGAGATATAGCAATGTCCACGGTCGACTCCCGATAGCTATCGGGACCACAGTCCACGGTAAAGTCATGTTGTGAGGGAGTCATTGCTGCGAGTGAAGTTTTGATGGCAATGTCGACGGCCGACAGCGCAGATTCGTGTCTTCGTGCCTCCCGATCACTATCGGGAGTGGCATCATTCCGGCGGCGTGTTGATTAGAAGAGTCTCGAAAGGCATAACACAGCGGGCACAAGCCAAGGCGGAATCTTAAATCCATGCGCGCGCCCTTGCATCCCTAAAGGGAGCCTTCGCGCGTAATCACACATGCGGTGGCCCCGATGACTATCGGGAGTGGACCGTTGACATTTGCTTGATCAATTCCAATTACCACACTGCGCTGCCATGGACCATGGACTATCGACGATGGACTTTTACGAACGATAGCACAATAGCACCTCAGCACAATAGCACCTCAGCACCCCCTCACACCGAACACTTCAACACAAAAAATGCCCCATTTTGCAATAAAACTAAAAGCTTAGTTAAGGCAGGACCAAAGTCACTGAGGGAGAGGAGTTTTAGGGTCAAAATACTTGCGTTTTTTCGGTCAAAAAATGCGGTAAACGCGTCAAAAAACTGTATTTTTGACGGTTCTAAAAGATCAAAATGAGTGAGGTAAAAGATAAGATTCCCACCGGTTATTCTGCCAATAATATTCAGGTTTTAGAGGGTTTGGAAGCGGTCCGCAAGCGGCCGGCGATGTACATAGGAGATGTTAGCATAAAAGGTCTTCACCACCTGGTCTGGGAGGTCGTCGACAACTCAATAGACGAGGCGTTGGCAGGCTTCTGCGATACGATCAACGTTTCAATCAACGCCGACAATTCGATCACCGTCGAAGACAATGGCCGCGGCATACCGACGGACATGCACGAAAAAGAAAAACGCTCCGCCCTGGAAGTAGTCATGACTGTCCTGCACGCGGGAGGCAAATTCGACAAGAACACCTACAAGGTTTCCGGAGGATTGCACGGCGTGGGCGTCTCATGCGTGAATGCGCTGTCCGAAATGCTCCACGTCGTGGTCGATCGCGATGGAAAAACGTTCGAACAACAATACGAGCGCGGTCGTCCCGTATATCCCGTGCGCGTTGTCGGCAATTCAGACAAGACCGGAACCACTGTGCACTTCAAACCCGATTCGCAGGTCTTCACGGTCTTGGAATACAATTTCGAGACGATCTCATCGCGTCTTCGCGAGCTATCGTTTTTGAATCCCCGCATACGGATCAACCTGATGGACCACCGCGAAAAGGATGACAAAGGCGAATCCCGCCGCGATTCCTTCTATTCCGAAGGGGGATTGCGCGAGTTCGTGGACTATATCGATGCCACCCGGGAGAAACTCATTCCCGAGCCGATCTTCATCGAAAACGACAAGACCGACATGCCTATCCAGGTGGCCATGAGTTATAACACCTCATTCAGCGAAAACCTGGTGAGCTATGTGAATAACATCAACACCCACGAGGGTGGCACCCATGTGGCCGGCTTCCGACGCGCCCTCACCCGGACGCTGAAGACCTACGCCGATAAGTCGGGCCTGCTCG
Organism: uncultured Roseivirgaceae bacterium; assembly: GCA_964563295.1. Taxonomy (GTDB): domain Bacteria; phylum Bacteroidota; class Bacteroidia; order Cytophagales; family Cyclobacteriaceae; genus Chryseosolibacter. Next base: position 2,702 of record CAZLWX010000206.1, on the reverse strand, counting down.
AAAAAGTAAAGGTCGAAATCAGCGGAGAAGATTTCCGCGAAGGACTCACCGCCGTCATCTCCGTCAAGGTTGCGGAGCCGCAATTTGAAGGACAAACGAAAACCAAACTCGGCAACTCGGAGGCTATGGGCGCCGTCGACCAGGCTGTCGGCGAGGTGTTGCAGTATTATCTCGAAGAACATCCGCGCGAAGCCAGGACGATCGTCAACAAGGTGATCCTCGCCGCGCAAGCCCGCCATGCCGCGCGCAAGGCACGGGAAATGGTGCAGCGCAAGAACGTCCTTACCGGCACCGGACTACCCGGCAAATTGGCAGATTGTTCGAGCACCGACCCGAGTATCTCGGAGCTTTACCTCGTCGAAGGTGATTCCGCCGGCGGATCAGCCAAACAGGGCAGGGACCGTAACTTCCAGGCTATCTTACCCTTACGGGGAAAAATACTCAACGTAGAGAAAGCCCAGGAACACAAGATCTACGACAACGAGGAAATCAAGAATATCATCACCGCCCTTGGCGTGAGCTTTGGAACAGCCGACGACGACAAGGCGCTGAACATGAATAAGCTCAGGTATCACAAGATCATCATCATGACCGATGCCGATGTGGATGGAAGCCATATCCGGACGCTGATCCTGACGTTTTTCTTCCGCTATATGCGCGACCTCATTGAGCAGGGTTTCATCTACATCGCTCTTCCGCCGCTGTACCTGGTCAAGAAAGGCAAGGATGAGTTTTATTGCTGGACTGAGGAAGAGCGTGAAGCCCTCGTCAAAGAACTCGGCGGCGGCAAGCCTGAGTCAGTCAACATTCAACGCTATAAAGGTCTGGGCGAGATGAACCCCGAGCAGCTCTGGTCTACGACGATGGACCCCGCCAGACGATCGCTCAAGCAGGTCAGTATCGAATCTGCAGCCGAAGCCGACCACCTGTTCTCGATGTTGATGGGGGATGAAGTTGCCCCTCGCCGCGAATTCATCGAGAAGAACGCCAAGTACGCGCGCATCGATATCTAGGGTCCGGGTTTTTAATTTGATGGGATCATGAGGGAGGCAATTATTGCTTCAGGGAAAATTACCAACCAGGTCGGTGAGAGTAACTACATCAGCCGCGACCTGAGCTGGCTACAATTCAACTACCGGGTGCTGGAACAAGCCAAGCACAATGACCGCAGTATCTTCGACCGCCTCCGATTTCTGTCTATCACCGCCTCCAACCTCGACGAATTCTGCACCATACGTCTCGGCAGTCTTTACAACTACATCGACTACGGAAAGGAGAGAGTCGATTACAGCGGGCTGCGGGAAGAGCCCTTCCGCAAGCTGCTCCTGGCCGAGACGCAGCGGTTCTACCGCGATCAGAACGATTACTACGTCAGGAAACTCAAGCCATTATTCGCGCAGAACGGATTCCTCATCGCCGAATACGACGATCTCTCGGTAGAAAATATCAAGCGCGTCAACGACTACTTCTACAACACCATTTTCCCGATGCTGACGCCGATGGTGTTCGACACCTATCACACGTTCCCCGTGCTGATGAACAACCGTTTATTGTTCGGGGTTGTGACCAAGAACCCGGTCGATGCACAGAATCAGTTCAAGGTGTCGTTCATCCAGGTTCCGAATAACCTGCCGAGGTTTTTTGAAATTCCTGGCGACGACCTGATCCGGTTTGTTCCCGTGGAGGAAATCATTGCGAAGAACATTCATCACCTGTTCCGCAACATCGAGATTTCCAGCATCAACCTGTTCCGGATAAACCGAAACGGCGACTTCACGCTGGAAGAGAGTGAGGACATCGAGTCGAATTTCCTGGAGGACCTGAAGCGCAAGCTGAAGACCCGCCGTTCGGGACGCGTCGTGCGCCTGGAAGTCCAGGACAACCCCGATCCCTGGATGATGCGGTTGTTGAAAATCCAGTGGGACCTGGACGAACACAATATTTTTCCGGTCCCGAGGAGAAGTATGCTCGATTTCACCGGGCTGCTGCAAATTGTTCAGCACAGCGAATTCAGACCGCTGCGTGCACAGCCTCGCGCGCCGATCAAGCCCCTGAATTTTCCGGAAGAAGGTTCACGCGATTTGTTTGAAGTGCTCAAGGAGCGCGACATCCTCCTGCATCACCCGTACAACTCACTGGAACCCGTCCTCGAGCTGTTGGAAAAAGCAGCGGACGACCCCTATGTGTTGTCAATCAAAATAACGATCTACCGGGTGGCGAGAGAGTCGCGCGTGACGGCGGCGTTGCTAAGAGCTGCCGAGAACGGCAAGCACGTCTCGGTGTTGTTTGAGGTAAAGGCCCGGTTCGATGAAGAGAACAACCTGCGCGAGGCGCAACGACTTCAGAAAGCGGGCTGTTTTGTGATCTATGGCGTCGGCAGCCTGAAGACACACACCAAGCTGTTGCTGATCGTCAGGAAGGAGGGAGATGAAAAAGTTTCACGTTACGTTCACCTGTCGAGCGGGAACTATAATGAGACGACATCGCGGTTTTATGTGGACATTGGATTGCTGACCACACGCGATGTATATGCACAGGATGTCTCGGAATTTTTTAATGTCATCACCGGGCATTCGCAGCCCACGACGTATCGCAACCTGATCACGTCGCCGCGTGATATGCGGATCCAGCTTTGTAACCTCGTGCAAAAGGAGGCGGAGAATGCGCGCATGGGTATTCCTTCCGGGGTTGTGATCAAGCTC
>CAZLWX010000205.1:0-4452 GCA_964563295.1 uncultured Roseivirgaceae bacterium | reverse complement strand
TTCCGTTGTTCAACTCCTTCTCATATTAATGGAATAATGCGGGTATGGATGGACAGCCCATTCCGAGTAAATTCCCGCTTATGTAAATCACTGGAAAGGCGGGACCGTCGAACTGATTTCCGATATTATCTTAACATCGTGATGAAGAAATATCAGGTTGTTGCTTCCTATGTGATCAGTTTTTCCGTCCTGTTGACGGCGGTGGTTTTCTCCATCGTTTACCTGGTGAATATTTTTGAAAGCACCAGGCCAAACTATCGTTCGGAAACGATTTACCTGACTCATGGCGATTCATTGCGGAATTTTTATTCCGCTGCAATTCCGGAGAAGCCCGTCACTGGCATGCTCGTATTGAATTCCGCGACTCTGTCGCCTGACGGGTATCGGCTCGCAGCTGAAAAAGGCTTAATCGTGGTATCGGCGACGCCCGTTGCCCATCGTCGGCCGACGCTCGCGGCGGATACCCTTGTCACATTTCGCAGGATCGTGGCCGCGGCGGCCAAGCGCTACCGCGTTAGCGAAGAGCGGATTATGGTTGGAGATTTCTCAAAAAACGACACGGCCTACGTTACGTGCAAGAAAGCAAGGAACCGATTTACTGTTGCTTCATTCTCGACGATGCAACCCCTAACTCATGATTCACCGGCAAAAGGGCTGGTTGACGAAAGCGGTTTGATTTCATGGGCGGCATCGGTGTTCGCAAAAGACAAATAATCTCCATGCTGAACAGTTGACCGAGAAGTCGGCACTATTTATTAGGTTGGTACAAGGGAGCAACGACGGAGTAATCACCGTCGATCGGGCCGTGTTTTAGTCCGAGGATAGTGGCAATCAGCGGGTAAATATGGATGTTCAGGATCTCCGGGAGACGGACGCCCTTTTGAATGTTCGGCCCTTGCGCGTAAAAAATGCCGGTCATATCCGGGACGATCGCGGGATCATATCCGTGCGCTCCAAATCGGCGACCAGCTTGCATATTTTTCAGAAAGTTTTCCCGACTAGCAGACACGATGATCTTGCCGGGCTCTGCGGCAAGGATAATGTCGCCGGCGCGCGGGTGGTCGTAATTCCAGGACGCTGGGAAATCCTGTCGTCGCCAGACGGCAAATCCATTTGAATGCGTCCGAAGCGTGTGGTATAACGAGTCAACCGACCCGGCGGAGTTGGAATAGATATGTAACTGGGTTCCCCCGTTTATGACCTTGAAGTCATCGCTGATTCCAACCAGCTCCGGAAGGAAAAGATAGGTTGACTCGGACGCGGTAAGCTCACTCATGCCGTGATCAGACGTCAGAATGACATTAATCGCAAGGCCTGTTTCACGCGTGCGCATCATTAACACACCCAGGAGGGAGTCGAGGGTGCCAAGCTTGTTTGCGACAGCCCCGCCAAACGGACCGGTCTGATGCGACTCTGAGTCTGGCGATGAAAAGTAAAGTGTGATGAAATGGGGACGTCTGTCAGCGGGAAGGTTCAGCCAGGCAATCACCTGGTCGATCCGTTTTTCGTTCGGTATTCTGGAATCATAGTTGAAGAAGTAATCAGGGCTGCGTTGAGGATCATTCATTTCGGAACCCACCCAGAAAAACGATGCGGACGCCAATCCCTGCTCCCGCGCCAGCTGCCACAGCGGAACGCCGCCGAAGAAAGACGGATCATGAACAGTCGCCGAATCACGCAGGTTGAATGTTTTATGCATCTCCGTGTCGTAAAAGTGATTGTCGACAATGCCGTGGTGGCCAGGGTAAAGTCCAGTGACAATGCTGTAATGATTCGGAAAGGTCTTGCTCGGATAGCACGGTACGAGCCCCGCAGCTGATGATCCATTCTGGATAAACTGGCGGAAGTTCGGTAAGTCGAATCTTTCTACATAGTCGGCACGAAATCCATCAAACGAAACAAGAATTACGTAAGGGCGTTCTTGCGCAACTCCAATCTGGCAGCTCCCGATTAATGCGACCAGTAGAATCCGCACCATGACGAATAATTTCAAAGCTTTCGGGTTAAGTCTGGAATTAGGAATTATTAGGAATCGCCTCAATCGCCATCAAAGGAAGGATCGGTCGACGCCAGATCCTCGGCGATTTCGGTAAGGGATATCCATGTGAAAAAGTCGGGTCCACTTGCCTGGAGGTTTTTCCTTGACAACTCGTCAATGGAAAACTTTGAATTTGCATGCTTGCCTTTTTTCCTGGACAGCAATCCGGCATGCCCGCCGATGCCCGACATCAGTTCATGGCTTTTTTCAATGTCACCACCGGCGAGTACAAACTGGGTTTGCAGTTCGGCGATCTCTTGTTCGATCTGCTCTTTCAACCGATGTCCCTCCTCTGTCAAGCTGAAGCCGCCAAAAACCTTTTGCCAAAAGCTGGTAGTTATGTATGTTTTAAGCACATCCGATTTCATCAGTCTAGCCTTGAACTGTTGGTCGCCGCCCGAATGCTGGCGACTCAAGACTGACATATTATTGAACAACATTGGCTGACCGCGGTTTTCGCGGAACAAATCGATAAAGGTTCGCTCATAATCGCGTGGAACACATGCGTCGAAACCCGGGCCGGGCTTGACGTAGGTTATGGATTTAAGATGACCGACAATTCTTCTTTCATCGTCGTAGCTTATCAATACCCGCCGCATGAGCAAATCCAGCAATGTGACTTGAAGGAGTTCAGTCATGCTTGCGCGTTGATCAATCACGAACAGCGCTTCTGCCGGGGATAATTTCTCAAGGGCCTTCATTCGCGGACAAAAGTCACCAAAGTGTAATAGTATTTCAATTTACCAATAATCGGGTACGTAATCAATAGCACTCTCCTATGGTGACGGCCGGTCAAGTCTGTACAAGAAGCACTCATCTTCTCCGAATGCTTCCTTTCGAACGAATTGGAAACCCAGTCGCTCGTAAAATCGTTGTGCGCGCGTGTTGCTGGTCAGGGGATCGATCAGGATGGCAATGACATCTTTATCACTGAAGCATCGCTCGATTGCGAGCTTCATCATGATCGTGCCATATCCCTTTCCAAGATCATTAGCGTCCCCGATCCAGATATCGAGGGCGCGGAGGTGATCTGGAATATCACCCCAGTAATGGGTTTCTTCTTTGGCTGGGTCAATGATCTGCATAAAGCCAATCGGTCTCCCGTTCAGTTCGGCAATTAACAGTTCCCGCCATGATGGCTGTTTTCGCAGCTCAGTATCCCAGTGCCAGTCCTCGTCTACGCCCGACTGGATGACATGAGGCTGTGTGTCCCAATACCGGAGCATGTCCGCGTCGTCGGGGCGTGCGTGTCTAAGGATGATACCGGGGTTTTGCACATTCATTCAAGGCGCATAATTGTTATTCCTAACGACTCGCTGCCTCCATATTGACCGGCCCATAGACGGCGTCTCTGAATTCCTTATGCAGCTCATTGTTAAAAGGAAATATCTGGACGAATAAAACAGCTGTAAGTTCGTTGACCGGATCGACCCAGAACAAGGTGCTTGCCGCGCCGTCCCAAAAGAATTCGCCAACGATGCCATTTTTTTCCTCGGGTGAGTGAGGCGGCTCCGTTCGGACGGCAAAGTCGATTCCAAAGCCGACACGTCCTTTTGAGGGTAGCCACATCCGATCGGTCACACTGTCGGCTAATTGGTTAGTGGCCATCAATTTGACAGTCTCAGGTTTCAGGATGTGAACGCCCTCGAGACTGCCTTCGTTTACAAGCATCTGCGTGAATCGCATATAGTCATCGATGGTCGAAGTGAGTCCGAAGCCACCTGGCTTCAACGCCCAGTCACGCGTGTTGTCGTACAGGTCACGATCGTGAGGAGCGCGGTTTAGGGCGCCATCTGCGTATACATACAGGGCTGCAAACCTGCTTCGGTCACTTTCGGGGACGACGTAACTTGTATTGTTCATCTTCAACGGTTCCAAAACATGCTCGTGCATGAAAACATCGAATGGCTCCTTCGAGAGCCGTTCAACCAACAGCGCCTGCACATCCACCGACGGACCGTATATCCACTGCTCGCCAGGCTGAGCCATCAGCGGAACGGACGCAAGCTTTCGCGCCATTTCACTGAGGGTATTGTTCGGATTCATGGGATCAGCGGCGTGAAGCAACGATCCAAGTTGGGCGTGCTCGTCCCGCGTGAAGCCCGATGTATGACGAGTCAGGTCGCGAATGGTTAACGGACGCGCTGGAGGTTCAAGAATCAAATTACCTGCAGCGTCGACGCCAGTGAAAACGGTCACATCTGCAAATTCAGGCAAGTAGCGGGATACAGGATCATCGAGCTGAAACGCGCCCTGCTCATAAAGCTTCATTAACGCCACACCGGTGATTGGCTTGGTCATGGAATAGATCCGCATGATCGTATTGCGACTCATCGGCACTTGTTCTTCGATATTAGCATACCCGAGAGCATTAAAGTAAACTTCTTCGCCCTTTTCCATGACCAACGCGGAGA
>CAZLWX010000204.1:0-4468 GCA_964563295.1 uncultured Roseivirgaceae bacterium | reverse complement strand
ACATCGTTGAGACAGAGATCTTGCCAGGGTCGGCACTTGTCGGTAAGACTGTAAAAGACGCCGGACTGCGGAACCTGAAAGACGTTTTCCTGGTCGAGATCATCCGTGACGACCGTGTGATTTCTCCGGTTTCGCCCGACGAAAAACTTGAAGCACGAGACGCTCTGTTTTTCTCCGGCAATACACAGTCGATCTACAACCTTATCCGCGACGACAACGGGCTCACTGTTCCCAAAGAACACACCGATGGTGTCGACGAACAATTTAACTTTATCGAGGCAGTCATTCCCGCCAACTCGGGTTTGATCGGCGTGCGCATCCGCGACTCAGACTTCCGTAAGAAATACAACGCCTCCATCATTGCCATTCATCGAAACGGAAAGCGCGTGCCCGGCAAGGTTGGTGAAATGCAATTGAGTGGCGGTGACTTCCTTCTTTTGCTGTCCGGCGACCGACGGGAGAACGGCACGGACGAAAAAGACCTTTTCCAACTCTCCGTTCCACGCAAAGTGAAAACTGAGAAAAAGAGATGGCGGTCTCTGCTTGGAATTGCTGTCATCCTGTTGTTGCTGAGCGGTGTTGTCGGCTTGATTCCACTTTTTGATGCATGCCTCGTGATCTTGCTCGGCCTGGTCTTTTTTGGAATCCTCAACCTCTCGGAGATCAGACGTGAACTCGACCTCAGCTTGCTCATGATATTGGTGTGCTCGCTCGCGCTTGGAGTGGCACTCGAGAAATCCGGGACCGCCGATGTCCTGGCCAGGGTGCTGATTACCCCCGGTCAGGTGTTCGGCCCGGTGGCCGTACTCATTTCATTGTTCCTGACGACGACTCTCATCACAGCGCTGATCACCAACGCGGCGGCGGTGTCGATCGTTTTTCCTATCGCGATGTCGGTAGGCGATCAAATGGCGCTCCCGCACACGCCGTTTTTTGTGGCGATCGCGTTTGCGGCATCGGGTGATTTTATGACGCCGATCGGATACCAGACCAACCTCATGGTATACGGTCCCGGTGGCTACACATTCAAAGATTTTTTCCGCGTGGGCGCGCCGCTCACTTTGCTTTATACAGTAATTTGCATCGTCTTTATTTCGTTCTACTACAACCTTGTCTGAATTGCAGCACCTATATCCCATAAAAACAAAAGTGAGCGCGGACCAGCGCAGGAGCTTGCTCCAGCAGCGACCCAAGCTGATCTGGTTCACAGGACTGTCGGGTTCAGGAAAGTCGACGCTCGCCGTCCAGCTTGAAGCTGAATTGTTCGAGCGCGGTTTCAAAACCTACTTGCTCGACGGCGACAACATCCGCGCGGGACTCAACAAGAACCTCACGTTCACTGACGAAGACCGTGTTGAGAACATTCGCCGTATCGGCGAGGTGAGCAAGTTGATGCTGGACGCAGGGCTGGTCGTGTTGTCGGCCTTCATTTCGCCGTTTCAGGCTGATCGCGACCAGGTCCGACAGATCGTAGGGCATACAAATTATATGGAGGTTTTCGTTCATGCGCCGCTGGCGGTCTGCGAGCAGCGCGACGTCAAAGGTTTATACAAAAAGGCGAGGGCAGGCGTGGTGTCTAACTTTACGGGCATCGATTCGCCCTATGAGAAGCCAACGAATCCCGATATTGTGATCCCTACACACGAAATGTCACTCGAACGATCAATCGATGAACTGTTGAAAGTGGTGTTGCCGGGGATCAAGGTTTAGTTTTTTCTCAAATACGTAGACATGAGTCAGTACTATTTAAGTCATTTAAAGGAGTTGGAAGCAGAAGCGGTGTTCGTGATACGCGAAGTGGTCGCCCAATTTGAGAATCCGGCCCTGTTGTTTTCGGGTGGAAAGGATTCCATCGTGCTGTCGCATCTTTCGCGCAAGGCGTTTTATCCAGCGCGCATTCCTTTCCCTCTCGTGCATATCGACACGGGGCATAATTTCCCCGAAACCATGGAGTTCCGCGATTGGCTCGTAAACGAGTTGGGTGTACGACTGGTGGTAGGATCAGTTCAGGAAAGCATCGACAAGGGGCGTGTACGCGAGGAGACCGGTTTCAATGCCAGCCGTAATGCGCTGCAGACAGTGACGCTGTTGGATACGATAGAGAAGAACAAATTCGACGCTGCGATGGGTGGCGCGAGAAGGGATGAGGAGAAAGCCCGGGCAAAGGAGCGTTTCTTCTCTCACCGCGATGAGTTCGGTCAATGGGATCCGAAGAATCAGCGTCCGGAGCTCTGGAATCTTTTCAATGGACGAAAGCATCCCGGTGAGCATTTCCGGGTGTTCCCGATATCGAACTGGACGGAGATGGACGTATGGCAGTATATCCTGGCGGAGAACATCGCGATACCGAAGCTCTACTTTGCGCACGAGCGGGAAGTGATCTATCGCGACGGTGCGATACTCTCCACTTCTCCGTGGTTGAAGCTCAAGTCCGACGAGGTGCCGGTGCGCAAGCGCGTGCGCTTCAGAACGTGTGGCGACATGCCGATAACAGGAGCGGTGGAGTCGGATGCTTCGACGTTGGAGATGATCATTGCCGAAGTCGCGGCGTCCCGCAAAACCGAACGCGGTTCGAGGGCGGATGATAAGCGCTCCGAAACGGCGATGGAGGATCGGAAAAAGTCTGGGTACTTCTAGTCCGGTCGTGTTGCGATCGGAACCCGGAACTCGGAACTCGGAACCGGAATTTGAAAACCATAGGATATCAAAAAGAATGAACTACTTAAATAATCAACTTCTTCGTTTCACCACCGCCGGCAGCGTTGACGATGGCAAGAGCACCCTCATCGGCCGGCTGCTGTATGATAGCAAATCCATTTTTGAAGATCAGCTGGAAGCCGTGGAGAAGTCGAGCGCGAAGAAAGGATTCGACTATGTCGATTTGTCGCTGCTGACGGATGGATTGAAGTCGGAACGCGAGCAGGGGATCACCATCGATGTCGCCTATCGCTACTTCGCTACTCCGAAACGGAAATTTATCATCGCCGATACACCGGGACACATCCAATACACCCGCAACATGGTAACGGGTGCGTCGACGGCGAACCTGGCGCTGATCCTGATTGACGCGCGCAAGGGACTTGTTGAGCAGACCTTCAGACACTCGTTCATCGCTTCGCTGTTGAAGATTCCGCACATCGTGGTGTGTGTAAACAAGATGGACCTGGTCAACTACGATGAAGCTATCTTCGACCGGATCGTGGAGGAATACAAAGCATTTTCTTCGAAGCTCGAAGTTTCCGATATCCAGTTTGTTCCGATCAGCGCGCTTGTAGGCGATAACGTCGTGCACCGTTCCGACAACACGCCGTGGTATCAGGGAGCAACGTTGATGCACATGCTGGAAACCGCCCACATCGAGAGTGACTACAACCACATCGACAGTCGTTTTCCGGTGCAATATGTGGTGCGACCACATTCAAAAGACCATCACGATTTCAGAGGTTATGCTGGTAGGATTGCCGGCGGGATTTTCCGTCCGGGTGAAGAAGTGGTTGTATTGCCTTCGGGCTTCAACTCGAAGATCAAGTCAATTAAATTCGGAACCGAGGAGCTGACCGAAGCATTTGCGCCGATGTCGGTGACGATGACGTTGGAGGACGAGATCGATATCAGTCGCGGGGATATCATTGCCAAGCCGAATAATTTTCCTCAGTCAGAGCAGGATCTCGACATGATGCTGTGCTGGATGAACCAGCGTCCGGTTAATCTGAACAGTCGGTTTTTCGTGCGGCATACCACCAGGGAAGTCCGTGGGGTATTGAAAGAGATCCAGTACAAGCTGGACATCAACACCCTGGCGCGGGTAGAGAATGTTGAGGAGCTGGTGATGAATGACATTGCTCGGGTTAAGTTACGCACAGCCCAGCCGTTGTTTTTCGATCCGTACCGGAAGAACCGGATTACGGGGAGTCTAATTCTTGTTGACGAGGCGACGAATGAGACCGTGGCGGCGGGAATGGTTGTATAGGAGGCTGTACGTCACACAATTAACAGGCCATACGTCGCCAGTCACCGGTTGCCAGTAGCCGGGCTGCGGCTAGTCGCGAGCCAGTTTCATCGTCACCATCTTCAGTTTTGTCGCTGTGATCCGGATACTGGGCTAGACTGAAAATAGTCATGAAAATCGGACGGGTGAGCATTGGCATTATGTCGGGTGGGAATGGTAATTTGCAAAATATGTCTAAGGGACTAAGCAGTTATCGTGATTTGGAAATCTTTGTAGAATCTCAAAGGCTTGCGATCGAGGTTCACAGGAGTTCGCTAATGCTTCCAAAGTTTGAACTGTATGAGGAGGGGAGTCAAGCCAGAAGATCTTCAAAGTCAGTTGCGGCGATGATTGTGGAAGGTTGTGCTCGAAAACGTTATAAGGCTGACTTTATTAAATTCCTGACCTATGCGCAGGCCGAATGCGATGAAACGATTGTGCACCTTCAGTTCCTGTTGGAAACTCAATCAGCAGCCGATC
>CAZLWX010000203.1:0-4518 GCA_964563295.1 uncultured Roseivirgaceae bacterium | reverse complement strand
CTTGCCCTCGGCGTCGATCTCGCCGCGGTCGAACTGGGCGCGCTTGGCCTCGTCGCCGAGCAGCTCATAGGCCGAATTGACCTCGGAGAAGCGTTCCTTGGCCTTCGGGTCGTCCGGATTACGGTCGGGGTGATAGCGCATAGCCATCCGCTTAAACGCCGCCTTGATCTGCGTTTGCGTGGCTGATCGATCTATACCGAGGACCTCGTAATAATCCTGCATAGGCCTTCCCTTACCAGTTGCGATACGGACAGGAGATACGACTCCTGATAATAAACGTCAAAATTGCATAAATCATCATGCCAGCGACAAAAAAAAATGCCGTCTGGAACGGCATTTCAAAGTCGGTATGGGCCAGAATTTACTTTTTAGCCACTTCCTGAACGAGGTCTATCAGCTTGTTGGAATACCCCCATTCGTTGTCGTACCAGGCGACGACCTTGACAAAATGGTCGTTCAGCGCGATGCCTGCCTTGGCGTCGAAGATTGCGGTGCGTTCGTCGCCCAGGAAATCCTGTGACACTACGTCTTCTTCCGTGTACCCGAGTATTCCCTTCAACTCGCCCTCGGAGGCGTCCTTCATGGCTTTTTTGATGTCGTCATAGCTGGCGGGCTTTTCGAGCCGTGCGGTGAGGTCCACGACCGACACATCGGCAACGGGCACGCGGAAAGACATTCCTGTGAGTTTGCCTTTCAAGTCGGGGATTACCAGGGTAACAGCTTTGGCCGCACCCGTTGCTGAGGGGATAATGTTTTGATATGCCCCGCGACCGCCGCGCCAATCTTTCGCCGACGGACCATCAACAGTCTTTTGCGTTGCCGTTACGGCGTGCACCGTGCTCATCAATGCTTCGGCGATTCCAAACTTGTCGTGGAGAACCTTGGCGATGGGTGCAAGGCAGTTGGTCGTGCATGATGCGTTTGAGACGATCGTATGTTCGGCAGTGAGTTTCTTATGGTTGACACCCATGACAAACGTCGGTGTATCATCTTTCGCGGGCGCGGAAAGGACGACTTTCTTCGCTCCGGCTGAGATATGCTTTTGTGCATCGGCCTTCGTGAGGAACAAGCCTGTTGACTCGACGATGATTTCGGCACCGACTTCACTCCATTTCAGGTTGGCTGGATCTTTTTCGGCGGTGACGCGAATCTTCTTGCCATTCACAATAAGCTGACCATCTTTCACGTCGACGGTTCCGTCGAACCTGCCGTGAGTGGAATCATACTTCAGCATATACGCCATATAGTTGGGGTCAACGATGTCGTTGATACCGACTACTTCCATGTCCTTGCGTTTCAAGGCAGCCCTGAATGCCAGTCGACCGATGCGGCCAAATCCATTGATACCGATTTTTGTCATGATGTTGTTTTTTGTTGCTTAACGTCTGTTCACTTTTAACAGCGCCCAAAAATAAATGACGAGCGAGCTAAAACCAATGTTATAACAACGTGATTTCGAAAAAAATTACCGCACTGGTTTGCAATTCGATACCACGGGTCTATCTTTGCACCACTTTTTTAAGGACGGTCCGTTCGTCTAGGGGTTAGGACACCAGATTTTCATTCTGGTAACACGGGTTCGATTCCCGTACGGACTACCGAAGCAATGCAACTATCTAACTCACAGGTGGTTGCATTTTTTGTTTCTATTGCAACTCCCTTCCATTTTTTGTTTCTATAGCAACTCCCTTCTTGAACAAGTACTGGCGAACAGCAGAAAAGTTCCTGTTATCGCCCTCGATGTTTACCTTTTTTGAATGGATTTTTCTTCGGCGTAAACCGGCGTTCACTCTTAGTGGCATTCTCCTTCTTCACATCAATATCCACCGAGCGGGAGATGCCCACGTTAATGAAGGCAAACATGTCGCGCCGGCTACCGGCGTTCGTGTACATCAATTCGTGATTAGCAGCGCGGTTGAGAAAATCCTTGCCGCGGCTTTCGCGAATTCCATAATAGCCTTGCACATCCAGCGACAGTCGCCAGTTTTCGGCAACGTCCCAATCAGAACGGAATCCTCCTGAAACAAAGATCTGAAGTGAATTGAAATCCGCCTTCTTGACAATGGAGAGATGATCGGTCTCGGGAGCAAGCACGCCATCGTACTCGACTATATAATCCGGCGGCAGAACAGGATAGACTTCTTGCGGGAACCGGTATTTTCCATAGTGGTGGGTGATCGTCTCACGTCCATCGACGAGATATCCGGGCCCTGCTCCGCCGATCAGGCTAACCTGGAAGAATGAAAGATCAATAATGTGCAACTTCACAGCCACCGGAAGCATCGCATAGCGCATGTTGATCTTACGAATCCCTTCATGGCCTCCGACGTTGTTGATGACATAGTAATTTTGTCCGATATTGATCAGGCTCGGAGTGGCGATAATGCCGAAGCCCTGATAGTCGACACCGAAATTGAAACCTATCGGGGCCCATTTAAGGTCGTAACGCGCCTGATATCGTGAATCGATATTTATTCCCTGATCCCACGTGACGCTGGATGTGAAGCCGGTGAAGACACCCAGGGAAATTCGTTGGGTTTGGCCGTATGACAGTACCCCTGCTCCAGCCAACAGCATAATCAGGCTAAACCGTTTCATAATGGCGATCATTCGTCATCGTGACACGGTAAATTACATTTTTTTTACGGAATGATGAGCGGTTGCCCTGTATGTGATGGCAGCAGATGGCGTTATGCCAGGTTGTGATACACGGATTGAACATCGTCGTCGCTCTCGAGCACTTCGACGAGTTTGAGAACCTCATCCTGTTCGGCTTCCGGTAGTTCCTTTGTCGTTGTAGGTATATAATGCAGTTCTGAGCTTCGCGCTTCCAGTTTCCTCGACTCGAGAAACTTTTGCATGCTGCCAAACTCGGTAAACTTCGTGTAGACGATGATCTCGTCGTCAGTCTTTTCGATATCCTCGGCGCCGGCGTCGATCAGGTCCAGTTCCACTTCATCGAGATTCAGGGCCCCGGCATCGAATTTGAAAACGCCGCGGCGTTCGAACATAAACGCCACCGATCCCGAATTTCCCATCGTTCCACCGTTCTTTGAAAAGTGAAGCCTGATGTTCGCAACCGTCCGTGTGGGATTATCAGTCGCACACTCGACAACGATGGGAACACCGTGAGGTCCGTATCCCTCGTAGACGACTTCCTGAAAATCTTTTTCCTCTCGTGACGACGCGCGTCGGATGGCCGCTTCAACCCGGTCTTTGGGCATGTTCACACCCTTCGCATTCTGGATCGCCATCCTGAGTTTGGGATTGTGCTCGGGATGAGGGCCACCCTGCTTGACTGCTATCGCGATATCTTTCCCGATGCGCGTGAACGCCTTGGCCATGCGGTCGAAGCGCGCAAACATTTTGTGTTTTCTTTTTTCAAAAATGCGTCCCATACTGGCGGATCACTTGTGCGCCGCAAAATAACAGGAGTTGGCAGAAAGCGCAAAAAAAATTAAAGCAGGAAAGCTGAGGCTATGTATTCACGGATTCAGGAGTCATGCGTGCCCGGCGCGCTTTTTCCCAGGTGACGGGCTGTTGCCCCATCAGGTATCGCTTTAATCCGGCGAAGACCGCGGCATTCATCAAAAGGAAATAGTAGGGCACGAAGAAGCCTCTTATTGAGATACTGCGTTCGCGAAAAGCAAAACCCATTAGCGCCTGAAGGTAGAATAATATCTGAGCGACAAGCAGGATCGGATAGACGGGGTGGACTCCTCGCAACACGAGAAGTGCGTTGCAGACAAAAACGATGGGTAGGAACAACGGCGCTAATGACCAACGCAGAACGCGATGGGAGATGTACTGGAAGCTCAACATCCCGTACTTCAAAGGATTCAGCAACGTACGCAGCCGTACGATAGCCTGAAATCCTCCTGCGCAGATTCTGACTTTGCGTTTCCACTCATCGGCTGCCGAGAGCGAGGCTGTTTCAACGGCGAACGCATCAGGCTCGTAGAGGAATCGATAACCCTTCGCCGCGATTCCGAGCGAGAGGATGAAGTCTTCGATGATGGAGTCTGGCGGCGGAGGTTGATAAAGACGCGTGCGTATGGAGAACAGCTCTCCTGCAGCGCCCACGACCGAACCCACGTGGGAGTCCTTTTTCTTCAGGTACGACTCGTAATGCCAGTAGATACCTTCGCCGCTGCCAGTCGCGTTCTCGGCGTCGCGTTGAAGTATTCTCTTCTCTCCCGCGATGCCACCTACGTGAGGATCGGTGTAATGCCTGACCATGTTTCTGATGGCTTGCCGGTTCAGTAGGGTGTTCGCATCAGTGAATACCACGATGGGAGTTTTTATCAGCGTCATGACCCTGTTGATAGCGTTTATTTTGCCTTTGCGCGCGGGTTGATGAAACAGCTTTACGGCATGAAATTTTTTTACGATCTCCGGGGTATGATCCGTGGAGCCAACGGTGACCATGAAGACAGTTAGCTTATACGTGTGATAATAAACCCAGAGTGTGTTCCTGATCTTGTCCGCTATGAACTGTTCTTCATTGTATGCCGCGAC
>CAZLWX010000202.1:1318-4582 GCA_964563295.1 uncultured Roseivirgaceae bacterium | reverse complement strand
CCCTGATAGCAATGTCCATGGACCTAGCAATGCGGGAATCTTGAAACCGGCTATCGATACCCGTCTACATTCCTTGTGCGCGAACCTTTTTGAGGAACTTAGCAATGCCGACCTTAAAATTCTGAACCTTAAACCCGCAACCAGTTTATGTCTTGGTCTTAATGAACTTAACCGCCCCACGGGTGACGATTGTTCGGTCGTTAAAAGTCAGCAAAAGTACATTTACTTAAAGGACACTCTGTTCAACGAGGTCCTTTCAAATGATTTGATGGAACTTGAATTGAAATATTTCGAACGCGAAAATCAAGCAAACCTTCAATTACAAGAACAAATTATCAATGCAAATAGAAAAATTCTAGTGAGGGAGCATTGGATCACGATTGCCATTTGTTGCGTTGTCATTTCTCTTTTCTTCCTTTTGTTTATGCTTCGTTCAGCCAGTAAACGAAAAAGTGTCATCAATTCATTGCTTGCTCGCGAAATGCGCGAGCTTACTCGCATTCTGGCGCTCGATCGGGAACAGTTCAGCCGAGACGGTCACGAAGGAGATCTCATAATTACAAAGACGTGTGGCGAAATCAGGAGCTTAACTGCGACGATCAACGGCCTCTTGCATGTTAGTCTCGCCCGGACTCGGCATTTAATAGGTAAAACCCGCTCTAACCCTTCGATTGCGGTCACAATCCGCGACATCGGCGATTCATTGAGAAAGCTTGAGAGGCTTGGATACGCCGAAAGACACACTGTCAATATTGATTGTACGTTGCCCTACGTTTGGGAAGATGCGACCAACGCAAAACACCGATGACGATGTCGTCCACACTGATATTTTGGACTTTTGCGTGGTTGTCGATTGGTGATTCAGACCTAATTTCGTGGGTGGGGCACGGGACTCCGTCACGCGAGGACTCGCGGCCGACTGCAAATCATGCCGCTGCACCCCAGCATAAGGAGCATCTGTCCACTCCACGCGACTATTCCGGCGCCTCTAAGTTAGGAGATTCATCTGCAATGGTCGAGTTTGGCAGGAGGCTCGCGTTCGTGGCCTACAGCAAAGGCAACATTGATTCGGCGTTGGTGATCTATGAAACCATATTGCCAATCGCCCGAATACGAAGGCCTGCTCGGTTTGAAAAAATTCTTAACATGATGGCACTTTGTTACTCATGGCAGGCCAAGTACGATAGGGCCCTGGCGCTGAATTTTGAGGCGCTTGGAATCCGACAGAGCCGAGACGATACAGTTGGAATGGCAACATCACTCAATAATATTGGCCTGGTGTTCTACAAACTCAAGGACTATGATAAGGCGCTGCGCTACTTTAGCCAGACACTCGAACTCCAGAAGAGATTCGGCGACGATTGGCTGGAGCCCCTGCTCACCAATATAGGCCTGTGTTATGCCTATAGTGAGAGACTCGACTCCGCCCGGCATTTCTTCAATCGTGCTGCCGAAATCTGCTATCCAGATTGCGAATCA
This sequence comes from uncultured Roseivirgaceae bacterium, assembly GCA_964563295.1. Taxonomy (GTDB): domain Bacteria; phylum Bacteroidota; class Bacteroidia; order Cytophagales; family Cyclobacteriaceae; genus Chryseosolibacter. Next base: position 3,103 of record CAZLWX010000202.1, on the reverse strand, counting down.
TTTGTAACTGTACAAATTGAATTTGGGCACGGCGTAGTAAATCTTGCCGAACGAGAGATTACCGAAGCAAAGTCCCATTTCATGAAGTCCTATCTCCTCGCGAAAACCATACGCGACGATCGCCTTCTATTGGACAACCTCTACTACCTTGCCGCCATTAGTCTCGACCAAGATAATATCCAGGAAGCGATCCGCTGGATGCAAGTTGCAAGCAACGTGAGCGCCACCAGTTCATCCTTCAACCTCGAGTTTGCCAAGATCTATAAACGAATTGCTGATGTGTACGAGAAAATGGGCGACGTAAGGAACGGCGCTTTTTACCTGGACAAATACATAGCCCTCCGCGACAGTATTTACAATCAGGAGCGCATCTTCAACATGATGCGCACCGAAAGTCGCTATCTCGAACGAGAAAACGTCGCGCGCATAAAAGCTCAAAACATCCTTATGGCCGCGGAGGCCAGCCTGATACGGACACAAAGATGGGTTGCTCTGTCCTTTACATTGCTGGGCATCGTGGCTACCATCGTCGTCATCACCCTCTACCGGACCCTGCGGCAACGCAGGCGATTCTCCGTGATCCTCGCGGAACGCCTCGCCGAGCGTATCAGCGCCCTGCGGGACCAGCAATTCAAGGCAACCCACATCACCCTCAGCGCCAACCTGCGCGTCAGGAAGATCTGCACCGGGCTCACGCGTCAGATCGCGCGCCTCAGAGCGCTCTGTCGCGAAACACCCGCCAACGGCGCGGCTACACTCGACCCGGAATGCATCCTGAGAATACAGACCACAGCGGCGCGCATGGATCGTGTCGTCAGGCACCTGGAACACGCACTCACCCGGCGCCATGGCCGCGGGAACACCCTGTGGGCGCTCGCGCCGAATGGCCGCAACACTGCTCCATCATCACCGGCACACAAATTGTAACTCCCATTCCCGAGGGGGGGCGCTATGCAGCCGTTCGGGAAGTTGGATCTGTACATGACCATCCTGCGCAACCAGGCGCAATACATCATGACCGCCGAACACCGGCAATACACCGTCATCCTCTACAGCTGGAAAGAATTCTTCATCGAACAATACTACAACAACGAACTCGACACGACCGAACGTATCGCGCTGGCGGGAGACGAGGAGATGCAGAAATTTCTGAAGCAAATCGAGATCAGCGAACTTTTCTAGGTTCCGCGTTCCCTTAGCCTTTGGCGCTTGGCCTTTAGCTTTTGGCCTTTAGCCTTTGGCCTTTAGCCTTTGGCCTTTGGCCTTTAAAATTTGGCCTTTAGCCTTTGGCCTTTAAAATTTGGCCTTGATAATTTTTCTCCGGGCTCCGGGTTACCTCCGACCCCCATTTTCATTAAGTGCGTTGAACCAAATAGTAACGTTATGAATCACCTAACGCAGAAAGAGAAGGAAGTACTGTTGTTGGTCTCTTCGGGACACACCACCAAGGAGATTGCGGACCGGCTCAATATCAGCTTTCATACGGTGGAATCCCATCGCAAGAACCTGTTGAGAAAGTGCCAGGCGAAGAATTCCGCCGAGTTGATCCAAAAAACGTTTCAACTCACCTATGCAATGAACCCCACTAGCAATTCGCTCATACAGTAGAATTTTGGGTTTAGGTTAAGGCAGGGCTGCTCCGCTTACGGCGGAGCACCTTGTTTTTGCCAGCCGTATTCTTCGAATTTGGTGATTAACTAAGCTTTTGGCCTTTGACCTTTAGCCTTTGGCCTTTGACCTTTGGCCTTTGACCTTTGGCCTTTGACCTTTGTCCTTTAGCCTTTG
>CAZLWX010000202.1:0-1218 GCA_964563295.1 uncultured Roseivirgaceae bacterium | reverse complement strand
CCTTTGGCCTTTGTCCTTTTCTACCCGATCCTCTTAATCGATTTCCGGTATTTTATTTCGGGTTTAAGCAGCACTTGTCTGGATTTTATTTCTTTGCTGCCCAGCATGAAGAAGAGATGTTTGATGGCGATGCGGCAAATTTCCCTCGTGGGTTGAGTGATGCAGGTCAGGGGAGTAGCCAGGTAATCGAGATAGGGGTGGTCGTCGAACGTGATGATCGACATGTCGTCGGGTATTCCGACATCCTCTTCTTTTAACGCTTTCATGCACCCCATGGCGATGGTGTTGCTCAGCGTAAAGATCGCCGTGGGCCGTTTGCGCATTTGCAGCAGGATCTTGGTTTCGCGGTAGCCGTTCTCTACGCTAAACTCGTCGCCACTGATGGTGTATTCGGTGATCCCGGCTTCCACCATCGCCTGGCGGTAGCCGTCGATGCGCAGTTTGTTGGGAACGGATTCCAGCACACCCTGGATGCAGGCGATGTCGGAGTGACCTTGCTCGATCAGGTGTTTGGTTGCCATATAGGCGCCTGCGTAGTTGTCGGTGGAAACGTAGGGAATGTCGATGTCTTCAAAGTAGCGGTCGATGCAGACTATCGGTAGTCCGCGGTCGTGAAGCTTTTTGATGTTCTTCCAGTTTTTGCTGCACGGTGCGATGACGAGTCCCTCGATGTTTCGCGATTGTATTTGAAGGAGTTCTTCGTTTTCGGTATCCAGGTTTTCGTCGCTGTCGCCGATCAGGGTGATGTAGCCGCGGTCGCGGATTTCGTCGTTGATCTCGCTGGCGATTTCGGCGAAGAAGGGGTTGCTCAGGGACGGGATGATCAGGGCAATGGTGTTGCTTTTTCCCGACTTGAGATTGGCGGCAAACTGGTTGGGAACATAGTTGAGCCTGCGCGCAGTCTCCTTTACTTTTTGTTGCGACTTCTTGCTGATCCTGAATTGCTCGGCTTTGCCGTTCAGCACCCGCGAGACTGTGCTGATGGAGACACCGGCATTTTTGGCGATGTCGACAATGCTGACTTTATGATTAGCCATCGTGGGAGTGGATCATGGAGCGTCCACGCAAATATAAGGAATGACCACATTGAAAGGACGAATCCAACGCGCTGACTGCGCAAACGTTTAATGAAATATAACGTTTTTTTCGCCATTATTATCCAATTATTTGTTCATGCAATATGTTGATAATCAATTATATATATTCTAATTATCGTTT
>CAZLWX010000201.1:0-4704 GCA_964563295.1 uncultured Roseivirgaceae bacterium | reverse complement strand
GGGTTTTCACTGTGTTAATTTAGATTAATTTTAAACAAGGCAAAGATATAGGTGGTTCCCCTGCCGCACAATGATTTCGGTCAGGATTGTGTTTTGTTTGAGCATGACACAATTAAAGTCCGAAAAGCCGAAGAAGAGGGGTCGACAGCGCGAGAAAAAAGCCCCGCCGAACGACAATGCATCAGACTCCCGGACAGACTATCCTGGCGTGTTGCCTGATCGCGATCTCAAGAAGAATCTCGGGTGCGGTTGACGGCTACCCGAATACCAACAAGGCGATCACAAGTGTGAAAATGATATTGAAGCCCTGGGCGATCAAAAATGCCATTGCGGGTCGCCCACTCTCCATGCTGAATATGTCGGCGAATCTTGTCTCCAGTCCGATGCACGTGAAGGCCATTGCAAACCAGAAAGTCTGAAGTCCTTTGAGCGGACCTTTAACCGCCGTGACAAGATCGTTCGGAAGGAAAAACGAAAAAATAAACGAGGCCGCGATAAACCCCAGAACGAACTTCGGAAATCGATCCCAGATGGTGCGAGCTGACGGACGCTCCTGCTTTTCATTTTTGGTGTAAGCCCAATAGACCGATATCGCGAAGGCCGCCAGACCAAGCAGTACGTTTTGCGAGAACTTCACTACCGTTGCATACTTTAGCGCGGCGTCTCCCAGGACAGTTCCTGCTGCCACCACCGCTCCCGTTGTATCAATGGTGCCGCCAAGCCAGGCGCCTGCTACCGCGTCGCTCAATCCGGCACTTCGGGCAATGTAAGGCATCAGCAACATCATCGGAATAGCGGTGATCAGCACCAGGGAAATCACATACGAAAGTTTCTTGCTGTCGCCCTTTATAGCCCCGGCGGTGGCGATCGCCGCCGACACTCCGCAAATGGCGACCGCACTGGACAGCATTGCCCGTAACTCATCATCAAGTTTAAATTTCTTGCAGACCCAAAAACTCACCTGCCAGACTACAAGCACCACCGCGACCGACTGAATAAGGCCGAGACCACCAGCCTGCATGATCTCACTGAAGATAATCCCAGTGCCCAGAATGACGAGCCCGATCTTGATATAAAGTTCTGTCTGGATCATTGGCTTGACCCACTTCGGAACGCCCAGCACATTTGAAATGAATAATCCGATCAGGAGACTGAATAAGACGATCTCGAGTCCAAGGTTCTTGATGCTTCGGTTGCCCGTAATGAGTTGCGCGATAATGGCAATTGCGAAAATTAGCGTGTAACCGCCAAAGTGTTTCATTGCCACTTGCTCTCCTTTCAGAGCAAACGCAATCGCGATCACCACAGCACCGAAAGCCCACAACGCAACGAGGCTTACAAAGAGATCCGGACTGCTGCCAAGCTGAATCAATCCATCCACGCCCGTCCAATTCATCGACGGTAGCGACGGATGGACACCCAGTAAGCTGACTGCGATAATCAGGCAGGCAATCACCACCGCTGCCCAATCTTCGTTCAACAATGCTTTTCGTTCCATCATCAAATTATCTAAATGCCTTCCGCTACAAACACTCTCTTGACCCTCTCACTGGTACTTGTGAGTATTTCATACGGAATCGTCTTGATGCGCGATGCGATATCCTGAATCGGAAGCTCCGGTCCAAAAATAATTACTTCATCGCCTTCCTCAGCTTCGATGCCGGTGATGTCGACCATGGTCATGTCCATACACACATTGCCGATGACGGGAGCCAGTTTCCCGCGAATCATAACACATCCAACACCCCTGCTGAACGCCCGGTCGAACCCATCGGCATACCCAATGGCTATCGTTGCTATTTTCATTTGCTTGTGGGCCTTTCCAACACGTCCGTAGCCAACAGTTTCTCCCGGGGGAACACTCTTGATTTGTGAGATGATTGTCTTGAGACGAACCACAGGCTTGAGATCGACCTGTTTCACCCGCGCTGGGTAAACGCCATACAGGCCGATACCAAGCCTGACCATGTCCTGCTGAAATTGAGGATGCCGAAGAATTCCCGATGAGTTCAACACGTGATACAAGGGCTTATAGCCCAACCCGTTGGCAATTTGATCCGCCATTGTCTGGAAACGGCTTGCCTGCCGCCGCGAGTATGCGTCATGACGAGCTTCATCGGAGCCGGCAAGGTGAGTAAACACGGATGCTATTTTCAGATTCGGATTCGATGCCAGCACGGTAACAAGCGCTGCAACATCGTCTTCCTCGAAACCCAGTCGCCGCATGCCCGTGTCAAGCTTGATATGAAGGGTACAGCGTTTCCCGTTCAGAAATTTCAACAAGGCATTCAATATCTTGAAACTATAGATCTCCGGCTCCAGCTTGTTAGGCAGCAACGCGCCAAAGCCTTCTTCGGATGGATTCATGACCATGATGGGTAATGAGATATTGTTCTTCCGAAGTTCAATCCCCTCATCGACATAGGCGACACCGAGGTAATCTACCTTGTGATACTGCAACACATTGGCGATCTCGCTGCTCCCGCTCCCATAAGCAAAGGCCTTGACCATGACCATAATCTTCGTTGCCGGATTCAAGCGAGCTTTAAAGAAATTCAGATTGTGAACAACGGCACCGAGGTCAACTTCCATGACTGTTCCGTGTACCTTGCGCTGCAACTTTTCGATAATCCGTTCAAAGCGAAATGATCGGGCGCCTTTGACGAGAATGATCTCGTGCTGAATGGAGTCCCATGCAAATCGTTCCAGAAATTCCTCCGTCGAAGAAAACAGCATGGAGCCAGGAGGAAACAGGGCTGCCTGACTCAACAACCTCGGCCCTATCCCGACAAAACTATGGATCTGATTTTTCCTGACCAGCGCGGCAACTTCGGAGGCGAGTGATTCATCAGACAGCCCCGACTCCAGGATGTCGGAGAGAATTAATCGCTTCTTGGGTTTCTGGTGCTGGTTGGTCAGGAATTCAAGGCTAATCTGCAGGCCCGCCAGGTCATTGTTGTAAGAGTCATCGATGATTTGACTCTGATTGATGCCTTCTTTCATCTCCAGCCGCATGGGAATGGACTGGAGGGAAAATATTCGCTCGCGAATGACTTCGGCATCGTAGTCAAGGTGAATGAGGACACTGATGCAGTGCAGGCAATTCTCGATCGAGGCTTTGTCGGTAAACGGAAAAGTTATCGGGAACGACACACCCTTGAATGAGACCGAGAATCCATTCTCATTTTCTTTCAACTGAATACCAGCGGTTGGTGAAAAACCCCAGCTTAGAGTTGGCAACCCTGACTCTCGTATGGCAGCGTCTACGGCCTTGTGGTCCTTGCAGTATATCACGATGGAAGATGAGCCGAACAGCTTTAGTTTCTCGCGAATTTTTTGATCCAGGGATTCAAATCCTTCATCGTGAGCTGATCCGATGTTGGTGAAAATCCCTATCTCAGGCTGAATGATGGCCGCCAGGTTTTCCATCTCGCCGGGTTTGGAGATGCCGGCTTCAAAAATTCCCATTTGGTGATATCCCTTGAGCTGCCAAACGGACAGCGGAACTCCAAGTTGCGAATTGTAGCTACCCGGGTTCTTGATAATCTTGAAGTCGGGAGACAACAGCTGAAAAAGCCATTCTTTAACGATGGTCTTACCGTTGCTGCCCGTTACTCCAACAACCTCGAGGTCCAGCGAACGACGGTGATAGGAAGCAAGGGCTTGCAGGCACGACAACGAAGACTTTACAAGCAGAATGTTTGCATCGCTCAGCTCGTCGATGTCGACGGATTCTTGTTCAATCACGAATTGGCGCACGCCTTTTTGGTACAAGTCATGCAGAAATTGATGACCGTCGTGGTGAATGCCCCTAATGGCAAAGAAGAGTGTGCCCTCGGAGGGACGAGCTTTTCGGCTGTCGGTGAGCAGCGTAGTCACCGGCCGGTCTTTGGACAGGCGCTTAATGTGACCTCCGGCGATTTCCTGCAGCTGCGAGAAGTGGACCATACTTTTAGAAAAGTTTCGATCCATTGGGAACGGGCTTATCGGGAATGCAGAGAACGACATGATTGGCTGCATCTGAAAAGCCAGTGACCAGTACTTCCGAGACGAATCCTGCGATACGTTTTGGCGGAAAATTAACCACACAAACGACGCTTTTGCCCGCCAGCGCGGCGAGGTCATAATGATTCGTTACCTGAGCGCTGGAGGTTTTGACTCCTAACTCATCCCCGAGGTCCACCCAAAGTTTAAACGCCGGTTTTCGCGCTTCCGGGAAGGCCTCAGCCCGTACAATCGTGCCGGCCCTTATATCGATTTTCTCAAAGTCGTCCCAGCTGATCATTTAGCATCTAAATCTTGAAAAATACGGCAGAAAACCCAGAATTCTAAGCCTGTGAAAATTTCGCGTTTCGACCCGGTACCGGCTAAAAGTTTTTCAATTAGCTTTTATGGGTTTATTTTGTACTTTACAAATCTTAATAAAGCGAGTTTCCGTTTCGGACATCCAGGCGCATATATGAAGATTCGGGTAAAGGTCGTCCTATTTGTTGCAATGCTGGCGTTATTGGCCGTCAGGTTACCGGCACTGGGACAGGACGCATCGGTGCAGGAATATGATGTCAGCAATGCTGAACGGGATCGTCTCGAAAGGGACCGCATCATCAATTCTCCGGGTGAAGGCGAGCTACGGTATATGCCGCGTGCGCCAATCACACAATCCACGGTAACGCGCGCGGCTAAGGATACCGCAACGAGCAAACC
>CAZLWX010000200.1:3563-4711 GCA_964563295.1 uncultured Roseivirgaceae bacterium | reverse complement strand
ATTCACCGCTGAGTGGAATGCGGCTACCGGGGCATCGAGTTACCGTTTGGATGTTTCCACGTCAAGCGCTTTCGGAAGCTTTGTAACCGGATATAGCAATCTGACCGTTTCAGGCACTAGTAAGAGTGTGACAGGCCTCAGTCCTGGCACTACCTATTACTATCGCGTTAGGGCGATAAACACAACAGGCGCCTCTTCGAATTCCAATACGATTACCACGCTCTTGTTACCACCTCCGCCCCAGGCACCCCTGGTCGCCTACAACTGCACGACGGCCACGTTGAGTTTCAACGGTTCGCCTCCATCCGGCGAGACATGGTATTGGCAAACGACTTCGACCGGTACCAGCACGTCGAATTCAGCTTCGCAATGGGTCGTCTCGTCAGGGCTGTACTACCTACGGGCACAGAACGGTCTTGGCTGGAGCGGTGCCGCGCCCGCGAACGCACCCATGGATTCGGACCTTCCACCCGCGCCATCCACCACCGGGGCTGAAAGGTGCCTGTCTGGATCGATTACTTTAAGCGCTTCGTATAGTACCGACGAATGGTTCACCCAGGCATCGGGTGGTTCCAAGGTCCATACGGGGACGAGTTACGTTACCACATTGAATCAAACGACGACCTTTTACGTTGCCTCAAAGACATATTTTGGTTGTGAAAGTGCTACCCGTACTCCCGTGACTGGAACCATTTGGCCTCAAACGGTTGGCGGCACAGCGGCGGTCAATGTATCGCCCATTTGTTCCGGAGAATCGGCGCAAGTAACCCTGACTGGTTCCGTTGGAACCGTCTTATTATGGGAGAAGAGAAGCAAAGACGGATCCGCCGGTTCCTGGAGTTCGTGGAGCACCCACTCAACGGCCAACGTAACGTCAATCGCCATCCCCGTCACTTCAACAAGTATCACTCGGTATTACGAGTTCAGGGCAAAGGTAAAAAGTGGCACCTGCATAGAAGAGCTATCCACATCCGCGAGTGTGGTGGTAAATCCCACTCCGGCCGCCCCTTCAGCGAACGACGCTTCAGTTTGCGGATCGGGAACGATGGTTGCTACGGCGGGCACTGACGCAAACTCAGCCCGGTGGTATAGCGCGTCCACAGGAGGAACTCCATTGGCGACAAGCCTGACATCCCCTTCGGCAAGTT
>CAZLWX010000200.1:0-3463 GCA_964563295.1 uncultured Roseivirgaceae bacterium | reverse complement strand
CAACGACGACCTATTACATCAGCAGCTATAACACCTCGACAATGTGTGAGAGCACAGCGCCGCGGATATCGAGGACCCTAACGGTAAATCCCATTCCGGCGGCCCCATCAGCGAACAACACTTCAGTTTGTGGATCGGGAACGATGGTTGCTACGGCCGGGACTAACGCAAACTCAGCCCGGTGGTATAGCGCGTCCACTGGAGGAAGCCCGTTGGCGACGAGCCTGACATCCCCTTCGGCAAGTTCAAGCACGACCTTTTACATCAGCAGCTATAATACCTCGACAACCTGTGAGAGCACAGCGCCGCGAATATCGAGGACGCTAACTGTAAATCCGGTCCCGGCCGCCCCATCAGCGAACGACGCTTCAGTTTGTGGATCGGGAACGATGGTTGCTACGTCGGGCACTGACGCAAACTCAGCCCGGTGGTATAGCGCGTCCACTGGAGGAACTCCATTGGCGACAAGCCTGACATCCCCTTCGGCAAGTTCAACGACGACCTATTACATCAGCAGCTATAACACCTCGACAATGTGTGAGAGCACGGCGCCGCGGATATCCAGAGTCCTGACGGTGAGTCCAATCCCAACCCCAACAATCACGAGTGGCCCCGCAAATGCTTGCAAAAATGTGTCAGGCAACGTTTACGCGACACAAAGCGACATGACAAACTACGCATGGGTTGCCAATGGCGGTACCATCACATCGGGTCAGGGTACAAGCGAGGCGACGATCACATGGACGGCCGTGGGATCAAAGTCGGTCAGCGTGCACTACACCGACCAGAATGGCTGCACATCTGAAATCCCTGGGGTGCTCCCGGTTACCGTCGACGCCCTCTCCGTCGGAGGAGCCGTCTCGCCTGACGTTGAAGCTTATGGCGTGTCCTCAGGATCGCTGTCACTGTCCGGCCATACAGGATCAGTCCAAAAATGGCAAAAGAAGATCGGCACCGGCAGTTGGACCAATGTAACCAATACAACCACTCAACTCTTATATTCCAACGTTACCACCACAACCTATTACCGCGCCCAGGTTATGAACGGTGTTTGTCCGGCCGTGATGTCCTCGCAGGCCGACGTGGTGATTCACGATATTCCGACGATCACGATCCTGGGGAGTGACGTAATCGCGCCGGGAGGCAGCACGACCATCGTGGCCTCACCGGGTTTGGATACCTATCAGTGGTATTACGGTGGAACAATGATTCCAGGTGAAGCCAACAATTCCCTGCAGGCGAGGAAACCCGGCCTGTACAAGGTAGCGGTGAAAGCCACGGCGACTAGTCCGGTCTACACAACCGGCGACGTTGAGATCAGGAAAGCTATGGACAACCTATCCCAGGACATGAACTACATCGTGACAACGACCTTCCTGAAGGAAGGTATGAGTGAGTCAACTGATCTGTATGACCTTAAGCCCGAGGATTTTGCTCAGAAGGTGGATTACTTCGACGGGCTTGGCAGGCCGGCTCAGTCGGTGTCGCTGGGGAGCTCACCGGCGGGCAATGATGTGATCGTGCCGGTGGTCTACGACGAGTTCGGAAGGGAGTATCGGAAATATTTGCCGTACGCGACATCTTCCCGCGATGGAAGATATCAACCCGATGCGCTGAGTCAGCAATCAAGCTTTTACAACACGGCCACAGCAGTCGCCCACGATACCAAGCCATGGGCGGAAACCGTTTTTGAAACTTCACCGCTGAACCGCGTTATCAAACAGGGCGCACCGGGTGCGGTATGGCAGCCCGGCGCTGCGGAAGATCACACGATCAGGAAAGCCTATGAGTTCAATGACACCCTTGAGGTGCTGATTTGGAAAGTGACTTATCCTACGGGGTATGAGCTGGGAATCGTGGAAGCGGGCGATCATTACAATCCCAACGAGTTGCTCAGGAACAGGACAATAGACGAGCAGGGTCATGAGGTGATCGAATACGTCGACAAGCTTGGCCGTACCGTCTTAAAGCGGGTACAGGCGGAGGAGACTCCCACCTCCATCAATGATGAGGACTACACAGGCACGTATTATATCTACGACGATTTTGGGAGCCTGGTATGCGTCATTCCGCCGGAAGCTACCAGCAGGCTTGAAGCTGAATATCACAATGCTTCAGACAGCGCTCGCGAGACATTCCTAGAACGATGGGCATTCCGATACGTCTATGACGGGCGCCGCCGAATGGTTATCAAACAGGTGCCGGGTGCGGAACCCGTCTATATGGTGTATGATAAGCGCGACAGGCTTGTCCTCACCCAGGACGGCAACCAGCGTGTGAACCATGACTGGTCGTTCACCAAGTATGATACTCTGAATAGACCGATCATTACTGGCATCTATCACCATGGTGACACGATCACTCAAGAAAACATGAACAACCTGATCGATCAGTCCACCTTCTGCGAAAGCTATGTCGGAACAACATCACTCCACGGGTATACGAACAACGTGTTCCCGACGGCGAACCTGGACGTATTGACGGTGACTTATTACGACACCTACGATTTCGTGAATGACCTTGCCACTAGTGACTACGAATACGCTCCTGGACATCTCGCCGGAATTCCAGCAGTAGAATTTAACCGGGTACGCGGGCAGGTTACTGGAACAAAAGTGAGGATACTCGATACCAGCGATTACCTTTGGAGCGCATCGTATTATGACGACCGGTACCGCGTGATTCAGGTGGTGGCACAGAATCATCGTGGTGGGGTAGACAGGACTTCCACGCAATACGATTTCGCGGGAAAGGTTTTGAAGACCTTGACCACACACGACCCCGGCGAAAACGAGACACCGTACACGATCGCCGAGCGGTTTGAATACGACCATGCTGGCAGACTGGTGAGGCAACACCATGCAATAGGAGCTGCCGAGGTGGAGTGGATGAGCCTCGTGGGTGTGGAGGCTGACGGTAACGACCTGATTAAGACAAACCCGAACAACTCGTACAATGCAGGAGCTCGTTCAAAGAACGAGATCAAGGCCGGCGAAGATGGATGGATTGAAGTCACCCCTGAAAGCAATTACCGGGTTATGTTCGGATTGACCGATACTGATCTGGATGCTAACTATACGTCGATTGATCATGCCATGTATCTGACTTCAACCTGGAGTCTCCAGGTCTATGAGAGCGGTACGAATAAAGGAACAAAGGGTACATACGCTCCCGGCGATGTTATCCGCGTGGAGCGGCAGGACACAACGGTGGTATACAAAAAGAATGGAATAGTAATCTACACGTCTCTTACGCCGTCAACCGGAGTAATATTTGGGGATGTGTCGCTGTTTTATCCCGGCGACAAGATCACGAATGCTGTGATGTCGACTGGAGTGGCGTATGTATTGGCAGAGAATGAGTACAATGAGCTTGGAGAGTTGATTGCAAAAAAGCTTCACTCCGACGACGAGACCACCTTTAAACAGCAGCTCGACTACCGCTACAACATCCGCGGGTGGCT
>CAZLWX010000199.1:0-4792 GCA_964563295.1 uncultured Roseivirgaceae bacterium | reverse complement strand
GAAGCCGAACGTACCCTTCTGTACCAGGTCACGCATCTGCGCCGCGGTCTCCTTTGTAAACATCATGCCGTCGGAGATCGCCATGAGAGCAATCTCGAGGTCTGGTTGCTCAGGAGGCGACAGGGTAAGCCAACGCTTTCCCTCCCCCATCGATGCATCGGTTCTAACCTTGAATCCGAGCTTGTTCACATAAAAATCGTAAGCACTGTTTTGGTTCAGCACAAAAATGCTGACGTGGTTCATTTTGGTGATCATGATTGTTTTAATTAAAGATTGACCAATATCACCACGAACGGGCTATCCGGTCTTCTTCAAAATTGCTCTTTTCGGGACCAGCCGTTTTTTTCCGCAAAACATCCGGGAACAAATTTGAGAGGCATCCGGACTGTTTGTTGCCTCCTGCGCAATTCCCGTTCGCGGTATTCGGAAGGGCTTACTCCTACCGCGCGACGAAATAATCCGCTGAAAGAACTTACGCTTTCAAATCCAACCAACGCACACGCCTCCATCACGCTTTGGCCCGCGGACAAAAATGCCATCGACTTTTCAATTCTTACGGACTTGAGATGCTGGTGCGGCGTTCTGCCATAAATTTTCTTGAAGAGCCGTAGAAAATGGTATTTGGAAAAATACGCCTCATCGGAAATTGCATCGAGGTTGATAGGATTGTGAAAGTTATTATCAATGAACAGCTTGGCCTGAACGACTCGTCTATACAGATAGATTTTGGGGTATGATTCGGTTGCAGGTTGCATCAAGTTACAAGTTACAAGTTGCAGGGTATAAGTTGCAAGTTGCCGTTATAAGCCATTACACAGCCAGTCACCGACCAGCGGCACGGGTCTTTGGCCTTTCAAGTTGCAGTCCCGATAGCTCCAATTCAATCCCCAAATTCAAATCTCAAGCTTCAAGCATCATGTGGCGTTGCGCGGAATTTGACTTGCGGCCCTTAGTGTCTTAGTGCCTCTGTGGCGAAAACGAGCACGTTCTTTTGCCACTAAGTCACAAAGCCACGAAATAGGTTTGGCATTTGCGGCACCTTAACAACACTCCTGTCAAAAAAGCTCAGGCCACGCAACCTTTAAACGATGGCGGGATTTTATTAAATTGTACTTTTCAGCCTTCCATGGCCACGGTCAAACAATTCGTTACCACGTTCCGACAGCGGAAACTGGGACAAACCGCCCTGGTCTACCTCGGCAGCGGGTGGGTGCTCCTTGAAGCCTTTGGCTTTTTTACGCAACGATACCAATGGGATGAACGACTTTTTGACGTGTTCCTGGTGTTGCTCCTCTTCGGTTTACCGGCTGCCCTGATCATCCGATGGTTCCAGGAAACGGACTTCCGGAAAACCATGCGCCCGCAGATTTACCTGCACACCATTAATACACTGGCCGCCGTTTTTTTTGTTGTTCATGCCTGGAGACCCGTAGACGTCAGTCACAACCGCGTCAAGACTGCCAAAACGGAGAGGTCGGTGGCTGTCTTGCCTTTCAAAAATCTCAGCAAGGACCCGGAACAGGAATATTTCAGCGATGGCATGACGGAAGACATCATCTCCAAGCTAAGTAAGATCGCAAACCTCCATGTGACCTCCAGAACGTCCGTGCTGATGTACAAGAACACCACCAAAAGCATCGGGCAAATAGCCGACGAGTTAGGCGTATCGTATGTCATGGAGGGGACGGTCCAGCGTGCTAACAACAAGGTGAGAATAATCGCCAGCCTGATCAATGCCAACGATGACAATAATGTGTGGAGCAACAGTTTCGAAAATGAATTGATTGATGTTTTCGAAGTACAGAGTGAAGTGGCGAGAAAAATAGCAGAAGAACTGAAGATCACGCTGACAGAAACGGAGCAGCGCAGGATTCGGCAGGCCCCTACAGTCAATACCCTGGCGTACGAGTACTACCAACAAGGCCTGTTCTATAGCAACCAGGGCCCGGCGCTCGAGCATGTCGCCAAAAGCAAAAACTTTTTTGAAAGAGCTATTGAAGAGGACTCTGCTTTCGTCGGTGCCTATACCGGACTGGCTGAAACCTATATCACGTACATGGATTGGGGTTATGCCGCTCCCGGCGACGTGTTGCCTCAGGCACTCATGTACGCCCAAAAAGCGCTCGAACTCGATAGCCTGTCCGGCGAAGCGTATTCCGCTATCGGCGCGTATCACATCTACGCCACCCACGATTACAAAAAAGCCAGGGAGGCACTTGAGATGGCCATCGCGCTGAATCCCGGATACGATGTCGCCTATTACAGGTTTACCATCCTCGATTGGAATCTGCGGGACAAAGAAGCGGCTATTCGACACATTGAAAAAGCAATTGAACTCAACCCTTTATCACTGCGATCGAACGCCTACCGCGTCCAAACATTCTACCTGTTCCGGGATTATGAGGTTGCCCTCCGCGAATCAGAACGCCTGCTGAAGATTTTTCCGGCTGACAACTTTCTCCTGTGGCTGCAGGGAAATATCTACGCGGAATTGGGTGACTATCCGAAAGCTATCGGGATATTTCTTTCACGGTCGGTACCAACCCGAGAGACGAATTGGGCCCTGGGATATACGTACGCAAAGGCAGGTCAAAAAGAAAAGGCTATCAAAATCGCCGAGTATCTCATCGAGAAATCAAAGACCCAGTACATTCCCCCATCCTTCATCGGAATCATCTATTTGGGAATGAATGACCTGGACAATGCTTTCAGATTTTTCGAGAAAGGAGCTTCGGTCAACGATTTCTGGCTGTCAACGTATGACCTGGAGCCGTGGCTGGATCCGGTTCGCGAGGATCCAAGATTCAAGAGCCTTCAGAAACGGCTAATGACCCCAGGCGACGAGATTGCAACGCGATAGGATGGCCGGAGGCACCAATGCGGAGCTACGGCTTGCGTATTTCGTAGCGAAGCTCCACCATCCCGTTATTAAACGCTTTTGCGTCTTTTAGATGCAGGGCATGTTCCTGACCAATCTCGTCAAAGAATCGCTTGCCACCACCAAGAATGATCGGCAACATCGATATCCGGATCTCATTCGCCAGCCCCAGGCGTATGAAGTCCCTCGCCAACGCAGCTCCGCCGACAACCCAGACATTTTTATAGTTTGGTCGTAATCGTTTCTCAACAAGCTGATTCAAATCGCCCGAGAAGAACTCGATATTCTGCCGATCGGCAGGGAGTGTTCTGCTCGTGACGACAACGGTGGGCTTGTCGCCGTAAGCCCAGCCGTAATCTTTTGAAAGTTCAAGGGCATGCTCGTATGTGCGTGAACCCATTACATAACAGCCGATCGATTGTAGAAATTCTTCTGAATTCTCCGGAGCAAGGCCGCTCTCATAGTGATCGGATGTTTCAAACCACGACACGCTGTTGTCGCTTTTCGCGATCATGCCGTCGAGACTCGAAACCATATGGATGGTGACGGTGAACATACATCAGGCGAACTTTTCCTATTTTCTCAGAATCTTTTCCATGGCCTTTCCCTTTGCCAGCTCATCAATCAATTTATCCATATACCGGATCTTCTGCATCAGCTTGTCCTCGATTTCCTCTACCCGGTAGCCGCAGATAACGCCCGTTATCTTTTTTACATTGGGATTTATTTGCGGAGCCTGTGCAAAAAAAGTTTCCAGACTAACCTTACTATCGATTTGCTCCTTCAATTTCTTTTTATTGTAGCCCGTCAGCCACATAATGATCTCATCCACCTCAGCCTTTGTGCGTCCCTTCTTCTCAGCCTTCTCGATGTATAACGGATACACACTGGCAAAGGACATTGCAAAAACCCGAGCGATATTGTTGGCTTTTCTATCCATCTTTAACCTGTTTAGAATCCAGTCAACCGAGGCACGTCATCTTTTCTAGTTTACAGCATATATCATCGCGGCAGAGACTGCACACATCACGAGCGCGGGAATCACGAGCGAGTTTTCACCCTGCGAGATGCCGATCAGCAGGTCGGCGACAAACATCACCGGGAGGAAGACATAAGCAATGGTCAGCATGGGTACCGACCTTTTGAAGGTCGCAAAAGCCAGAATAAAGCCCAAAGCAAATTGTCGCGATGCCCACATGCTTATCAGGTACTCCACTCCCTTTGCGTCGAGGTCAACAGAATCAGCCATAGATTCGGGAGAAAAGTACATGGAGAGGCTCACCATGAGTTCGAGTAGTGCGAACAGGCCTGATATGATCAGTATCCATTTCGGCAGGGTTTTCATTTCGTCGGGGGCGAGTTTGAAGTTTGTAGTTTGTAGTTTGTAGTTTGTAGTTTGTGGTTTGTGGTTTGTGGTTTGTGGTTTGCGGTTTGTGGTTTGCGAGTTCAGTTCCTGGTTTCGGGTGGTTGAGCCAATTTATGAAAACTTCGAATATCACAGATTTTGATACGTTTTGGGGTGCTATTTACGCGACGAGTGTAAATATCTTGAGTGCTCCTGTGCTGATGTTAAATTCACTAATTAAGAATTATTAAGAATCAGGAATTAATCAGGAATTAGGAATTGGGAAGGTTTTAGGTTGCCAGGAATGTGACAACGAATAGTATAAAGCGATAAACAAAGTGTGTGATACCAAAACCCAGCACGATAAATGCCGTTTTGAGGGTTGTCATCAACCAAGTTTGGCGGTAGACCCTCTTGACCGCGACGACCAGGTACAATAGCGAAGCACCCAGGTACAAAATCTGAAACGCCTGCGAGGCAACCGGAATGTGCAACCACAACGCTGTATTGAAAATCACTACTAATATAAGGCTGTACAGGAGAAAGAATCCAAAGAAGTTCAAGGCGAA
>CAZLWX010000198.1:0-4828 GCA_964563295.1 uncultured Roseivirgaceae bacterium | reverse complement strand
GCTGCTGTGATGACTTGCTGGTCAGGCCCACAATCGAAATGCTGACGATAATTAACGGGATGAAAAACGCCAGGTTAAGGTACAACTGGATGCGCGCCGTGAAGAAAAGACGGCTGCCTTGCATATAGTTGTACAGTCCCTGAACAAAGATGAGCAACAGAATAATCAGCAAGCCGAGGACGAACAGGAATGAGAAATTGGCGACCTGGTAGACGGCTGGAGCTTGAGGAGTGGAAACCACGGCCACCCTTCCATTATGATCTTCCTGGGCAATGTGGTCGAATCCGAAACGCGCTATGCATTCAGTATACAATCGCGTCTCGCCGAGCCACGAATGCGAGAAGAGTTTCTCATAGTTGAAGTCGCCGGAGGATAAAACCAGCTTGCCGTTGGCGTAGACAGCGTAACTGAGATCCTGGGTGCGATAAAACTGCTGGAATCCATAATCCACCAATAGCTCCGGATAGACGTTCTCCGGTATGATTTTCTTCAATGACAATTCAACAACAACATGACCCGAGATAACTCCCATTCGCTCGATCGGAACGACGATCAGATACTTTTGAGTGACGTCAGACGCGGGATTATTAACAAAATAGATATTCTTGTACGATGTGCGATAGGGCTCCGCTTCATAACGGTCGACAAGGGCGGAAAATGATCCGACGCCGCTCGAGCCCACCGGATCACCAAGGGCGTTAAAGATGTAGATCTCGACGTCATACTTGTTGAAGTAACTGGGTAAAAAGAATTGACGAATTTTCTGCCCGATGGCTTCCTTGCCGAGGAATGGACTGATGATGCGCGTTTGCGTAAATGCATCGTTGGCGATTTTTTGCGCCGCTTCGTGTAGTAAGTATTCGCCAAAAATGTCGCGATCGATCAGGAAGTTATTGGCAAACCTGAATTGATTGTCAATCTTCTCGCGCCTGCTGAAATGGCGGATGGCCGAGGCACCAATAACCGAAAGACAAAAGATGCTGATGAAAAGGTAGGCGAACGTGTAGTATGTGAGTCGCTTGAGGCCGCGGTATAATCCCAGGAAAAAAACCAGCCCAAAGTATACGCTGGTCATAATCAGGGATGGAATGAACACCTGCCCAGTGACCTTGTTGATGACAACAAAGATCACGCAGCCGACGGAGAAGGCAAGCACCGATCTGTACGGACGACTGTCGCTGGCCAGTATCCGGATGAACGCGTGAGAGAAGAGGAACGCGCAAATACCGGAGAGCAGTACGGTGAGCACCGCAATGATGCGGAGAGCATCGAACTTAAGGGTATGCGAAATATCCAGTACGATCGACGAGTTATTGTAGATCGTTTGAATGACAACAAATGGAAAAAGGCCGGCAAAAAGAACACATAACGACGCAAATACCAACAGTACCAGTGACCAAAATTTATTGCTCTTGAATTCGAGGAACCGGAATCTAAAGAAATGGCGAAACACATGATTGCACAGGATCAACACACACACCATGTTGATAAACAAATCGCCTAGCGACGCGTTGATTGGAGACGACGCAAAGAACTGGGGGTCAAAGATCTCGTCCTGAACAAAGGCATGAGGAAAGTCAAGCCCGGTCATCGTCCAACGGATGGCGAGGAACATGCCATACAACATCACGATCCCAAGCTCGGGGGTCTTCCTGGTCAGCCATTCAATCCCGCGATACGCGAACGCAACAATGAGAATCATCCCGACAGAAATAAGCACCAGCGACGAGGCCCTCAGGTTCTTTTTGCCTTGAATACTACTGTCGAGAAAGGCGACCCGGAACAAACACGTCTCATCGAGGCAAACCGGCGTCCCAATCGTAGCGGTAGGCTCATATATCCTGAAGTTCCCGGATGAAAAAACTCTCCGGTTCCATTCGGGTTTCAGGTAGTCGTTGTTGATAATATAATTCCGCTGCAGCGTGATTAGCGAAACAATGAAGCGGTTGTCATCAACGCGGGTTTTCTTAGCCAGAAACGCCTCTGTACCGGTCTTAATAAGCTTTACATCAAAGCTGTCGGTAACGGCCAGTGGCGCGGGGACATATTGATGGCTTGACCAGTAAAGCAAGGAATCCCCATGATAGAGAAAGAACGGGTGCGCGGGTTTTGCGTCGATAGTGGCGGGAGAATCCACCGCCTGTAGTATAGCCGGCAATTCCTTCTCAATAGAAGAAAGCTCTCTATTGATTTCGGTTGCAACCTCTTCGGCTATGGCAGAAGGGTCCTCCGGCTGAAAGGAAATGTAGGCCAACAGCAGTCCAACCGCCAGCAACAACGACCCAATAACCAGTACGCCAACAGGAGATTTCAAGTAATGCCCATTATGCCAAAGACTAAAGTTAGCAATTTAGTCTGACAGCTGCGGGTTATACTTAAGCCCGCCAAAGGCATACAGGTAGATGATTCGTGAAAAACGATAATTGAAGGGCACGAGCAACAGCATGACCCCGATTGATGTACCGATGTAGGTCCATTCCGACGGATTGCCCGCGAGATAAAGTACCAGGCCGACGAGAGCTATGACGGCCACCGTAAACGCATAACTGACATACATCGCCCCCTGGTAGAAGCCGGGCTCAGGTTGCAACCGGACGTCGCAATGCGGGCAACGATCATTCATCACATTGAACTTCGCCGGCTTTGAAAACACCGGGTACATGAACATGTCACCACGCCGGCAGACCGGGCACTTACCCTCAGCCAGGGCGCCTGCTAAACTTCTCATTCTTACTCGTTTTATACCAGAAATAACCGACCACCAGGATTGCCAGGTAAGGCAAAAGGAGGAGGTATATGATCCCGGTGTTGATGCCCGCCGCGATTCCGGCGTCACCGTTGCTAAAATTGTTTTCCAGCGTCGCCCTGCACATCGCGCATTGAGCATAAGAGGACGCGTCACCCATAGTCAGGATGATAATCAGTATCGCCACGCGTTTTAGCAGAGCAATCACGTATAATAAGGGCTAATCATCAGATACACTACGACGCCGGTGACGGCTACGTAAAGCCACAACGGAAACGTAAATCTAGCGAGCTTGCGATGTCTTTCAAAATTTCCCGACAAGGCTCTCGTAAACGTAATCAACACCAGCGGAATAACACCGACAGAAAGCAAAACGTGCGTAATGAGCACGAAAAAATATACGTAGCGAATAGCGCCTTCGCCACCATAGCGGGTCGACTCGCTCGTCATGTGATACGCTACATATAGCATCAGGAACAAGGCAGAGAGCGCAATGCAGGTCTTCATCAGCCGTTGATGCAGCAAACGATTCCGGCTCCTGATAGCGACCCACGCACACACAAGCAATATGGCGGTCACCCCATTGATCGTGGCATATATTGGCGGCAGAAAGGAGAAATCGTAGCCTTTAATCTTGGGCATGCCGAGGAGTACGGCAATAATTAATGGCACCGCAATCGAAAGGGTGATCACCAGCCACCTGTAAGGATCCCTCTTCTCAGCTTCCAACGTATCAGTCCTCGCCCTCATATCAATATTGCTTCAGTATGATTTTTGATTCGACAACCAACCGGTCAACTTCATCAAGATCGGTCGATTCATAATACCCTCGTATTTGTCCGCGGTCATCCACCAGCACCAGGTCGGTCGCGGAGGGAGCCAACAAAACACATTTCCTCACGAATTCCAGATCGTTAAATCGTTCAGATGCTGCTAATATCCGTATTTCGTTATCGCCGACCTCACTGGTTACTGCATCGGAGATCGATTCGTCAGTCGAAAATGTAAGGAGATAAAGTTCGGCGGACCCATGATCACGGATTCGCCTCATCACAGAGTCAGCGACGACGTAAGGGCTGGCATAGGCAAAGTCGCAGCCTGCCGGCGACACCACGTCCTGCTGGTGCAGCGGTTTAACTTCAAACTCGTTCTTTCCAAAGATCTTGAGGAAAAGAAAGATCAACACCGGCAGCAGCAGCGCGACAATCAGGATCAGGACTTTCTTTATGGTCATATCGGCCTAAAAAAAGAGGCTTAGGACATCTGCCCAAGCCTCTCCTCTCCACAATAAAGACAAATTAACGAACGACAAGAATGGCCATGCCTTCGTAGATGAAGGCCACGAGCATCCAGATGATGAACACTGTCGGAATCAGGATCGACCAGATCAGCACTTTTGCCTCGTGCCGCAAGTGCATGAATTCTCCCACAATGTAAGCAGCCTTAACGATCGTCATCATGACAAATATCGCGATACGAGCCGCCTTGTATTCATGGGAGATTGAAAACGCGACAATAAATTCAAAGACGGTAACAATCAGCAGGATCAATGCCACCCTCCAAAGCTTGCGGATCTTCTCCTTATTCGGAGGAATGACGGTCACCTGTACAGTTTCTTCGATATGCGCCATGAGCGTTGATTTTTAACGTTTACACCAGATAGTAGAAAGTGAATACAAACACCCACACGAGGTCCACAAAGTGCCAATACAGACCGACCTTCTCCACCATCTCATAATGACCGCGGCGGTCGTATACTCCCATAACGGTGTTGTAATAGATCAGGAAGTTCAGGCAAACACCGCTGAACACGTGGAAGCCGTGAAATCCTGTTATGAAAAAGAAGAAAGCCGCAAAGTCAGGCGGGCCATATTGGTTCCACGACAGGCTCGCCCCGATCGGGCCACCGACGTATGCCTCGCTTGTATTATTTCCAAGAATAAAGTGCGTCCATTCCCATGCCTGGCAGCTGAGGAAAGTTATTCCTCCCAGGATCGTCCAGAGCATCCATTTTTCAACGGCCACGCGGTCCATGCGATGACCGGCTTCTACCGCCAATACCATGGTTACCGAACTCATAAT
>CAZLWX010000197.1:0-4837 GCA_964563295.1 uncultured Roseivirgaceae bacterium | reverse complement strand
GGCGCGAGCACCCCGATCACGGACGTGGTTCTGTCGAACGATGCAACAGAAACTGCACAACCGTTCCCGACGATGGGCGCCGGATCATATTATGTGCTGGCGACCCGCAAACCTGGCATGAGCCCTGGCGCAGGATGTACAACCCTGCCCGTGCGAGTCAATATCGATGACCTCCACATTAATCCGGTCATCACGGCACTCGACGCCTTCGCCAACACATCGTGCGACGCGGGCATAGTAGAAGGCCGCATCGAGCTGACAGTGAGCACAACATCCGCCGAGCCGCTCGAAGCTGGATCAACCTATACTTACAGCTGGACAGCATCGAATCCTTCGCCGGCCAACCCGTTTGGTGTTGGCACGAACCCTAACGCAGGAAGCACCGTCGTGCTGCCTCCCGGCTACCAGGCTCCCCCTGCCCTGCCGAGCGATGCCTTGAAGGATGACACGTATACCGTTACGGTCGAAAACGACTACAGTGGTTGTACTACGACGGCACAAGCAGTGATCACTCCGCAGAAGTACCCGATCACGTTGATCAGCTACAGCAAGCAGGATCAGCTGATCTGTTACCCTGACGGCAACATCACAGTCACGCAGGTGACGATCGACGGCAGCGCGGGCGGACTTCCGACGTACAACTTCGCTACGTCGGCGGACCTCGTCGCCAACTTCGACTTCTCGTGGTTCGACTCGAACAACGACGGCGACAATAACACGACGACGTTCGATGACGGCACGCCGCTGGTGGATGCCACGAATGCTCCGATCATCGATGTCGTGCTGTCAGAAGACGGAGCAGAAACGACACAACCTTTCGCGACCATGCGCGCCGGCACCTATTATGTGCTCGCAACCCGCAAGCCTGGTATGATACCCGGCGCAGGATGTTCGACTCGACCCGTGCGCATCGACGTCAGCGACGTGCATGTCGATCCTAAAGTGGTGCTCACCTACGAGCCTAACTCGAGCTGCGACCCGGTGAACCCGAACGGTATTATCATCGCCACTGCCTCCGAAAAGGATGGCAGTACGGCGGATACTTACTCGTTTGACTGGGAGATCGACGGCGGTGCTCTCACATTCGGAAACCCAAGCAACGTCGACAACCATACTGGCCGACTTGACGACGCCGACGACGGAAACTATGTGGTGACCGTAACTAACGTGTCCAACACCGGCTGCGTGATCACGTCAAGCCTTGATGTTACAAAGGACCTCAACCGCAGTATTCCGAACGTCATCGATGTCGCCACACTCGATCCGCTGGATTGTAATCCTACAGCAATGGCGGAGGTGACAAAAATCTCTATTGGCGGCGTGAAGGAATATGTAAATCCTGACCTCGACTTGCTGTTTGATTACCAGTGGTACAAGACCGCCTTTGACGCGGCCAGCCAAATACCAGGCGAAGTCAATCATGACCTGCTCAACATCACGCCGGGCACATACTTCGTGCTGGTGGAAGACCTCACCACGGCGTGTAAGTCTACTCCGAAAGAAGTGGTGATCAACGACGATGATATCGTCTACCCGGTCGTATCGATTAACCAGACCCAGCTGCAGATAAGCTGTCCTGCGTCGTTCGGTACAGGGCAGCTCGTAGCCCTCGCCGATGGACAGGACGACACCAACCCGGACTACACGTTCGCGTGGTTCAATAACCTCGAAGCGACACCTCCGGTGATGGCGAATACCAGCACGCTGAGCGGCCTGATCGCGGGCGACTACTCGGTGACGGCAAAGAACGTGATCACCAACTGCGAGACTACAGAAGTGTACATTATCCAGAACGAGGCTGAAGACTTCTTGCCGCAACTGTCACTGTCGACTGAACCACGCGTCAACTGCGTGATCACCGATGGAACGATGCTGGCGCGCGAAGTGGGCTATAGCCCGACAAGCGGATATCCGTTCGCGCCCAACTACACGACGGAGATCTACCCGGGCTCGAACCCCGACATCAGCCAACCCGGCAAGGTGATGAATAACGTCCCTAATTTCGCCCTCAACTGGATGGACAACACGCTCGACGTGGGCACATACACCGTCAAGATCACAGACAACAACACCGGCTGTATCGTCACGGCAGAGGCTGTTGTCAACGACGGAAGAACCCCGCCGGTCGTGACCGTGGTGGAAACCAACCCGAATATCAACTGCGACCCGCTGCGTCCCAATGGACAGCTCTCGGCCACCGCCGACGGCAACAAGGTTGTTGGATACTCATTCCAGTGGTACGCGGGCAGCACGCCGACTGGCACCGTGCTCCAAACCAACAATGTACTGTTCTCTATACCTGTGGGCACGTATACAGTCATGATCACCAACAACCTCACGGGTTGCTCGGCAAACGGAAATGGCACGATCACCGACGGACATATCGATCCTCCTATCCCGACGGCGGAAGTTCGCAACCACCAGACGTATTGCGATCCTGGTCCGTATGACGGATGGGTGTCGGCTAACGTCAATGGAACAACTGCCAATTTCACGTTCGCGTGGTATGACGGCGAAGCTCCGAAGACAAGCGCCGACCACGATGGCGCCAACTACACGGACCTGATCCATGGACTCTACACCGTTGTCGCACAGAATGTGCAGACGGGATGTTTCTCGCCTCCTGCCACAGTGGAGGTACTGGATCAGACGGTAATCCCTACGCTTACGTTCAGGACCACACCGTCGTTCTGCGAGGACCTTCCTTCTGAAATCCGGGGTGGCACTGGAACCGCGGAGGTGGTGATCAGTCCCGAAGGCATGCTGTCGAAAGACGTCATCTGGACCGCCGTCATTGACGGTACTCAGGCTGGATCCGGTAACTACATCGCCGGACTCTACCCGGGTCTCTACGATGTCAGCGTGACCACCATGCAGGGCTGCAACGCTACGGGTCAGGCGGAAGTCGCGACCGAGGTGCTGGCCTATAACCTGGTAACACAAAACGGTGACGCCAAGAACGACTTGTTCGTGGTGGATTGCATCAGCCGATTCCCGAACAACAACGTCAAGATCTATAACCGCTCGGGAGTACTGGTGTACGAAGCCGATGGCTATAACAATAATGATGTGGTATTTAAGGGTATCGGCGAAAGAGGTGTGTACGCCGCGGGCAATGAGCTCCCGGCAGGTACGTACTTCTATATTATTGACAAGCGCAATGGAACTAAGCCGAAAACGGGTTATCTTGAACTTGTAAAATGATGAGAAGGATAGGACTCACACTAGTGGCCACCCTGGTGGCGATGGCGGGATATGCGCAGCAGCGACCTATTCAGTCGCTATACATGTTCGACCCGTTGCTCATTAACCCGGCGTACGCGGGAACGCATGTTCAGCTCAGCGGCACAGCGATCTATCGGAACCAATGGGTGAACTTCGATGGAGCTCCCAAGACGTTCACGGCGTCGTTGCACTCGGGTTTTTACAAGGCACGCGTGGGCCTCGGATTGATCGTCGGCAGCGACAAGATCGGGGTGCACAGCGACAACAGTGCGTACGCGGTCTATTCGTATAAGATACCCGTCTCGAAACGGAAAAACGGAGGTGTCATTTCCTTTGGACTGCAGGCGGGGTTCAATCAGCTGCGGTCGGATTTCTTTCTCACCAACCCGCGCGATGGCGCGGAGATCGGGGTGTTGCAGAAATTCAATCCGAACTTCGGAGCGGGAATGTTTTTCAGAAACCAGAAGGCTTTTGCGGGGATCTCGGTACCGCAACTGATCAATAACAAGACGTTGGATATAATCGATGCGGAGCTGGATACGTTGATCAATGCGGCGGGAAAACAACAGCGGTATTATTACCTGATGGGGGGATTCACGCAACAGATTGCTCCGAACGTGAAGTGGATGCCGACGGCCCTCATCCGGGTGCAGGAGAACGCGCCGCTGAGCTTCGACCTGAATAATATGATTATCCTGTATGACGTCGTGGGAATGGGTTTCTCCTATCGTCTCAACGACGCGGTGATCGGGTTGTTCGAGCTCCAGATCAACGAGAACTTCCATGTGGGGTACGCGTACGACATTACGACCTCCGACATCCGCATGTATTCCAACGGTACCCACGAGATCATGGTCAACTACCGCATCAAAATCCCGCGCCTCCATAAGGGGCTACCCTGTCCGTCGTATTGGTAGACCCTGTGTGGCAGGGTCACAAACATCGTGTCCTTCGTGATTTCTTCGTGCTCATTGTGCTACTGCATTTAGAGGCTCTTTGAATTAGGAGTGAACTAAATCCAGTAGCACGATGTACACGAAGGTGCCACGATGGGCACAATGATATTTGGAAAGACTTTCAGATTAACCTGGCCTCCATCACGGTTTCTTTCGTGACGTTGTAGAATTCCTTGTGGATGTTGAACGGCGGCTTGTCGGGTTCTTCCTTGACCACGTAGGTGCCATCCTCCTGCATGACGTAGGAGTTGACGTTGTCCATTAAATTAAAGCGCAGGTTGTTAATCGCCTGCTTCCGCAGGATATCTTCCTCGAGCAGGAACAGCGACTCGATCCTGCGGTCGAAGCTGCGCACCATGGCGTCAGCGCTTCCGATATACACCTTCGGATTCCCCGCATTGTGGAAATAATAAATCCGCGAATGCTCCAGGTACTCCCCCACAATCGAGATCACCTCGATCGTCTCGCTCAGCCCCTTCCGTCCCGGCCGCAGACAACACATGCCCCGGACCACAAGCTTGATCGGCACACCCGCCTGCGAAGCCGCATACAGTTCGTCGATCAGTTCCTTGTCCTGCAGCGAGTTGAGCTTGATCACAACCCCGGAAGGAATACCCATGCGCGCATTCTCCGCCTCCTTCTGCACGAGGTTACAA
>CAZLWX010000196.1:0-4839 GCA_964563295.1 uncultured Roseivirgaceae bacterium | reverse complement strand
GCCTGATCGATAACAGCGTGGTGATCGTCAGTCATCGTCTTCGCAAATTTCAATACGTCCTGGTTCTTCGATCGTTCACGCGCGATCGCGGCATAGTCAATATCGATCTGGTTGGCAACTACGGCAACGGATGCCACTTCGGCATCCGAAAGCTTTGGATTCTCCTGCGCGATGGCCGGCACCAGCCCAATGCAAAGCAAGGGCAATACAATCACGTGCAATGCTTTCTTCATAAAGTCTGTTGTTTTTTCTAATTAGATACAGTTGGATGTAAAAGGATACAGGGGGAGCGACACTATTTCACCTATTTATTGAAGGAGTCCATGATCGACCTGTCCGCCGAAGTTTAGCGTTAGCTTAAGCGGAGGCAACGTAGGCGGATGGTCCATGGTCCATGGCAGCGTCGTGTTTCGAGGAGACTCATTGCTGCGAGAAAATGTGTGGTGTGAATGTCCACAGTCGACTGTCGAGGTCCACGGCATTTCCTGTGCGCCGGAGCCTGCCCACCGAAGTTTGTGGTGGCGTGAGGGAGGCAAACGCAGGTGGGCGCCTCTGTACTCAGTCGTCAATCTAAGTCCGTACGTTCGGTGTACAACACAGCATCGTCCAACCGAATTTCGCATCGCGTTGAGGAAAGAGTCTTAAAATCCAAGGTCCCTCCTACGCGGCCTTTCCGCACAGGCTAACCCATCGCTTCGGCGAGCAGGCACAGCGGACACGGCGGTAGCCTCCTACGTCGCCTCGCACAAGCCCTCCCTAAACTTCGGAGGGCAGGCACAACGTTCACCGATTTTATGGGTAGGTGGTAACGTCACATCGAACCGAATCTGACCGGCGACTGGTGACCGGCGACCAAACGAGTCTCCTTCGAAAAACGGACTGTCTCAATCAGTCAACTCTCAAATCAGGCTCCGCAGCACCACGGCCTGATTCATCTCCGTATCCTTAGCACCATACAACAGTGTGATTGTCCCGTGCTGTCGTTCAAGGGCGCGCAGCTGGCTAACTAATTCTGACTGATGCGCGAGTTCTTCTATATATCGCGCCCGAAAGCGCTTCCATTTTGCTGGCTCATGTCCAAACCATTTCCGCAGGGTAGTACTCGGCGCGATCTCTTTCAACCACAAGTCGATCTTCGCGGAACCCTTTGACAGTCCCCGCGGCCACAAACGATCAACCAGTACTCGGAATCCATCTTCTTTACCCGCGGGTTCATATACGCGCTTGATCCTTACCATGGTTCAACGGGTCGCCGCAGCTTCCTCCATCGCCACGGCTTTAGGAAACAAAATGTTGTTTTCGAGGTGAATGTGCAAGTGAAGGTCGTTTTCAAACTCGTTCAACAATTGGTAGGTCAGCGCATAGGTGTTACAGCCGTCATCAGGTACCGTATAGTTATTGGTAAGCGCTGCAATCTCCCGCAGCTTCTCTCCTTCATCGGCGTGATCTGCCATCATCATGTTTATTGGCGAGGCTACACTAACAAAAACCGGCGATGCAGCAGGCGCGTCAGGCCTGGCCGTTTCAATTTTCTTAATGAAAGGAAAAAGCATCAGCTCTTCCTTCTTCATGTGCACTGCGAGCTCGCCACCGACCTCATCAAAGATACGCCGTATCTGGTGCAGTTCAGGATGACGATCGCCATGAACAGAGCATACTTTTTCCAGGTAGCCATTTATCCGGGGAGTTGTTTTCTCCACGTAGGCATGATGGCGCTCCTTAATATAGTCGATCAGCTTGTGCAATGGCCACGCATCGAAATCGGTCGATGGCTCCGGGGTGGCTGTTTCGACTACATCCAGCTCACCCCTCACCACTTGTGCATCGATCTTCGCTGTGTCACACGCCTTTTCCAGCGTCTGGTTGCCGTTGCAGCAGTAATCAAGTCCATACCGGTCTAAAACGGCCGCTGCCCTGTAATTCCGCTTTACAATTTCGCCCAATGTCAATTCATCTATATTTTTCATGATTACTGTAATTTGTCTTTAAAAAGATTCCGCCCGCCGCTGCCTTTCTAATTCCCGCATCTTGCTGTAGAACGTGTTGGCGATGGCTGCCGCCCGTACTTTGGCGTGCTGGACGACCTCACCAGTGAAATGCTCGTCCAGGGTCTCATAGAATAACTCGATCCAGCGCTCAAAATGTTCCAGGTCAACGGGTAACGTGACATGATGGGCGAAGGGATTGCCATTGTAGTCGCGGGCCTGGAACAATACCGCATTCCAGAAGTTGTACATTTTCCTGAGATGCTGAGGCCAGTCCTGAATGCGTGATTCGAATATCGGTCCCAGCAAATCATCTTGTCGCACTTTCAGATAGAACTCGTCGACGAATACTTTGATATCGTCGATATTTTGGATCGCTTTCATGTTACGGTGTAAAATAGGTTATTGAATAATAGGCAGCCCAGCCGAAGAACATGATAATCAGCGCCCATACCCAGGCCGGGATGCTTCGGGGAGTTTCACTGCCCTCAATCAGGAACTGCTTTTGATCACCCTTGCCATGCGCATTAATCATTACCGGTAGCACGCCGTCGACGATATCGTTGTCCTTGATGCCCTCAACCGCGATGGATGGGCCATTCCGCACGGTGAATGGAACAATCCGAAGCCCTTCTTTACCAGTAGGATCCTTTCCAACGATTCTCAGGACATGCTGTCCGTCGACAAGCTTTCGGGTGTCCAATTCGAACTGAACAGGCGCATCAAATTCACCCAACGGCTGCGGCGAATCATCGATGAATACCAAAACCTTGCTCTTCCGGTGCATCATGGTCAGTCGAACGTTAGAACGGTGCGCTTGATGTGATCACTTTCTTTTTCACCCGGACGTGCGATCCAGCGAATAGCTAAAAAAAGAGAAATCACGACAACGATGGCAATACCCCACACTGCCACATAGTCCCAATCACTTGTTGGTCCCGCCCCGTGTGTGACTCCTCTTAGTATCTTTGGCTGTTGTTTTTTGCAGGCTTCGCAGGCAAGCACTTCTATTCCTGCAAAACAGAATGTCGCAGCCAATAGTGTTATTTTTTTAAGTGCATTCATAAACTCGGTTTTTCGTTCTCCAGGTACTCCAGGATTTTGGCGACTTCTCCGACTGTTATCTTTCGTGCGTTGTTACCCCAGCTGGATCGTTCGTGGTTGATGATGGCCGAAATCTCTTCTGCCGTCAGTCCATTGTTTGTTCCCACGGCGGGCATTTCGCCATACGCTTCCCGCGCATTGTAGCCCTTCATGATGATCTCGACGAGGATTTCCGGATTATCATCAAGGACAATGGAACTGCTTTTGAGAGGAGGAAAAGCGCCGGGTAGCCCCTGGCCATTCGCCTGATGGCACGCCTGGCAATTAGCCGCATACAAGCGCTCGCCGTCCAGACTGAGGTCCGCAACACCTTCTGCCGCCATTTGTCCGGACTCCTTCTTGTATAGAAAATCCGGACTCGGCGTTCCATCCGGAAGCGGAGTTTGCTTCAAGGATTGCAGGTAGGCCACCAGTTGCATGGCCTCTTTGCGGGCCACGAGCTTGCCCGTGTTGCCATGGGCGAATTCTGCAGGCACATTGACTACCTTATCACCTTCTTCAACATCCTGCTTCCACTCAAACAACCATGGATAAGGCGGCATGATCGATTCTTCAACAACAGCTCTCGGGTTATACAGGTGGAGCAGGTGCCAATCGGCGGCAGGCAATCGGTTGCCGATGTTCGTGAGATCCGGACCTGTCCGTTCTGTTCCCATCAGCGTGGCGGTATTCATCCACCATTTCATTCGAGTATTGTTGGCATAGTCGGCGGCGATGCTGGGGCGGGAGCCCCACGTCTTATCCATGTCAATGTTCCGAACTTGCTGCGAATGACAAGCAACACAGCCGTTGGCGATAAAGACATGTTTGCCCGCCAGCGCTTCTCCTGTCAGCGGCTCGGTTCCCGGAAGGGGACTATTATTGTTTTGATTATTCACCGCGGGGATAATCACTACAAAGATTGACAGTGCTAAAAACAGCAGCAGCGCCAGTCCGAATAATTTTCTGTGGTCGTTAAAGGCGTCCATCATCAGATTTAGTTTACAGGCATGGCTTCCAATTCATCGATCCTGGTTTCCCTGACTTTTTCAAACGCCAGCGTTTTTACATCTCGTTGGCGCGAAGAACGAATCATCTGATAGAAATTCGCGGCGAAGATGATGTGTGCAATCCACATCATCGATCCTCCAATGGCGCGCCACAGCCAGTAAGGCGCCATCATGGTGACCGTCTCGATGAATGGCTTTCCATCCATCCAGGCGAGACCTTTCAGCGTGCCACCGATCATGAGGGGAATTGAATAGAGCAGCAGGCCGATGAAGGCAATCCAGAAATGGGCGCCGACCATGAGCTGCGATGGTTCTTTTCCTGTCAATCGCGGCATCACGGCATACACGCTTCCCCATAACAGGAAGGCGATGATTCCATACATAGTCATATGCGAATGCGCTACCGTAAAGTCCGTGAAGTGCCAAAGCAGATTCGTGAACCGGAATGCTTCCGCAGTGCCCTGAAGTGAGCCGGTGAAATAGAAAATGATTCCAACAAGAAAGAATGGAAGGGTATAACTGCTTCCCAGCCGGTGAAAATCACCTTTGAACGTCAACAGAAAATTAGTCGTGCCGGCGACGACGGGTATGACCATCCCCATACTTCCAACGATGGCTACCGTTTGCAACGACCAGGGTATCGAACTAAATACGAAGTGGTGGGTGCCGATTACGGTATAAAACAGTACCTGTGTCCAGAACGCGAGTATACCAAGGCTGTAAGAATAGATTGGTTTGTTCAGCTGCTGTGGAAGAAAATA
>CAZLWX010000195.1:0-4861 GCA_964563295.1 uncultured Roseivirgaceae bacterium | reverse complement strand
AAAGGGGTAATAACTGTAGCCCTGTTAATCCTGTCCAATGCATTCATGACGCTGGCGTGGTACGGGCATTTGAAATTCAAGGAAATGAAATGGAGCGCAAATCTGCCATTGCTGGGAATCATCCTCATCAGCTGGGGGATTGCGCTGTTTGAGTACATGCTCCAGGTACCTGCGAACCGAACGGGCTT
Source organism: uncultured Roseivirgaceae bacterium (assembly GCA_964563295.1). Classification (GTDB taxonomy): domain Bacteria; phylum Bacteroidota; class Bacteroidia; order Cytophagales; family Cyclobacteriaceae; genus Chryseosolibacter. The sequence goes on along the minus strand of CAZLWX010000195.1, from coordinate 4,673 downwards.
TCGCGCGTACGGAGGACCATTCTCGCTGGTTCAACTGAAAGTTATTCAGGAGATCATCACGCTGGTGGTTTTCGTGCTGTTTTCAGTCGTGTTTTTCAAGAACGAGAGCCTTCGAATGAATCACTACATCGGATTCGCGCTCCTCGTGCTCGCTGTCTATTTTATTTTCAAAGATTAATAGCAAAACGCCAATGTTCAGGCGCTGATCGCCGATCCCGGCCTGGTCTTCCACCGTTCGTGCATCCACACCCATTGATCGGGATGTTGGCGAATCGCATCCTCGATAAAGTGCGTCATGAGCTGCGTGTTATAGATAAGATCGCTTTCCTCATCTCCTGACCTGCGCATATTCAACTCTGGTAAAATACACATGTGGTGCATATGATTGCTATCCATATAAACGTACGTCGGCACCACCGCAGCTCCGGTTTTCATAGCAAGGACTGTGGCGCCCACAGGTGTCGCAGCCGGTCGCCCAAAAAAATCGACAAAGACGTTTTGCACTTTCGTGTCCTGGTCGATGAGCAAGGCGACTGAGCCACCCGACTTTAATGCTTTGACCAGCCTGAACGTTTCTTTTCCACGTTCAATGGCCACGGCGCCATAGGCATTCCGGTAGCGCCAAAGCAGGTCGTTAAGCCGTTTATTTTTTAATGGAGTTCCAACAACCGCTGGCTTCAGCCCTCGCAGGGCCATGTTCACTACCTGGAGATCAAAAGCGCCAACGTGACAACTGACAAATATCACTCCCTTACCTTTTGCCGTTGCGCGTTCAAAATTTTCAAGACCGTCAGTGACCATGATCTTCCCGATCTGTTCCAGCGACTGGATACGCGTGCTCCGCAGGACATCCCCGGTATTTTTGCTCAACATAATAAATACACGGCGGGACAGTTGCTTAATCTCGAGCGGACTTAACCCAGGAAATGCAATGTGAAGGTGTTGGAGTATCAAGGTCCTGGTCTTGGGCGCAACATGAAACGCCAGCCGTCCCAGCCAACCGCAAAGGGTCAGCCAGCTCTGTCGGGGCATGAGGTTCGACAACAGCACCAGGACTTGAACGAACCAGAACACCACGGTGTGCTTGACCGATCTCCTGATTTTTTTTATGGTCGGCATGGCTGCGAATATAGGATAATTTGAATGGTCGCGACCGTCGTTGACGGTTTGATATATTCCTTTATATATTGCTCCAATGAGAACGCTGTTTGTGATTCGTCACGCGAAATCGAGCTGGAACGAGCCCGACCTTGCTGATTTCGACCGGCCTCTCAATGAGCGAGGGAAACGCGATGCACCCCGCATGGGCAAACGTCTGAAGGAACGCGATGTCCATCCCAACATCATGCTCTCCAGCCCGGCGAGACGGGCTCTCTCCACCTGCCGCAAGATCGCAGAGGTTATCGGCTATGCCCGGGAAAATATAAAGATCGAGCCCGAACTCTATCATGCTGGCGAAGAAGAGATCCTCGATATCGTACGTCAGTTGAGTCCTTCCAATCACACAGTCGTGCTGGTCGGTCATAATCCAGGCATCACGGATTTTGTTAATTCGATCAACGCCAGTCGTGAGCCTTTCATTCCGAGGGTTCCAACATGTGGAGTTGTGTCCTTTAGTTTTGATGTCGACGACTGGAAAAGCATAGGTTTTGGTACCGGGGAGTTTGTATTCTTCGACTTTCCCAAAAATACCACGCGGGACTAGATATCGAACGGAAGCAGATCCCAGGCGCGCTTTCTCAAAATTCCTTTCTCGCGAAAGCGGTAACCCATTACAATTTTGAATGAACCGTTGCTGTTGGAGAACTCAACATCCTCAAATCTCACGATGCTTCCGCGCGTTAGAAAACCTATACCTCCGAACATGCGATTGCCATTATATCCTATTCCAATTCGGGCCACGACGTAGGCATTTATAGCAATATCATTGGCGGCCGGACCGGTTTCAAGGTCATACCGGATCCAGTGATGGGCAGGACCCGCGCTGAGCGTGCCGTTAAGAAAAAAATTCTTAAAAATCAGACTATACGTATATCCGGGGGCAATGCTGAAGGTTGTATACTTTAATTCTTTGAATGACACCGCCGGTCCAAACAATACTTCCTGTGCATCGGTCAAGATAGACGAATCACCGCTCACACGGAACGTACTGAGGATTGAAGAAATCAGGAATGACCCCTTGCTTTGCAATTGCCGCTCACTATAATTATAGAATGCGCGAAATGAAAATCTCCGGTTATTAAAAATGTAGTAGCCGGTGATGCCGCGATTTCGCGAGATGACATCCGCGCGCTGCGGGTACGGTAATCCGCGCGACGGCAGGTTGCCTTTTTCACTGACGTAGAAGCCGGAGTAACGCTGGTAAAACGCATCGACGCCCCATTTTTTTTCGAGGATATTCAATTGGATGTCACGTGCATCCGACTCACCATAAATGCTTCTCGACAGTTCATTGAGAGGAACGGCGAACACTAACTCCGCTCCTATTTCAAAAAGATAAGCGCCGACCCCAATGCTGAATGTATTGTTGGGTTTGAAGGTCAACGCCTGGCTGCCATCGGTTTTGTCGAGTTGGAAACTCAGCGTCCGCTGCTTGAGTACCGGGTAAATAAAGAAATGATCAGGAAAATCCTGGATATACAACCTGCGAACCGAGTCGTCACGGGTCTCGACCCCTTGCGCGCTTATGGTCTCCTGCGCATGCAGGTTATGGGTGAAAAAACCGCCTACAAAGAGAACACAGGCAAACCGCATCAAAGGATATATTCGCTCAAATCCCTATTCTTGATGAAGCCGCTCAACTTTTCCTTGACGAGCGCGGCGTCCACCGATATTTTCGTACCAGCCACAACCTTATCGGGAACATCGAAAAGAAGTTCATTCAAGAGCTTGCTCATCACGGTATGAAGCCGGCGCGCGCCGATGTTCTCAACCTCTGCATTGATGGTATACGCTATGCTGGCGATCTCGTCGATGGCGTCATCAGCAAATGCGATTTTGACGCCCTCAGCCTCGAAAAGGGCCTGGTATTGTTTGGTCAATGCATTACGTGGTTCCTTGAGTATAGAAATGAAATCATCCTTCGTCAGGTTGTTGAGTTCCACACGAATTGGAAACCGGCCCTGCAACTCGGGAATGAGATCGGACGGTTTGGATATATGGAATGCTCCGGCGGCGATAAACAGGATGTGATCCGTTTTGATAACACCGTGTTTGGTGTTGACCGTGCTGCCTTCGACAATGGGCAGCAGGTCGCGTTGAACACCTTCACGGCTGACATCCGGCCCGCCGCCTTTCCCCTTGCCGCCGGATGCAATCTTATCAATTTCATCGATGAAGATGATGCCTGCGTCTTCCGCTTTCCGGATAGCCTCCTCTTTGACCTCATCCATATCGATGAGTTTCGAGGCTTCCTCTTCGAGTAGTATTTTTCTCGCTTCCGCCACGGTGACCTTTCTTTTCTTGGTTTTCTTGGGCAGCATTCCGTTGAGCATTTCCTGCAGATTCATCATCGATACTTCATCCATCATTCCGGCACCCACCATTCCGACATTCGGGCCGCTGCTGCCCTTGATGACGACATCGATCTTGCGGTCCTCCAATTCGCCGTTCCTTATCTTTTCGCGAAAAAGCGAACGCGTTCTCTCGTTGAGTTCTTCGTCGGATGCCGGCGTGGATTGGGCTTCGCCAGCATGACGGACCGCTTGCACTTTCAATGGCGGAATCAGGGCGTCAAGAATTATATCTTCAACCACGGCTGCGGCGCGTTCCTTCACTTCCTCTTTCTTACGCGCTTTAACAAGATTGACGGACTGTTCGACGAGGTCACGGACCATGCTTTCAACATCGCGACCCACATAACCCACTTCCGTGAACTTCGAAGCCTCAACTTTGACAAAGGGGGCGTCCGCAATTCGGGCAAGGCGTCTGGCGATTTCCGTTTTGCCCACGCCGGTAGCGCCAATCATCAGGATGTTGTTGGGAATTATCTCCGACTGAATCTCCGTTTTTACGTTCATCCGCCGCCAGCGATTTCGCAAGGCTATGGCTACATTTCTTTTAGCTTCATACTGGCCGATAATATACTTATCGAGCTCCTGAACAATTTCACGTGGTGTTAAATATTTGGGATCCATCATAATCGTCTGGTGTCTCGTGTGATTCTGCGCAAATCTGCTGACATCGTAAAGGAGTATCCGGCGTTGCCCGCAACGTAGGCGCTGCGGCTGAACGTCAGTTCAAAGGCTTTAATGGCCGCCGAGAATCCAAGTGTTATCCCAGCGCCCGCGCCGCCGCGCTCGAGCCTCAGGGCCTGGTGCATAAGATAATTATAACCAGCTAAAATATTCACGTTCCTGGTAAGGAGAATTTCTGTGCCAAGGCTTAAATGACTAAGCACCTTCGGGATTGCGCCTGGTGCATCGTCACCTGACCGCGAATCGTAATATGTAATATCAGGTTGCGTCAGTTTGTAGGCCGTCACGGAAAACCTTACAGGCATGTGCTGTGGCCGGAAAGTTGTTCCTGCCGCGACATCGAATGGAAGTTTGTCGCCGGGTACCGTCCCTCCCAGTTTCACACCGAGATTTCTTATCACCAGGCCTACCGACAATTCATGCTCAGGGTGAATAAAGACACCACCCATATCAGCAAGTAATGCCGACGCCCGATAG
>CAZLWX010000194.1:0-4869 GCA_964563295.1 uncultured Roseivirgaceae bacterium | reverse complement strand
CCTTTGATCAGTCAATTCCATGGCGCCAAGGAATGCCGGAATATTTCTGAAGTCGGAATACTCGGTCAGGTATTGCGTGATCTCCAGGTCAGGATTGATGCCGCGATCAACTTTTCTGAACATCTTCACAAAAAGTTTATTGCCATACGTGACGGACGTGTTGCTCTGTTCGCCGGAAAGTACGCGTGGTTTCAATGTTTCCTGGTCGGCGAGAAAATCGCGAAGCAGGTCATTGCCCCGGAACGCGACTTTACATCCATGGCCGGTGACAACCTGATTGTTCTGAAGCGCCGTAACAAGGAACTGCTGAAAGTCGGTCCCGTAAAGCGCATCGTAGATCACGGCGTCTTCGCCATCAACAACAGCTTCCGCGATCAGCGATCTGGGGCACCCTTCTCTCAGTTTAAATGCGAGCGTTCCTTTTGCGAGCGCAATGGGCAAATGATAGGTCTCCGGCAAGTGGCTTTGATAGGAAACCTCGAGAAGCAAAACCATGACGGGTAGGGGTTCGACGGGTAATCTTGTCTGGCTGACGATCTGGACTTTTTCCAATACGCGTCCCTTTCCTCCAAACCATCGAAGGGGGGTGATATAGTCGACCAATATCTCCCGCTCGAGCCTGCCAATGGCGGACTTCTCCAAAATATCATCCCAACCGTTGATCTTGATCTTCGGAAGGCCTCGTTGTTCATTGATCAACGACCGTTCCTTTTCGAGTAAAAACCATTCGCAATCATGACCGGGCAGCGTGAGGAAGTACGATGTATCCTCTCGGATTCCCGGAAACTTATTCTTGCTGAAGACCTCGACGGGCGTGTAGCCGGCAAAAGGCGAAAGGTCGAGCGTTGCTGGCTGCGTGTATCGGGAGAGGTTGACCACCACCAGTATGGTTTCGTCCTGGTAACTCCGCGTGAAGGCCAGGATCTTGGGATTTTCGGAACCGACAAATTGCATGTCGCCGCGACTAAGTGCCCGGTATTGCTGGCGTTTATTGATCAGGCGCTTCATCCACCACAACAGTGAAGATGTGTTCCAACTTTGAATTTCGACGTTCACCGCTTCATAGTGATACTCCGGGTCAAGGATGACCGGAAGATAAAGTTTATGCGGATTGGTCTCGGAAAAACCTGCATTGCGATCGGAGCTCCATTGCATCGGCGTCCTGACGCCGTCCCGGTCACCCAGGTAAACATTGTCGCCCATTCCGATTTCATCGCCATAGTAGAGTACGGGCGTTCCGGGAAGGGAAAACAACAGGTAGTTGAGCAGTTCGATTTTCTTCCGGTTGTTTCCCATCAGGGGCGCTAACCGATGACGGATACCGAGGTTGATTCGCGCCTTTGGATCCTTCACATACACTTTATACATGTAGTCCCTTTCCTCGTCGGTGACCATTTCCAGGGTAAGCTCGTCATGGTTGCGGAGAAAGATCGCCCATTGACAGGTTTCCGGAATTTCGGGTGTCTGATCAAAGATGTCGGTGATAGGGTAGCGATCTTCGGTCTGAAGTGCCATAAACATGCGAGGCATCACCGGAAAATGATAGTTCATGTGACATTCGTCGCCCTCGCCGAAATACGCGGCTGAGTCTTCCGGCCACATGTTGGCTTCGGCAAGCAACAACGTGCCGGGGTAATGGGTATCGACATGTCTTCTGAGCTTTTTCAGAAAAGCATGTGTTTCCGGGAGGTTTTCTCCGTTCGTTCCCTCACGCTCGAAAAGGTAAGGCACAGCGTCAAGTCGAAAACCATCAACACCGATGCTGGCCCAATAATCGATGATTCGAAACACTTCCTCCTGAACCAATGGGCTGTCGTAATTCAGGTCCGGCTGGTGGGAGAAGAAACGATGCCAGTAGTATTGTTGAGCAACGGCATCCCATGTCCAGTTTGAAGTTTCAAAATCCTGAAAGATGATTCTGACGTCCTTGTATTGGTTCGGATCATCGGACCAAACGTAGTAGCCGCGCTCCACTGATCCCCGCGGTGCCTGCCGGGCCCGTTGGAACCAGGGGTGCTGGTCGGATGTATGATTGATGACCAGCTCGGTTATAACTTTCAAATTCCGGTTGTGAGCCTCGGTGAGCAGTTGCTGGAGTTCCTCGATAGTACCAAATGATGGGTTAATGTTGAAATAGTCTGCAATGTCGTAACCGTCGTCGCGAAGCGGCGAGGGGTAAAAAGGGAGCAACCAAATAGCCGTTACACCGAGATCCTGCAGGTAGTCAAGTTTTTCCATCAGCCCTTTAAAGTCGCCAATGCCATCGCCATTACCGTCGCGGAACGCCTTGATGTGCAGCTCGTAAATGATGGCATCCTTATACCAATGCAGGTTGTCGTCAAGTCCATTGGATTCAACCATGAGCACCACTTTGCCTTCTTCAGGTAAAATTCGTGTACCTACTAAACGCCTGATTGGTGACCACCATGTTCGCCACCGAACGAAATAGCGGTTAACGGACGCTTAACCTGCGGCAGGGGCCTTTATCCTTTGGCGTGTTCAGGTGTTAACGTGTCCAGGTAGGTAAGGTGTTGAGGCGCCTGTAACTTGCAACCTGCACGGTGTTTGGCCACAGATCGGCCGCGTTCATCGAATAAATTTTATCAGTTGAGCGGTTTGCCTCAATTTTCAGCCATGAAAGCAAGAATTATGAAACGCATGATGTTCGTGATGCTGCTGTCGATGGCGGCATTACTTCAGGGATGTATTGTCAAGTCACTGCATCCCTTTTACACGGTGAACGATCTCGTCTTCCGGCAGGAGTTGGTCAATTCATGGATTGATGATGATGGCAACAAATGGTTAATCCGTCGCTCGGAAGATACACCAGCTTATGAAATGCGGTGGCTGGGCCAGGGCGACCGCAACCTGGTATTTCTGGCGCACCTCTTTCAGTTGGAGGGAGAGTTGTACTTTGATTTTATTCCGATTGAAGACGAGGGGAAGCAGTCGTATGGACTGTTCGACCTGCACCTCGTGGCTGTCCATTCGGTAGCCAAGGTTCATCGGCTCTCTGAAAATGAAATCCAAATCAAATGGTTCAATGAAAAGTGGCTCAAGTCCCTGTTCGAGCAGAATCGCATAAAGATCTCGCATGAAGTGATCAAAGAAGAGTTTGCCGCCTACTCGGAGGATCCCGACGAGGCTGCCAAAGAGATCAGGGAATATGTGCTGACGGGTTCAACTGAAGAACTACAAAAGTTTCTGATTAAGTATGGCAACGACGATGCCGCTTTTGCGGACAAAAATACCGTCTGGCTTAAGCTTCAATCCAATCCGTGATGAAGAGCAAGTTATTCCGATCATTCCGCTATAACCCCGTGTACACACGATGGCTCATTGAGCTCGGGTTCTGTGTTGCGGCGTATTTTATCCTGCTGAAAATGTTCGTCAGTTCGAGCAGGGTAAGCATGATCGACCACTTGTACACGTCTATATTCCTCGGGACTCTTATTCTGGCGAGTACGGTGAACTCATGGGTGATTCGTAAACGGTTTCTTAATCCGCGAACGTTTTGGATCTTCCTGTTCCTTTTCGTCGCGAATATCCTGTTGTGGACTTGGTTTAATCAACTCTTGTTCGACCGACTAATTGACTATCTGCTGCCGGGCTACTATTTTATTTCGTACTACGAGTTTGGCGACTTGTGCCGATCGGTCAGACTTACCGCGCCGACTTTCTGGCCAGGCTTAACGCCGGCAAATAATAGTCAGCCCGCCCGTGAAAGCGTAAAGATCAGGATTACCCGCTCTTCACTCTCAACCTTCTCAAGGTCTTCAATCCGGCACCAAAGGCGATCACCCTGCTGCGTCTGAACCTGAATCTGATCTCCCGGCCCGTATCGAAAAAGCTTGTGGTCATCAGGCGTCAGGATCATTTTGGCGACGATCGAATAGTTGTGCTTTAGCTGCTCGATTTCGTCGCTGCTTAAATCACTGATTACAAAACTTACCTTGATTGGCCTCATATTCAAACACTCCGAACAAAATGAATATGGAGGGACAAGTTATTGTAACAACCTCAAGCCGCGTTACTCCATGATCGGCCGTTGTGGTCGATAGGGCGCTTTTTATCACGCACGGAATAACGAACGTTACTCTTTCTTCTTGAAGTCGAGCGAGGTGGAGTTGACGCAGTAGCGAAGTCCTGTAACGGTGGGGCCATCATCAAAGAGGTGGCCGAGATGAGAGCCGCATTTGGCGCACGTGATCTCGGTTCGCACCATTCCGAAGCTGGTATCAACGGTTTTGACAATCTTGCCGCCTTCGATCTCCCGATCGAAACTAGGCCAGCCACAGTTGGAATCGAACTTCATGTCGGAGGTAAAAAGCTCAGCTCCGCATGCTGCGCAATAGTACGTCCCTTTCTCGTGGTTATAGGTGAGTTTGCCGGTAAACGGAGCGTCGGTCCCCTTTTCGCGGAGCACATGATACTGCTCGGGTGTCAGAATGGCTTTCCATTCCGCCTCGGTCCGGAATTCTTTCTTAGTTGTATCCATAGCGACATTGATCATTGAAGCTTCGTTTAACGCTGTCTCCTGGCGGCCATTGCCGCACGCCAGGCAAATGATGCAGACAAACAGGATGTAACGCAGCATATTGCAGACTTTTAGAGTTAACAGTAAAGATCTTGAGATAATTCCAACACTAATCTAAGGGCTTTTTCGGTCCAGTTTGTCGTTTGCCTTACATTTTGTCGCCTTTGATTGTGCCACAGTGGGATTGGCGATTGGCTGTTGGCCCTTGGACATTGGAGCCATTGTCCTTTGGCCTTTAGCCTTTGGCCTTTAATTCGTGATTAAGGGCGGTGGCTCCCTTTAGGGAATGAAAGGGCGCGCGGTGGAGAAGTAGGGTTCTCCTTCGTCGTGTT
>CAZLWX010000193.1:0-4903 GCA_964563295.1 uncultured Roseivirgaceae bacterium | reverse complement strand
ATGAACATTTATGTTGCCAACATCCCTTTTAAGGCATCCGAACAGGAATTGAAGGGACTATTTGAAGAGTATGGCGAAGTTTCTTCAGCCAAAATCATTATGGACAAAGTAACGCAGCGCAGCCGCGGTTTCGGTTTTATCGAAATGGCGGACGAGGCTGCGGCTCGCCAGGCCATCACCAGCCTGAACGGTTTTAATTTTCTAGGTAAGACCCTTGTGGTGAATGAAGCCCGCCCAAAAACTGACGCTCCCCGTGGTGGAGGAGGAGGTTACAGAAGCGGCGGCGGTGGTGGTATGAATCGCAGAAGTGACTACGACAATTAGTTAACACATTGTTCGAACCCAGGGAGGCCGATCCGATGCGATCGGCCTTTTTTTTGCCGCTGCGGGTCATGACATATCGGAGATTTTCCTGGGAGTTGCCACATTTTTTTTGTAAGCTTTGTATATACCAACAAAGTTACCGCTATGAGTGTAGTTACCGACGTTGAAAAGTGGGGTAACAGCCATCGCCCCGGTTTTCTGGACATCTTTCGAATCGCTCTGGGTCTCTTTATCACCTACAAGGGTATCGTATTTATTACGCAAATGCATGAACTTGAAGACACGACAGCCGGGATCAGTACCTGGTTCGCTGGCGCCTTTCTCGCTCACTATGTTGTCTTCGCGCACATCCTGGGCGGACCACTCATTGCTTTTGGACTTTTCACCAGGATCGTTAGCATCTTTCAAATTCCGATCCTAATCGGCGCGGTCATATTCGTGAATGCGCCACACGGTTTGTTCTCTGTTGGAAACCACATGGAACTGTGGGTATCGATCGTCGTCCTGGTCGGACTCATTATCTTTGCCATATTCGGCGCCGGAAAGTATTCAATTGATGCCAAACGACGGAGGGAAATGGCGGCCACCCATTGAAACTTATTTTGTTACCTAATCCTAGAGGCACTGGATAACTCTGGTGCCTTTTTTTTCTCTGTCAAACCCGAGTCACAACACCAGCCCGCTCACGTCGTAATGGAAGTGCGGCTCGAAACCATATAACGGCCCATCAAGTTCGAACTGCATAACCGATGAGAGGTCCAGCGAAAAAAGTTTGTTCTTTACCTCGTCGTTGAGGATTATTCCTTTCTCGGTGACTTTCAACACCCGAAGAAAGTTGGGATACCACATCTCACCAACTTTGCGAAAGCGGAAACAGATAGCCGAGCGGGTCTCTACGATCGCCACCAACAATCGCTTGAGTTCTGTAACGGTAATTCCATTGTGAATGCTCTTCATCGCGACTGTTCAACCCTTGATACCGATATCTGCTTGCTTAGACGTAGCTAAAAGTATACAAAGTTAAGTTATCTGATAAGTTAACCGTCGCTTTATCGGAAAAATTAGCGGGCATGATTTTTTTATGAAGATTTGGTTAAGCACTATGGACGTTGTAATCAACGAGGTACTGGTTGACGAGGTTTCTCTTGGCGAGGTTAGGATCGAGATATCCATTCATGAAAAGAACGGTTGGAGTGTCTGGCTCACCGCGCGCGACACCGATAACAGGAGAATCTGGCGCACACCCTTCACTGACGCCAAAGGCAACATGCGCGTCTACATCTCCATCCAGGAAGCCATGCAGGATGCACAACACCAATTGAAGAATATAATTTCCGTCCCGAAAAAGCAGTTCACACTGTGAGTCGCTTTTTTTGATAGCCTGAACCCAAACACCTAACCTATGTTACAATTATTCAAATTTCTCCTTTACGGCTCATTCACGTCCAAAAAAATTGATTCCTCGACAGAAAGTCTTCGCTTGATCCGTGCCGCCAGGAAGATGCTGGTGGCACTGGAAGAATGTCAGACCAACGGCACCGTCGCCGGCATCTATTCGCCCGCCCTCGGCGAAGGAATGTTTGTCACGGGAATCGAGAGTATTTATGTCGACAGGGGTGAGAAAGTGATCGTCCTCAAGCGATATGATCTGGGTGGCAATATCCTGCCCCGCACCCATTTCTCCATTAACGAAATAAACGCCGTCTGCGTGATGAACGCCACCTATGAAAATCCATTCGTGGAAAGTATGGCGGGATAGTGATTCCATTTCCAGGTTTATTAGCCAACGCTGCCGCGCGAAGGGCCCTTTAGGGACCAAAAGGGCGTGGGGCGGAATTAAACCTGGTGGTGGGTGATATCTTGTTGAGGAACACCAACGAACCTGTTGAGAGGGCTAAGCCTGTCCTTGGCCTGGAGGGGCATGCGCGGTCAGCGTTCAGCCTCGAAACAGGTATACGGGGGCTCGCCGCCCCGGGAGGCGGAGACTCGGAATTCGAAGCACAGAAGAATTTGGTGAAGAACAAATCGATGGACGAAGACCAGGACCACGGCGCGCGGGGTATCGTTGGTGAAAAACACCAACGATACCATTTCATTCGTGGATTTCCATTCGTAGGGTGTGGCCCAATTCAAGTAAAAAACAATCTTCAAACTCCTTCAATCCAAACTTCTTCCTATCTTCCCAAAAACTACGCATGCCCGACTACGTCCTTGGCATAGACATCGGAACAGGAAGCACCAAGTCACTGGCCGTAGACTTCACCGGCAAAATCCTCAGTACCGCCCAGGTCCACTACCCTACTCTGCGCCCGGCACCGGGACATTCGGAACAAGCACCGGAAATCGTCTGGCAAGCTTTTGTCAAGAGTGTAAGTCGACTCACTAAACAACACGCAGCACCCCGGGCAATCGTACTCAGCTCTGCCATGCACAGCGTCATCCCTGTCGACAGCCACGGCAACCCACTGGCTAACATGATGACCTGGGCCGACAACAGGAGCGGCGATGTGGCCATTCACATCCGCGAATCATCCTCGGGTGAAATGCTCTACGAACAAACCGGTACTCCCATCCACGCGATGACACCCTTGTGTAAACTGGCATGGCTTCGCGAACACGCGGCACCTTTGTTCTCATCAACGCATAAATTCATTTCCATCAAAGAATTTATCTGGCACAAGCTGTTCGGCGCTTTTGAAGTGGATCACTCCATCGCCTCCGCAACCGGCCTGATAGATATTCATAAACTCGCCTGGAGCCAGAATGCCCTGGACGCGGCGGGAATCACGCCTGACCATCTTTCCACGCTCGTTTCTCCGTCCTTTACCCGTAAGGATTGCGATAAAGCCGTTGCAGTCCAACTTGGAATTAACAACTCCACAGCCTTCATGATCGGTGCCAGCGATGGCTGCCTCGCCAACCTGGGAAGTTTCGCGACTGCTCCCGGTGCGGCCGCCCTCACCATCGGCACCAGCGGAGCCGTGCGGGTGGCCAGCAAGAAGCCCGTGTTCGATTTCACCAGCATGATCTTCAACTATCGGCTCGACGGGGAAACATTCATCTGCGGTGGTCCAACAAACAATGGTGGGTCAGCGCTACGTTGGTATGTTGAAAACTTTCTCGACCAAAGGCTTGAAACTGTCGAAGACTACGACGCGGTACTGAAGACTATTCAGTTCTCCGAACCTGGTGCTGAGGGATTAATATTTTTGCCCTATGTACTCGGCGAACGCGCACCAATTTGGAACAGCAAAGCATCCGCCGCCTTTTTCGGTATGAACGGAACCCACTCGCGATCACACTTTACACGCGCCGTCGTTGAAGGAATTTCGTTTGCGCTCTATGATATCGCCGAGCACATGATGTCGAATGGACTACCTATCGACCGTATCCACGTCAGTGGTGGTTTTGTTCGGTCGCCGGAATGGCTGCAACTGTTGGCCAATGTCTTCGAAAAAAAAGTTTGTCTGCTCAACGCCGAAGATGCCTCCGCCGTCGGAGCCGCATACCTGGGCTTAAAGACACTCGGCATCATCCCGGACTATGAATCGTTGCATCCCGAGATGCTGCGGGAGTTTCTTCCCGAGTCGCCGTATTCCGCGGTGTACCGTGAGACCTTCAAACGTTACCGGCAGCTTTATCAGCACATTAGCCCACTGATGGTGTAACAAAATCATTAAATTGCTTCCTTCAAAAATTTTACATCATGCAAGTCGCCGTTGTTGGATTGGGTAAAATGGGTTTCAATCTCGCCCTCAATATCCAGAATCATCGTCACCAGGTGTTGGCCTACGACCTCGACAAGGGTATACGGGCGTCTGCCAACAGCAAGGCCATCCAGGCATTCGATTCCCTTCAAGAGGTGACGCGCAAGTTTTCAGACCGCAAGGTAATCTGGTTGATGATTCCGTCCGGACAAGCCGTTGACGACACGATTAATTCCTTGCTGCCGTTGCTGAGCAAAGGCGACATCCTCATCGACGGCGGCAACTCCAACTACAAGGATTCAATACGACGGGCGCGATCGTTGGAGGAAGGTGGCATCGATTTCCTCGACTGCGGTACCAGTGGCGGTGTGGATGGTGCCTTGAATGGAGTGTGTGCGATGATCGGTGGCAAACGTGAAACCTTCAACTACTGCGAGGCGCTTTTCCGCGACATCTCCGTTAAGGATGGCTACCTGTACTGTGGACCTTCGGGCGCGGGACATTTTGTGAAGATGGTTCACAATGGGATTGAGTACGGCATGATGCAGTCGATCGCCGAGGGTTTTGAGCTGATGGAGAAGAGCGAGCTGGATCTCGATCTTGGCGCGGTGGCCTCGGTCTGGAATCACGGTTCGGTGGTCAGAAGCTGGCTCATGGAGCTCACTGCTCGCGCGCTGGAAAAGGATCCGGGGTTGTCATCTATCAAAGGAACCATGCACTCATCGGGTGAAGGTAAATGGACACTCGAGACGGCGCTGGAAAAGCAAGTGCCCACTCCCGTCATCGCGTTATCGTTGCTGATGCGCTATCGTTCCCTACAAGAAGATACATTCGCCGGAAAGATCGTCGCAGCTCTCCGCAATGAATTTGGA
>CAZLWX010000192.1:0-4930 GCA_964563295.1 uncultured Roseivirgaceae bacterium | reverse complement strand
GTGGACCGTGGACATTCCCACAACCCATTTCCTCGCAGCAATGACTCTCCTCGAAACTCGACTCTGCCATGGACCATGGACTTTCCCCACCACCCACTTCCTCGCCTCAATGACTCTCCTCGAAACTCGACTCTACCATGGACCATCAACCATGGACTATGGACTTTTTCAATACCTCCACTCCTTCTTCCTGCCTCGCTTATCATAGCGCCACCACACTCCCACCCGCTGGCCCTTCTCAAAGTTTCCTGAGTACCGCAATGATCCATCCTCGTCGTAGAACTTCCACTCCCCGTGCTCGAGACCATCAAGATATGACCCCTCCTGCATTTTCACACCGTCTTCGTTGAACATGACCGTTGCACCATTTGGAGCGCCCGATTCGTAGTGAACTACTCTCTCGAGTCTGCCATTCTCATGGAAGGATTTCCAGACGCCATCGTATTGGTGATCAACATAACGGCCTTTTCGTTCGAGCGCACCACTGGCATAATAATAAAATGCGGAATCTTCCAACGCCCCGCGTCGCCAGGTCTCCACCGCTTGCAACGTCCCATCAGGATAATAGTACTCCACCTGACCGTTAAGGGCTCCATCCGCGTATTGTTCGCGGCTCATCAAGGCCGAATTCGGGTAATAATACTTCCACTCTCCCTGCTTTGATTCTCCCACCACCATGCCTTCAGCGCGCACTACGTCATTGGAATAACGCTCCACGATCACCTGCTGTGAGAAAGTCAGGAAAATTGGATGGATCAGGAGCGCGGAAAGGAATAGCTTTGTTTTCATCGTTCAAAAATAGTCAACACCCTCTCTATGAAAAAAGTCAGCGTTTTCGTTGTGCTTGCGGCGATCACTTTCGTCGCAGGCGCGCAACAGGCATCGATGCTCATGGGCGCCCGCGTGATGGGCATGGCTGATGCCAGCGCGTGTATGATCAGCGAATGGGCATTATTCAATAATATCGCGGGTACAGCCGAAACCGATTACGCTTCGGTCGCCTTCTCGTACGACGCTTGTCCATCGACACCCTGGTTCAACCGGATGGCCGCCACCATCAGCATACCCGTGGCCACGGGTGCCGCGTCTTCCGGTGTCTTTCGTTTTGGCGACGACCTGTACAATGAGCAAGTCCTGTCGATAGGTTTTGCCAATACGATGGGCCTGGCTTCACTCGGCCTTAAACTCAGTTACATTCAATACCACGCCGAAGGTCTTGGCAACACCCGTGCCATTACGGCAAGCTTTGGCGGCATCGCGCGCCTGACTCCCGAGCTATCGATCGGCGCCCACATTATCAACATCAATCAGCCAAAGATTGACCCTTCCACCGGCGAGCGCCTTCCTACCAGTCTGGTAGTAGGGTTGGGTGTCAAGCCGTCGTCCGCACTTTTTGTTGCTGTCGATGCGGAAAAGGATCTCGATTATCCCGTCGTTGTCAGGGCCGGCATGGAATATCGGATACACGACCGAGTGTTCGCGCGTACAGGATTTAACCTCGGCGTGCGCGCGGGTTACGGTGGGCTCGGATTCAAGATTGGAAAATTCGGCCTCGACTACGCTTTTCGATATAGCCTGAGCTTTGGTCCAAATCATCAGGCGAGTGTGTCCTACAGGTTTACAAAATGAAGGCGTTCATTATTATTACAATAGCCGGGCTGGTCTGTAGTGTATCCTGTTGCGCGCAGTCAATTCCTGGCGACCTTTCGCGCATTGCGGAAGAACTCACTGCGTTCCCCGACACCGATGGCGACTACGAAACAGTATATGAAAACCTGGCGCAGCTCCTGTCGAATCCGATCGATCTCAATGTCGCAACGCGCGAGGAACTGGAGTCTTTCCACGTCCTCTCCGAAAGTCAGATTGGAGAGTTGTTGCGATACCGTGATGACGTCGGGTACTTATCCAGTATCTATGAGTTGCAGGTGGTGCCTACTCTCGACCTAACAACCATTAAGGCGATACTCCCTTATGTCACCATTAGGGAAGGCGCCGGTCGCGGTGTGCTTCGGCAGGTGACCCAAAACGCCGACCATTATCTACTCATCCGTTATGAGAAGATGCTGGAAACGAAGCGCGGCTTTCACGTTGCAGAGCCGATGCAGCGATTCCAGGGTTCGGACGACAAGATCTACATGCGATTCCGCAGCAGTCATGCGGGCCGGTACAGCGCAGGATTCACCGCCGAGAAGGATGCTGGGGAGCCATTGGTCTGGCAGCCATCGTCGCGGCAATTTGGCGCAGACTTCCTTTCGGGGCACCTGCAGATTAGAAACAAAGGAAGAATTCAAAACCTCATTGTCGGAGACTACCAGGTACAGTTCGGCCAGGGACTAGTCCTTGGCAGTCCGTTCGGGCTTGGAAAAGGCAGTGAATCCATCACCACCGCCAGGCGGGCCAATGTTGGATTTATGCCCTACACTTCGGTGAATGAGTCTGGGTTCTTCCGTGGAGCAGCGGCCACGATATCGCTGACGCGAAACGTGTTCCTGTCCTCCTATTGGTCCTCGGTGCGTCGGGATGCAACCGCTGAAGGCGACACTATTCTATCGTTCACTGCTACAGGATTTCACCGCAATGCAACCGAGATGGCTAAACGGCGTTTGGCGCGTGAAGACAATGTTGGAGCCGTTCTCGAATTCAGAAAGGGAAGCCTGAATACGGCGGTTCTGTTTTCTGCCAGCGACTTCAGCGGGATCGTTGAAAGAAGGGAGACCCTTTACAACCAATTTGCATTTACTGGCGAGCGCAATTACAACGCGAGTGCATTCATTCATTTCAATCTGAACAACTTCACCTTCTTCAATGAGGTGGCCATGTCTCTTGGCGCCGGCCGTGGCATGGTGGCGGGCGCATTAGGGTCGTTGTCCTCACGATTCGATATCGCCGTTCTTTGGCGTCGGTATGAATCCGATTTTTACGCGCTCTACTCGAATGCATTTTCCGAAAACACACAGGCCAGTAATGAGCGCGGTTTCTATTGGGGTTGGAAATATCAATTGAGCCGAGCCGTAACATTGCAGGGATATGCCGATCTGTTCACTTTCCCATGGCTCGCGTTTCGACGTTATGCTCCATCGCGGGGGTATGAGTGGTTGGCGAAAATGAGTTGGCATCCTTCGCGCAGTTCGCAAGTTTTCGTATTGATGCGGGAGGAGAGCAAGGCGCGAAATACCGGGGCCGAGACGTCGCTATACCAGGTGGTGCAGGGGATAAAGAGAAACTACAATGTAACCATCGCGCATGCTGCCGACGAACGTTGGGGAATGAAGACAAGGATCCTGTACAGCACGTATGAGCATGGTGACGCTAATTCCGATGGCTTGGCCCTGGCGCAGGATGTGACGTTCTCAGCGGGAAGATTCGGCGCCACCGCCCGCTATGCCCTGTTCGACACGGAGGATTATGACAACCGCCACTACGTATATGAAAACGATGTATGGATGTCGTTCTCGCTGCCGGCATATTACGGGCGCGGGACGAGAATGTACCTCGTCCTGCAATACAAGTTGAGTCGCCGGCTTAGCCTATGGGCGCGTTATGCGCTTTCGCGATACGCGGATCGCGACGAAACGGGCAGTGGGTTGGACGCTGTCCAGGGTAACGCACGAAATGATTTCCGGTTTCAGGCGTTATTCAGGTTTTGATCTTATCTTGCTTCCATGCATGCTGTAGATCAGATTACTCCCGAGGTTCTCCTGGTGATGTGTATCGGTGGTATTGCCTTCATCGTCATTTTTTGGGCGATTTTCAGAAAAAAACGGTGATGGAAATGCCGTTATAGCCGACAAAGTCGCGTTTATGTCGCCGGAATGGTTTTTCTTAGACTGCCGGAACATTCAGCTTTACATGTCTTACCAAAGCATCCCCAATCGTATAAATAGGCTAAACCTCAATCTTACAACCATGAAAACAAGAATCTTCACGCTGGCTTTGTGTCTCCTGACTACCGCGGCTTTGGCGCAGGTAACCAAGAAAGCGCTCGAACTCCCGGAGTTCAGGGGTATCTATGTCAACTCCAATTACACGGTCTACCTGAAGCAGACTAACAAGCAGGAGGTGAGTGTCGAGGCCGAGACGGATATCTTCACCGTCAGTGACATCAAAGTCGAGAATGGCATTCTGATGATCAACATTGAGCGAAAGCCTGAAGTCGCCAACAAGAGTCTTTGGGCGAAGATTGACGACATCAAAGTCAATCCCACGATGAAGCTTTATGTCAGCATGAAAAACATCAGCGAGTTGCAGGTAAATTCAGGCGGCAAGATCATTTCTGAAAACTCCCTGGCCGCCGGCGACCTGGTCCTTGCTGTCAACGGACCCGGCAGTATGGACGTCGATATTAAAGGCGAGAATGTGAAAGCCGAAGTGGCCGGATCAGGAAACCTTGCTTTGCGCGGCTATGCGACATCGGTCGATGCGTTGATCAGTGGTTCTGGAACGATTCATGGTTTCAATTGTCCATTTGAGACGGCGAAAGTGAAGGTTGCCGGAACAGGTACTGCTGAATTGAACGTCTCCAATATGATTGACGCCATTGTCATGGGCAGCGGGCAGGTCAAACACAAAGGAAATACCAAGAGCGCCATGAAAAAGATATATGGCAGCGGCAGCGTTGAACGCGCTTACTGATGAGATGATGCGAATGGGATGCCGCAAGCTGCGCGCATCTCATTCGTTTTTGCCGAACCCTCCACACCGTTTACCTCTCATTAAGGCCAAATAGTTGCGAAAAAGGCCTTTCATTATATCATTTATTTTTTGTTACCTTTATAGACTGAACTGATTCTTCACGTTACCGTCAATTTTCGGATTGCCAGTGGTGGAGAAGGTTTTCAGTTTGGGTTAACTAATTTCTCATTTACCATCAAGACAATGAACATTTATGTTGCCAACATCCCTTTTAAGGCATCCGAACAGGAATTGAAGG